>JABDLS010000032.1 GCA_013002885.1 Gemmatimonadota bacterium | reverse complement strand
CGGAATTGCTGCTGCGGCTGCTACCGGTGAGGGAAAGTCTGAACACCGGTTCGCCGGGTGAGCACCGGCTTGCGCCTCGTCGTGCGGGTACGCCTCTTCAGGTACGCGGGCGGGCAGCGTGGGGGTGCTCGCGGGGGCCGCCAGCAGAATCCCAAGCCGTTAGCTCGCACCTTAAGACTGTCGGGCGACCGCCCCCGCCACGTCCTCACGGGCAGCGCCAAGCTTGAGGAGCGACTTGATCAGTAGGTCGATCGAGACACTGGGGTCGGCAGCTTCCATCTTCGCGACGCGAGACTGACTCGACCCGACGATCCGGGCGACCTGGGTTTGATTCAGACGTCGCTCCAGGCGAAGCGCTCGGAGGTCCTCTGCCAGAGCGAGCTTCATATCGATGAAGGCCGCCTCTGCGTCACTGAGCTCTAGGAAGTTCTGGGCATCGCCCACCTCCCAACCGGCCGCCTCGAGCTTCTTCTTTGTCTTCTTATCCATGCTGGGCTCACTTACCCGGTGATCGGGCATCAGAATAGGCCGCGAGTCGTCTCCTACAGGTGTCGATCACCTTCTTCGGCGTTTGTCGCGACTTCTTCGAGAACACTTCGAGGATGACCACCGCGTCTTGGGCGACGAAGTAGATGATCCGCCATGTGGCATCCCGATCGACGATGCGCAGCTCGTGGCATCCCGAGCCGATCGACGGCATCGGCCGAGAGTGCGGCATGGAGAGTTTGTCACCTCTCTGGAGCCTCCGAAGCAGGAAGCCGGCTTCGAGCCGGGCCTCATCGGAGAAGGGAGGTGACCTGACCTCGCCAGCCAACCAGAGCAGAGGCTTGTCGTCAGGACTCATGCTCTAGTATATGTCGAATATGACATAGGTTCCAGTGAGCTGGGCGCTGTGCGAGCTAACAAGGAATTGCTGCTGTCCGCGAAGGCTTTGAGCCCACGTCTGGTAACGCCTGTGGTTTGCGCACCGTGCGGGTGCGGCAGCAGAATTCCGGGACGTTAGATGGCCCCCTCCGATGTGGGTGTAGCCACGATCCTGAACCCCAAGTTTCCGTTGCCGCGGTTGGGCGGCTGTTGGTACCGGTATGAGGAGCGAGCGGCGGCCGCACCGTAGACCGCCGACCCACCACGACGCACCCTCTCGGTACCGATCGTGGGGCCTTTGGGATCGGTGACACTCACTTGGTCTGGATATGGCCCCATCCAGTCTGCGGTCCACTCCCAGACGTTTCCGTGCATGTCGTGGAGTCCCCAAGCATTCGGGCGACGACCCCCTACGGGTTGTACAGCACCTTCTGCGTTGCGCCTGATCCACGCGTATTCGAGCAGGATCAAGGAGTCTGGCCCTGAGGTCCAATCGGAGGGCGATCCTGCCCGAGCGGCGTATTCCCACTCGGCTTCAGTGGGTAGCCGAAACCCCCAGCCCTCAACGCCCGCGCTCGCCCGCTCCAGGAACTCCGATACCTCAATCCAACTGACTTGTCGGGCCGGGTGGCTGGGCTGGCTCTGGTCGTCACGATTCCCCATGACAGCCTCCCAGGCCTCCCAGGTCACCTCGTACTTGCCGAGCCAGAATCCCTCGGTCAACACGACGCGCTGAAACTCGTCGGGCCCGTTCTCTCGCTCGAACGTGCCGGGCTCAAGCCGCACGAAGGGCGTTTCAACCCCTGCGACGAGCACCGTCGTGTCGGAGGGCAGGGTGATCGATAGGGAAAGCAAGAGTGCGGTGATCATCCGGGTACTTCGTCGGACTCGACTGGAAGTTCCACCGGGGGCCATCTAACAAGCGATTGCTGCAGTCGCGTGAGACCGTAGTGGGAAGCGCTGCGCGCTTGTGCGCTCGGTGCACGCGCAGCAGAATCGCGAGACGTTAGAAAGCGGGGGATAGAGCCCGTTCAGGCGACCTGAGCAGGTTCGATGGAGTCGAGCTCCTCCGCTGCGTCAGAGTGTAGGGCATCCCAGAGGTCCACGGCCTGCTGAAGGTTCAGCCAAAACTCTGGCTCGGTACCCGTGAACTTCGAGAGGCGCAGAGCGGTGTCGGGTGTTACGGCTCGCTTTCCGTTCACGATCTCGTTCATCCGGGGGTAGGACATCCTCAATCGCTCGGCGGCATCTTTCTGCGTAATGCCGAGGGGAATGAGGAAGTCCTCCAGAAATACCTCACCGGGCGACGTCGGGCGTCGATTCTTCGGTAGACGCATGGCTGATTCCTTGGTCGAGAGCCTAACGCTCTAGTGGTAGTCTACGATCTCGACCGCCTCAGGCCCCGCCTCAGTCCAGAAGAAGCAGATTCGATACTGATCATTGATTCGGATCGAATGCTGACCCTTACGATCACCCTTCAGCTTCTCGAGCCGTAGTCCTGGCAGCGAGAGAGAGTCGAGCGATACGGCCGCGTTCAACTGGTCGAGAGCCCGGGAAGCTCGTCTGTGCAGCTGGGACGGCAGTGTCTTCCGGGCGGCCTTGGTGCCGAGTCCGTCGTATATGTCCTCCGTACCGCGGTTCTTGAAGGATTGAATCAAGCTGCGGTCGACTCCGGACGTGGTTAATGCTTAATGGCAAGTGTAATAGAGCGCTCGCTTTCTAACAAGGAATTGCTGCTGTCCGCGAAGGCGTTGAGGGCATCTCGAGTAACGCCCTTGGTTTGCCAACCGAGCGGGTGCGGCAGCAGAATTCCGGGACGTTAGGTCGCGCCCGAACTCCTTCTTCCGGGGCTCGTTTCAAGAGGGAAATGGGTGAGGGCTGAGCATCGCCGTCGACCTCCGCTGAGGCTTCGCGG
>JABDLS010000011.1 GCA_013002885.1 Gemmatimonadota bacterium | reverse complement strand
CACGGGCCCCGACGCCGAAGGGGTGGACGTTGAAGCGGAGGCCGGCAGACTGGCCCGGGAGCTGTTGGACGACGGACTGCGTCCCTCGGCGGTGGCCAAGGAGGTCGCGGTGCGTCTCGACCTGGCGCGCAACGACGCTTACCGTATCGTGCACGATCTCGAGGGGAGCTAGAAGGAGCGCATGATTCGGGCAAAATGGGGCATCGTGGCGGTGGTGGCCGCAGCGGCGGGCGTCGGGTTCGACGTCGGGGCAGCCGATTCACAGCCGATTCCCGACTCCATAACGATCGCTCGCCTGCAGTACGACGGTGGAGGCGATTGGTACGCGAACCCGTCGTCGCTACCGAATCTCATGGCCGCCATCCGCGAACGGACCGGCGTTCCGCTGTCGCGACGCGAGGCCACGGTGACACCACTCGATCCCGCGCTACGAGACTATCCGTACCTGTACATGACGGGTCATGGCAACGTCGCCTTTACGCCGGCAGAGCGCTCAGCCCTACGCGACTACCTCCTTGCGGGTGGCTTCCTCCACGCCGACGACAACTATGGCCTCGACGAGTCTTTTCGTTCGGAGATGGGGGAGATCTTCCCTGACGCGGAACTCGTGGAGATCCCTGCGGACCATCCGGTCTTTCACACCCTCTACGACTTCCCCGACGGCCTCCCGAAGATCCACGAACACGATGGCAACCCTCCTCAGGCGTTCGGGATCTTTGTCGACGGTCGGATGGTCGTCTTCTACTCCTACGAGTCGGACCTCGGTGACGGTTGGGAAGACGAGGCCGTTCACGAGGATTCGCCTGAGACCCGGGAGGATGCCCTCCGGATGGGCGTGAATCTCTTCCTCTTCGCCCTCGGGCAGGTCGTCTCGTGAGTCCGTCGAGTCGCCAACTGGAAGCGCGAGTCGACGCGGTTCGCGACCACCTACGTGACCGGGCCCGTCTCGCCGCCACGGTCTGGATCGCCGTCCTGGGGCTCCTCCTGTTCGCCGCGGCATGGTTGCTCGTGGGCGCCGAGGGGTGGCGCCAGGGCAGCGACGTCCCCGCAGTCCTCGACCTCGTCGGCGTACTCGGGATCATCGCGGCGATCATCGGCCTCGGCACGCTGTCCCGCCGGGAGATCACCGAGACGCGTGTCGCCGCGGCCATGGAGCGGGCGACGGGTGTGCGCTCAGGTGTCCTTCGTGGCGCCCTGGAGTTGACGCGGGCAACGCCCCACGGCGTCTCGAGCTCGCTGAGCCAGCGTGCCATCCTCGGGGTTCTCCGAGACCTCGAGGGTCGGTCAGTGGACGACCTCTCTGGATCATTGGGAGCTGTGGTCCGTCGATGGACGAAACGAGGGCTGGTCGCGCTCGGGGCCATGACCATGATCGTCGGTGGCCTCACCGCCCTGGCTCCCACCCGTAGCACCGCGGCTCTGAGTGGACTCATGTCGCCGGTGGCGACGATGGTCGATCCGGTCCTTCCCGCGATGGTGGTCGTGCCGGGGACGGTGGAGGTCCAGCGCGGCACCGACGTGGAGCTGGACATCTCGGCCGTGGCTCGCGAGTACGTCGATCTGGCGTACCAGGCGGCGGGTGACATTGCCCGGACCGAGCGCCTCGAAGTGGTGAATGGCCGGGCCCGCTACACGTTCCGCACGGTGTCTGCGACCACCGAATACCGCATTCGCGATGTGGAGGGCAACGAGTCGCCGACCTTCACCATCACTCCGGTGGATCCGCTCTTCGTCAGCGATCTCGTCCTCAACATCGTGTACCCGCCCCACACGGGTCTCCCGGCCGACGAGTACCGGGGCGACCCGCCCCCGCTGCGTCTACCGGCAGGGACCACCGTTCGCTTCGAAGGGACGACGAGCCGGCCGCTTTCGTCGGTGGCTCTTGTGGACTCGTTGGGCGCACAGGTCGTCTCCTTCGAGGTGGACGATCGTAGCTTCGTCGCCCGGTGGACCCCGCGACGTTCTCGGGTGGTGCAGTGGGACTTCCGTGACGAGGCAGGAGCCGGCGCCGAGATCCAGCCGGAGCCCCTCGAGGTGACCCTTGTCGCCGACGCCGAACCCATGATCCGGATCCCCTCGCCTGGGCGGGACACCGTCATGCCCCTGAACCTCCGCCAGCCCCTCGTTTTGGAGGCCGCCGACGACTACGGGCTTCGGCGGGTCGAGCTGGTGGCATACCGGGTCACGTCCTTCGGGGAGCGCCGGGATCCGGTGGAGCAGGGTTTCGAGGTGGGCGGACAGCGGGCCATCCTGGCTCGACCGCTCCTCGATCTGCGAACGTGGGGTCTTCTGCCGGGCGACACCGTGCGCTACTTCGCTCGGGCGGTGGACAACGGTCCGGGCGCTCAGGTCGCGGTCTCCGAAGAGTACGTCCTCCGGATGCCCGATGCCGCCGAACTGCGCAGGGAGGCGGAAGATGCCTTCGAGGGCGTGGCCGAGCGACTTCAAGAGTTGGCGGCCGAGGCCGAGCGTCAGGCGACGGAGAACCGCGATCAGGCCATGGAGTCGGCTACCCGGCGTGGGGAGGAGCAGGGGACGGAGCAGGCCCAGGCCGATTTCGAGGAACGCGAGGAGTTGGCCAGATCGCTGGAGGAGCAGGCGGCGATGTCGCAGGACGTCGATTCGCTGCGCTCGGAGATGGAGGCGCTGGAACGGATGATGGAGGAGGCTGGCCAGGCCGATCCGGAGCTCCGGCGCCAGCTCGAGGAGCTGCAGGAGATGTTGAGCCAGATGACCGGCGACGACCTCCAGCAGCGCATGGATGAGCTCGCCGAGGCCCTGGACGGTGACGACCTCCAGCAGGCCAACGAGTCGCTGGAGAACATGGCCGGCGAGCAGGAGAACTTCCGAGAGCGGCTGGAGGAGGCGCTGGAGCGCTTCCAACGGGCCGCCCTGGAACAGGACTTCCGCGCGACCACGAACGAGGCCGAGGAGTTGGCCCGCCAGGAGCAAGCCCTGGCCGATGCAATGTCCGAAGCCGATCAGCCTGAACTTCGCGCCCAGCAGCAGCAGGACCTCGCCGATCAGGCCGAGCGGCTGGAGGATCGGATGGAAGATCTCCAGGAGCGGCTGGCCGAGATGGGCGAGATGGACGCATCGGAAGGGGTCGAACAGGCGCGGGAGAGCGCGTCGGAAGCCCGGCAACAGATGCAGCAGGCCCAGCAGCAAGCCCAGAGCGGCGAGACCCAGCGGGCAGGGGAGCAGGCGCAGGAAGCTGCCGACCAGATGCAGCAGGCCTCCCAGGAAATGCAGGAGGCCATGCAGCAGATGGGTCAGCAGCAGATGGAGGCGCAGCAGGAAGCCCTCATGCGCACCGCCGACGACGCCCTGTCACTGGCGCGCCGTCAGGCCGAGCTCCGGGAGCAGATGCAGAGTGCCGGCCAGGAGGAGATGTCCCAGATGCGGGCGGAGGAGCAATCCCTCCTGCAGGGCGTGGAGAACATCGCCCAGAACCTCCAGATGGCCACCGAGGGACAGATGGGTGCCAACCCCGAGATCTCGGCGCAGATGGGGCTGGCCATGGAGTCCCTGCAGAACACGATCCAGGCTATGGAAGGCCGCCGCGGAGCCACGCCGTCACCCTCGGCTCAGGCCGAGCAGGCCATCGCCGACCTGAACCAGCTCGCGCTCATGTCCATCGCCGGAGCCCAGCAGATGGGCCAGCAGGGTCAGGGACAGAGCGGCGAAGAGGTCGCGCAGCAGCTCGAGCAGCTGGCCCAGCAGCAGGGTGACATCATGAACCAGAGCACCCAGCTCATGCCGATGCAACTCGGTGAGCAGGCGATGTCGCAACAACTCGAGCAGATGTCCGAAGGGCAGCAGTCCGTGGCCAGCGATCTCGGGGACCTGGCCGACGAACCCGGCTCCGAGCAGTCCCTGGGCGACCTTCAGCAGCTCGCCCAGGAGGCGGCGATGTTGGCCCAGGAACTCCAGCAGGGTCGTCTCACGCCGGAGATGGTCGAGCGTCAGGAGCGGCTCTTCCATCGACTTCTCGATGCCGGTCGCTCCTTGGAACGAGAGGAATTTTCGGAGGAGAGGGAGTCGGAGGCGCCCGGCGACTTCGAGCGGGGTGCGGTACTCTCGCTCACCGGTGAACAGCTCGGGGTGATGCCGTACGAGGTTCCCGACGGCGAGCAGCTGCAGCGACTCAGTCCCGCCGTGCGTCAGCTCGTCCTCGACTACTTCGAACGCCTCAACCGGGCCCGGCCCCCGGCGCGTCCCGGAGGTGGATCGTGAGGGGCTTGGCGGCCGCGACAACGCCGTGGCTGTTCCTCGTCGCGGTGACGATGTCGCTCGCTCCGCAGCCCGCAGCCGGGCAGAGCGGCGTACGGAGCGCCGAGGCGCGCCTCCTTCGGGAGGCCGCCGCCCGCGAGTCTCGAGGAGACTACGCAGGAGCCGCCGACGCCCTCCGGCGCCTCTTGGCCGAAAGCCCAGAGTCGTCAGGAGGGATCTTCGCGCTCGAGCGGGTGCTCCGGGCCCAGGGCCAGCTCGTGGAGCTGCTGCCGCCCATCGAGGCCTACCTGGCCGTCGATCCCGACTCCCCTGGAGTGAGGTCTCTGGGATTGCGTGTACTCACGGACGTGGACTCCCTCGACGCCATGCGCCGGCAAGCCGAGGCGTGGATCGATCGGGATCCTCGGGAAGCCGTCGCCTACCGTGAGATCGCCAGGGTCTACGAAGACGCCTTCGGGCCTGAGGACGCCATGGCGGTCCTCAGGCGGGGGCGGGACGGTGTGGGCTCCGACGACGCCTTCGCGCTGGAGATCGGCGACCTCCTGGTGGCGGCTGGTGATCGGACGGGGGGCGCGGTCGAGTGGGCGGCGGCGGTGGGAGACGACGGGGGGCAGACTGCCGCGATTTCCCGGAGGCTCTCGGATCTTTCGGAAGGTCGCCGGGAGGTGGGCCGGCTGGTGGTGGCCGAACTGGCAGAGTCCGACCGCCTCCCGCGCCGGACCGCCGCTGCGCGCCTGGCGTTGGATCTCGGCCTCAGCCAGCGGGCAGACGAGCTCGTTCGTTCGGTGGCGCGGGCGATGGACGGGCGAGCCCGCTCGTCGTTCCTGGCCGACGCCGCGAGGCGTGCCAGAGAGAAGGGGATGGTCGCTCTGGCTTCGTGGGCGTACGACGAACTCGGTGACGAGGCACAGTCGCCCGCCGAACGCCGGCAGTTCGATCAACGCATCGTGGACGTAGCGCTGGCCTCGGGAGACACCACGACGGCTCTCGAGGCCCAGTGGCGACTTGTGGAGTCGTACTCGCCGCGGTCGGTGGACCGTCGTCGCGCGACGGCGAGGGCCATCGAGCTCGAGGGCGGGCACGCAGACCCGGGGCGTCTGACCGATCTCCTGGCCGAGTTCCGTCAGCGCTTCGAGAACGCTCCCGAACTCGACGGGTTGGCGGCTACCGTCGCCGCGGCCCTCCACGCCCGAGGGGATGAGGCCGGGGCGGAAGCGGTCCTGGAAGGCGTGAACGGACCCCGGAGCTCACTCGAACGTGGCTATCTCCTGCTGGGCCGCGGGGAGTTGGAGGAAGGGCGCACGTCGCTCCTCCTGGCCCTCACGGGCCTGCCTCCCTCCGACGCCACGGGCGTCATCCAGTTCACGGGACTCCTGGGGCGGATTTCGGCTGAAGGGGCCGAGGCCCTTGCCGCGGCAAGCGTCCGAGCACGTCGAGGCGAGGCCGCCGAGGCGGCGATGGAGCTTGCCGAGGCGGTAAGGAGCCTTCCGTCAGAGGAGAGCGCACCCCTTCTGGCAGAAGCCGGACGGATCGCGGCGGCCGGCGGCGCCGATGAGGTCGCTGCCGCCATCCGGTCCCGGCTGGTCGAAGATCATCCCGGAGCCGTGGAGAGCGCAGAGGCCGCGCTGGAGCTTGCCCGGCACCATGCGACCAAGGATGGGGGAGTGGACGAGGCCATCCGGCTGCTCGAAGATCTGATAGCCCGGCGTCCCAACGCTGCCGTCGTGCCCGACGCCCGCCTCGAGCTCCAGCGCCTGAGAAGTCGCGGCAGCCGATGAGGCGGCCGCGCTCCATGAGAACGAAAGGAATGACGGACGAGATGCTTCATCGATGTGTAGCAACCGCCCTCGTGGCCATGGCCCTGGCGTTCACCGGCTCGGCGGCGTCGGCCCAGTTCCTGCTCGTGCCAATGGACCGTACGCAGCAGAACCACTTGAAGGCCTACGGACTGACCTACTGGGCCCTGGAGCAGCAGGAGAAGGCCGAGTGGCTTCTCAACTACCGGGGCGGGTCCTTTCTCCTCCCCGACCGGGACGACGTTCGGAGGGAAGCCGCCTTCCGGGGCGTCACCGTGGAGCCCATGAACGCGGCGGCCGAGGCACGGATGCGTGCTACAGTGCAGGCGTCGAACATGGAGACCGTGCCCTTGGAGCGGGCGCCCACCATCGCCATCTACACCCCACCCAACTCCACCCCGTGGGACGACGCTGTGACCATGGCGTTGGAGTACGCCGACATTCCGTACGAGACCATCTGGGACGACCGAGTCCTGGAAGAAGATCTCGAAGACTACGAGTGGATCCACCTCCACCACGAAGACTTCACGGGTCAGTACTCCAAGTTCTTCCTCACGTACTCCGGCGCCCCCTGGCTCCAGGAGGAGGTCGCTCGGAACCAGGAAGTGGCTCGAGCCGGGGGATTCGCCGACGTCCCGGCATTGAAGAAACACGTGGCACAGACCATCCGGGAGTACGTGGAGAACGGAGGGTTCCTGTTCGCCATGTGCTCGGCGACCGAGACCCTGGAGCTGGCATTGGCCGCTGAGGGGGTCGACATCGCCGCCGCGTACTCCGACGGGACGCCACCCGATCCGGCGTCGTCGTCCAAGATGCGTTGGGATCTGGCCATGGCGTTCACCGACGCCCAGGTGCAGGTGGCGCCGTCGGTGAGTTCCTTCTCCGATATCGACGCTCACCAGGTGAACACCCCGTGGCGCAAGGACCTCGGCGTGTATCGTCTTTTCGAGTTTTCGGCCAAGTTCGATCCGGTCCCGGCCATGCTCACCCAGAACCACGAGTCGGTGCTTCCCGATTTCTACGGACTCACGACGGCGTTTCGTGAAGATCGTCTCAAAGCCGGTACCATCGTCCTCGCCCAGGAGGGCGACTGGGCCAAATACATCCACGGCAATTTGGGCGAGGGGACGTGGACCTACTTCGGGGGCCACGACCCCGAAGATGCCGAGCACCAGATCGGTGACCCCCAGACGGATCTCGCTCTCCATCCCAACTCGCCCGGATATCGGTTGATCCTCAACAACGTCCTCTTTCCCGCGGCGAAGAAGCAGAAGCTGAAGACTTGAGCTCCGACATACCCGAGGGATTCCCGCTGACGCTGCCCAAGGAGGCGCTCGCGGGCCTCGATGGGCTGGACGGCGAAGACTACCAAGAGGTCTCGGGGACGGAGGCCGCGTCCGATCAGGGCTCCCCGGCGAGAGCGCTGACTCTGGACCCGGCGGCGCGACGGCGCATCAGGGGCGAAATCGAGCGAGCTGGAGGCCGGGAGGTCTGCTTCCTCGCTTCGGTGGATGGTGACCGTGTGGTCCACGATCCCAGGGCGGTGGCGCGCGGCAACTTTGCCGCGGTTCTCGTGGCGGCAAAGGATGCTCCTGAGGGCGGCGTCATGATCCACAACCACCCCAGTGGCGGCCTGGAGCCCTCCGAGGCCGACATGCGGGTGGCAGGTCACCTCTATGAGCAGGGATTGGGGACCGCCATCGTCGACAACGATGCCGCGAAGATGTACGTGGTAGTCGAGCCGCCTGCGCCCAAGGAGAGGGTCCTCCTGGAGACCGGGGAACTCGACGCCGTGCTGGCGCCGGGTGGATCGCTTTCGCAGCGGTATCCCGGGTACGAAGACCGTCCCGGCCAACGAGACATGTTGGTGGCCGTCAGCGAACGTTTCAACGACGGGGGAATCACGCTCGTCGAGGCGGGCACGGGTACGGGGAAGTCGCTGGCGTACCTCCTCCCGGCGGTCCGTTGGGCTCAAGAGAACGGCGAACGCACCGTGGTCTCCACCAACACGATAAACCTCCAGGAACAGCTCGCCGGGAAGGACCTTCCTCTGGTCCAGCAACTCGTGGGAGAGGTGGAGTGGGCTCTGGTGAAGGGCAGGGGTAACTACATCTCCATCCGCCGTGCGCTGCTGGCTCAGGAGAGCCAGGCGAGCCTGTTCGAGGAGGACCGCTCCGGAGAGCTCCGGGAGCTCAGGGAATGGATTGGCACGACGGAGGACGGGTCGCTCTCGGACCTGACCTTCTCCCCTTCACCCGACACCTGGGAAGAGGTGCGCAGCGATCCCGACATCTGCCTTCGGGCCCGCTGTCCCCACTTTCAGCAGTGCTTCTACCAGAAGGCTCGCCGTCGGGCGGCGTCGGCCCAACTCCTGGTGGTGAACCACCACCTTCTCTTCACCGACCTGGCGGTTCGCAGAGCGACGAACAACTACACCCAATCGGCGGTGCTCCCGGCGTACAAGAAGGTTGTCCTCGACGAGGCCCACAACGTCGAAGATGCCGCTACGTCGCACCTAGGAGTCGAGATCACGAGGCGGGGCCTGTTCCGGGCCATGTCGCGTCTGGACCGCAGGGGCAGGGGTATCCTCACCGCGGTCCACGAGGCGGTGGGGTCCCACGAGAGTGGTACCGAGCTTCGCGAACGGCTGGAGAACCGCGTACGCCCGGCGCTGTCCCGCCTGCGCGCCGAGGTTGAGGGCCTTCTCGAGCGGCTCGAACCCTTCGCCCCACCGGGGGAGGGCGCCGTTCGCCTCGGCCCACAGGGTCGGGGTGAGCCGGCCGAGTCGAACGACACGGCCGAGCGCCTCAAGGCCACCTTGGCCGGCCTCGGGAAGCTCGAGCGCGAACTCTCCGAGCTGCGGGCCCGGCTCGAGCTTTCGGAGGAGCTTCAGGACAGCCTGGAAGGTCGCATTCTCGACATCCGCTCCATCGAGCGCCGCCTGGCCGCGGCGGCCCACGGTCTGCGTCTGGTGCTCGCCCCCGGGGACGAGGCTTCGGCCTTCGTCCGATGGATGGAGTCCCGTGGCAAGGGAAAACGAAGCAATCTGGTCCTCGCAGCCGCACCCATCGAGCTCGGCGCGCTTCTCAGGGAGTCGCTCTTCACCCAGGTCGACACGAGTATCCTCACGTCCGCGACGCTCACCACGCGGAAGGGCTTCGACTTCCTCCGTGGCCGGATGGGCATCACGGTGAACGAACTCGAGCTCGAGGAGGAAGAGGTGGCGGTCTACGAGCGCATCGTGCCGTCACCCTTCGCCTTCGAAGATCAAGCCATGCTGGCGATTCCCACGGACCTGCCTTCCGCGGAGGGTCGTGATCCTGCGGTTCACGAGGCGACCGCCGACGTGCTTGCCCGTTTTGCGGAGATGACCGACGGAGGGATTTTCGCGCTCTTCACCTCCCACAATGCCCTCAGGGCGGTGGCCCGGGGCGTGCGAGACATGGGACTCGACGTCGAGTGGCCTCTCTTCGTCCAGGGAGAAGAGGACCGACACCGAATGCTCGACCGCTTCGTTCAGGCGGGCGACGGGATTCTTCTCGGCACGGCCTCGTTCTGGGAGGGCGTCGACGTGCCCGGAGATCCACTTCGGGGCCTCCTCATCCAGAAGCTGCCATTCCGCGTGCCCACCGAGCCGATCACGCAGGCCCGCATGGAAGCCCTGGAGCGTCGTGGAATCGATCCCTTCCACCACTTCATGCTTCCCCAGGCGGCGCTGCGCCTGAAGCAGGGCTTCGGTCGCCTGATCCGCTCCAGGACCGACCGCGGCGCGGTGGTGCTTCTCGACCGTCGGATTCTCACCAAGCGGTACGGTCGGTATCTGAGGGGCTCCCTGCCTCCGGCGCCGGTGGTGAAAGGACCGTGGCACGAGGTGCAGCAGCGCCTGGCCGCCTTCTATGGGTGACGGGGGCCCCCTTGTCCGTCCGGCGGACCTCTCTAGATTGAGCGCCGAGTGGGCTGACGGGCCCGCGTCCACCCCGAGAGTCAGAGACGAGCGATGAAGCGGATCATCGGAATGGGAGTCGGAGTCGCCTATCTCGGCCTCGCCTTCATCGCGCTGAGGAAGGCCAGCGCAGGTTGGGCCACCGGCTTCGAGGACCTCGGGTTCTGGTGGACCGTCATTGCCGTGATCCTCACCATCGCCGCCGGTGGCGCCCTTGTGGGTACCTGGCTCCACACCAGCGAATCCGAGAGCTGACGCCGCGCCTGTCGCCACGCGCCCGCATCGCGTAGATCAGAGGCCGTCCGACGAGATTCGGACGGCCTTCTCCTTTTTTCGCCCACCTGGTAGTCGCCTACCTGACCCTCCACGACGGTACCCACATCATGGTCCAGCCGAGCAAGATCGTCTGCGTCGGAAAGAACTACGCGAAGCACGCCGCCGAGATGGGCGGCGACGTTCCCTCCGAGCCCCTCATCTTCCTCAAGCCTCCGTCGTCTCTGTTGGTGGACGGGCTGCCCATCGTCATTCCGCCACAGTCCGGAGAGGTGCACTACGAGGGCGAGATCGGCGTCGTCATCGGCACCCGGGCTCGAAACGTACCCGCCGCCCAGGCCTGGGCACACATCTCGGCCGTGGTGCCCGTCAACGACGTCACGGCTCGCGATCTTCAGCGGACGGATAGCCAGTGGTCACGTGCCAAGGGCTTCGACACCTTCTGCCCCGTGGGCACGCCCGTGCCGGTCTCGGGGGTCGATCTCGACGGGCTGGGAGTCACGACACGGGTCAACGGTGAGGTGAAGCAGCACGCCCCTGCATCGGACATGGCCTTCGACATCCCGGCGATCATCGAGTACATCAGCGGCATCATGACCCTGGAGCCCGGCGATCTGGTGGCCACGGGTACACCTGACGGCATCGGGCCTGTCGTAGCCGGGGACACGGTGGAGGTCGAGGTCCACGGAGTAGGGAAGGTGGCGAACCCCGTCGTTGCCGCCGACTGATGCCCGAACCCAACGCCCGGTACCGCGCGCTGCCGCCTTTTCCGCTGGCGGCGATGAAGGCGAGGCGTCGGGAGATCGAAGCCGCCGGGGTCGACGTCATTGACCTCGGAGCTGGGGATGCTCCTCTTGATCCCCCGCCGAAGGTTATCGAGAGACTACGTGAAGCTGCAGGGGATAAACGACTGTCCCGCTATGCGTTCCAGAGCGGCTTGGGTGAGTTTCGCGAGGCGGTGGCCCGTTTCATGGAGGTTCGATTCGGTGTTTCGGTGGACCCGTGGAAGGAGGTGTTGCCGCTCATCGGATCGAAGGACGGCCTGGCACATCTGCCCTTCGCGTACGTCGAACCTGGGGACGCGGCCATCATCCCCGACCCGGGCTACCAGGCTTATCTCGGCTCGGTGACGTTGGCCGGGGGCGAGCCCTGGCTCGTGCCCCTGCGGCCTGAGAACGACTTCTTGATCCCTCTGGGCGACGTGCCTGCAACGGTGGTGAACCGAGCGCGCATCCTATACCTGAACTACCCCAACAACCCCACGGCGGCCGTGGCACCGGACGCGTACTTCGAGGAGGCCATCGAATTCTGCGCCCGGCACGACGTGATCCTCGCCCACGACAACGCCTATTCGGAGTTCGGGTTCGACGGATATCGGCCGCGGAGCATACTCGAGTTCGACGGAGCGCGGGAGGCGGGGCTCGAGTTCCACTCCCTGTCCAAGACGTACAACATGACGGGGTGGCGACTGGGTTGGGCGGTGGGCAACGCCGACATCATCGGTGCCTTGACCAAGGTGAAGACCTTCATGGACACGGGGCAGTACATGGGGATCCAGGCCGCTGGCGTGGCGGCCCTGGAGAGTTGGGCAGACTGGGTGCCCGACAACATCGCCGTCTTCGAGGGCCGGCGGGATCGCGCGGTGGATGCCCTTTCCACCGCCGGTTTCGATGTGACGTCACCCAAGTCGACCATGTATCTCTGGGTCCCCGTGCCGGGTGGCGAGGCCTCGGAGGCTTTCGCCGAACGGGCTCTGGAGGAAGAGGGTGTCATCGTGCTGCCAGGGGCGAGCCTGGGTGCCGGTGGAGAGGGCTTCTTCAGGGTGGCGCTGACGGTCGAAGAAGATCGGCTCGCCGAGGCCGCCCGGCGGCTGGGCAGAGCGGCCGGCTGACCCCGAAGGGGCGCTCACGCCGGAGGAACTGGCCCCCGAGGGCGGTTTAGCAGTGAGCATGGATTCACGGCCCGACGGCGCGTCATCAGCGGAGGACCGGGCCTGGCAGGACAGTCGAGGCCTCGGGTCGCGGCGTGTTCGACTCATGGCCACCGCGGTCTCCGTTGTAGCCCACGTCGTGGCCATCGTCCTCTATACGGCCTTCGCCGATGTGCTGAAGCCCGATGCGGCGGCCTTCCGCGTGCCCACCGAGACCGAATCCGAGCAGGGCATCGACGTCATTCGCCTCGTGGACATCGAGGAGGAGTCCATCGAGGCGCCCGAGGAGCCCGAAGAACTCATCGAGCTGGAGGCTGCCGAGGCCGACGCGCGGCCACCCCGCATCCCCGGACCCGTGGTAGGAGAGCTCGTCCCGCCGGGGCCCACGGCCGCCGAGCGGCTCCGCCCCAACCTCCGGGATCCCCGACTCTGGGCCCGACTGCCCGACGAGTTCTATGAGCTCACCATCGACGAACGGGAAGAGCTTCTCCTGGCCGGGCGCATCGCCGAATGGTACGACTCCCTGGCGGCGGTTGCGGCAGCCGAGGGTCGTATGACCGACTGGACGTTCCGCGACGGTGAGGGCGGCCGCTGGGGTGTCGCTGACGGCAAGATCTATCTGGGCGACGTGGCGCTACCGCTTCCTCTTGCGTTCGGGACCCCTGTCGGCAAGCGCGATGCTGTGAACTACCGCCTGTGGGAGTTCGACGAGATCGAGCGACAGAGTCAGCGCTTCCTTATCGAAGAGAACTGGCGTGAACGGGCCGCTGCCATTCGAGCCCGACGGGATCGCGAGCGGGCCGCTGCCCGACCCGATACCAGCGGTATCCGGCACCCATGAGGCTGCGGGCAAGAAGCTGTCCTTTGACCGAGGTTGGCCCGTAGCTTGGTAGGATGAGCACCAACGAAGTTCCGGACGAGGGCGGACGTTCGCTCCACGTTGGGCTCCTGGAAGCCCTCACGCGAGTCATGGCGTCGGCGAAGGGCTACCTCGGAGACCACGCCCCCCGAGTGGCGGTCCTTGCCAATCGACTCGGCATCGAGTTGGGACTCCCTTCTGCCGAGTGCTCCGAGCTCGTCTTCGCCTCGACACTTGCCGACATGGGCATGGTGGGGCTCGCCGAGGACGCTTGGGAGAACCCACAACCCGAGCTCACCGAGGAGGCCAGGGCCCGAGTCCGGCAACATCCGGAGCGCTCCGAGAGCCGCGTACACGAAATCCCGCATCTCGAAGGCCTCGCCCCCCTCGTCCGGGCGCACCACGAATGGTGGAACGGATCGGGGTACCCCGACGGCCTCTCGGGGGAAGCGATTCCGCTGGCCGCGCGCATCATCCGCCTTGCCGATACGGTGACGGCCCTCGCCGCGAGCAGACCCCATCGTGGACCTCTGACCGCAGAGGAGATCGAGGAGTACGTGCGCGATCAAGCCGGCAAGGAGTTCGGCCCCGAGGTCGCACAGGCGTGGCTCTCTCTCCAGGCCGATGGCCGCTTGCCGCCCTTCGACGAAGCCGACTACGGCGACCTCATCATGGGGGCGGCAGAACGGGTTCTCCCGCCCAAAGTGCCTGCGCCGTCCACGACCCAGCTCCTGACCATCATCGCCAACCTCGTGGACGCGAAGGACCCCTATACCGCCGGCCACTCCCGGAGGGTGGCGCTCCTGGCTCTGGCCGTGGCGGACCAGCTGGGCGTGGAGGGCTCACTCAAGTCGACACTCTGGTCTGCGGGCTATCTCCACGACCTCGGCAAGGTGGCGGTCCCTCTTCGGGTCCTGGTGAAGGATGGAGTTCTCACCGACGAGGAGTTCGTATTCATAAGGGCTCATCCGGCGGACGGAGCCGAGATCCTTGGGACGATTCCGTCCCTCGAGCATCTCACGCCAGGCGTGCGCCATCATCACGAGCGTTGGGACGGGAGGGGATACCCTGACGGGTTGGGAGGGGACGAGATTCCATTGGAGGCGCAGATCATGGCCGTATGCGATACATACGATGCCATGACGTCGACCCGTGCCTACCGAAGCTCGCTCCCGTCGGACTACGCGCTCCAGGAGATCCAAAGGGTCAGAGGCACGCAATTCAACCCGATTGTGGCAGACGCCTTTCTGTCCATCCCCGGGGATATCTTCGCCGGCCTCCACGACTCGCGGCCCGAGGCCTTCAAGGAGATCCCTCAGCGGGTGACCACGTTGCGTCTCATCGACCCCCGGTGGTTCACCTCCGGGGCCCCTCCGGAGGAGCTGGGAGAGAGCCCCGACTCCGGCGAGCGGAACGCCTGAGAAATCCCGCCGTATAGCGGGTTCCACCGAGAAGGACCCGCTGCCATCTTTCGAGGCCCCCGCACCAACGCCCCAACGTCCTACGACGCGCCGGGCGACGAGCCCGGCCGCCTCGACCGAGATCTCTGGAGCCCACGTGAGTCAGGAGCTAGCCCCGCGCCTCGATCCCCGCGCCATCGAGCCTGCCCGCTACCGGGCGTGGCACGAAGGCGGGCACTTTCACGTGCCGGCGTCGGCGGTCCTCGACGAGGGGCGTGAGCCATACGTCATCGTGATTCCGCCGCCGAACGTCACGGCGGCGCTCCACATGGGGCACGGCCTCAACAACACCGTCCAGGACGTCCTCATCCGGTGGAGGAGGATGCAGGGACGGGCCGCCCTTTGGGTGCCCGGTACCGACCACGCGGGCATCGCCACGCAGAACGTGGTGGAGCGCCAGCTCGCCGAAGAGGGGCTGCACCGCGACGACCTCGGCAGGGAAAGGTTCGTCGAGCGGGTCTGGGACTTCGTCGACGAGACAGGCCAGACGATCCTCGACCAACTCAAGGCCATCGGGTGCTCATGCGATTGGGAGAGAACGCGCTTCACCCTCGACGACGACCTCCAGCGGGCGGTGCGCGAGGTCTTCGTTTCGCTCTACGAGAAGGGGCGCATCTACCGGGGCGAGTACATCATCAACTGGTGTCCTCGTTGCCTGACCGCCCTGTCCAACGAAGAGGCCGAGGGAACGGAGACCCAGGGCAGCCTGTGGCATCTGCGCTATCCTCTCGCAGAGGGCTTCGAGGATGCCGCCCAGGCGGCCGCCGACGCGGGCGCCGAGGCCATCGGGCAGCTGGACGACGGCCGGTGGTACCTCACCGTTTCGACGACTCGACCGGAGACCATGCTCGGCGATACCGGCGTGGCGGTGTACCCCGGCGACGAGCGATACGAGGCGTTGGTGGGCGCGATGGTCGAGCTACCCCTCGCCGGCCGGACGATTCCGGTTGTGGCGGATCGGTACGTCGATCCCGACTTCGGCTCGGGAATGGTGAAGGTGACCCCGGCCCACGACAAGAACGATTTCGAGATCGCCGGACGCACCGACCTCGACATCATCGACGTCATGACCGACGATGCCCACATGGCGGACACCGTGCCCGAGCCGTACCGGGGCCTGGATCGCCTGGACGCGCGCAAGGCGGTGCTGAAGGCCCTCGAGGAGGAGGGGCTCATGGCGGGGAGGGAAGATTACACCCGTTCGGTGCCCCATTGCTACCGCTGTGATACCGTTGTCGAGCCGCGCCTCTCAGAGCAGTGGTTCGTGAGCATGAAGCCTCTGGCCGAGCCGGCCCTGGAGGCTTCGCGGGACGGCACCATCACCTTCACGCCGCCTCACTGGCAGAAGGTCTACGAACACTGGATGGAGAACATCCAGGACTGGTGCATCTCGCGGCAGCTCTGGTGGGGGCACCGGATCCCCGTCTGGTACTGTGACTGCGGGGAGGAGATCGTCGCCCGAGAGGACCCCACCGCATGTCCAGAGTGTGGCTCCACCGAGCTCCGCCAGGATCCGGACGTCCTCGATACCTGGTTCAGCTCCCAACTCTGGCCCTTCTCGGTCTTTGGATGGCCGAAGGAGACCGATGACCTGGAGGCCTTCTACCCGGGGCACACCATGGTTACCGCGCCGGAAATCCTGTTCTTTTGGGTCGCCCGGATGATCATGATGGGCTACGAGTTCCAGGGCGAAGCACCCTTCACGGAGGTGTACCTCCACGGTACGGTGCGGGACATCAAGGGTCGGAAGATGTCCAAGTCGCTGGGCAACGGCATCGATCCCCTCAAGGTCGTGGACGAATTCGGCGCCGACGCAATGCGCTACACGATCATCAGCCAGTGCGCCATCGGCACCGACATCAGCCTCGACCACGAGAACGTCGAGTCGGCGTTCGCCGTGGGGCGCAACTTCGCCAACAAGATCTGGAACGCCGGCCGTTTCGCCCTGATGAGCCTCGGGGAGGAGCCGGTGATGACCTTGGACGACGTGGCCGGCGACCTGGCTCTCGAGGATCGCTGGATTCTGTCGCGAGTCGCCCGAGCCACGGCTCAGGCCTCGGACGGTCTGGAGCGGTTCCGCCTGCATGAGGTGGCGGAGGGTCTGTATCATCACTTCTGGGGTGAGATCTGCGACTGGTACCTCGAGCTCGTGAAGAGCCGACTCGGGGGGGACGCGGAGCCCGCAAGCCGGGAGGCCGCCCGGGCGACGCTGGTGGTCGTCCTCGACGCGGCCCTGCGCCTGTTGCACCCCATCATGCCCTTCGTGACTTCCGAGCTCTGGGCGCGGTTGCCGTGGCCCGAGGGAGAGGAGCGGGTCGACGACCTCATCGTCGCCGAATGGCCCGACCCGGACGACTATCCCGCCAGTGCCGATGCGGAGCGCCGAATGGGAGAGGTGCAGAGCCTCGTGGTCGGTGTGCGAAAGCTCCGCAAGGAGTACGGAGTCGGAGAGGGAGCACGCGTGGCCGTCTACGTCACCGGAGGACCGGACGGCTTCAGCGGGTCTCTCCGGGCCCAGGCCGGGGCCCTGGAGCAGCTGGCGCGCATCGGAGAGCTCGCCGACGGACCGCCGTCGGGGGTCGGCGCCAACGCGGTCCTCGAGAACGGTGCCGAGGTCTTCGTGCCTCTCGAGGGTGTCATCGACGTCGACCGGGAACGGGAGCGGATGCGCTCGGAGGTGGAGCGACTCGAGGGCCTCGTGGCCGGTGTCCAGAAGCGCCTCGCCAACGAGCAGTTCGTCGAGAACGCTCCTGACGAGATCGTCCAGAAGGAACGGGACAAGGCGGCTCAGCTCGAGGAGCAGGTCGGAAAGCTCCGGAGCAAGCTTCAGGGCCTGGAGGGCTGACCATCGGACGAGCGCCCCCCTCTGTCTCAGGACTCCGCGCTTCCCTCGCCGCCGCGGGCGCGCTCCTCGTGGCGTCGTGTGCTCAACAGGAGATCCCGCCGGGTGGGCCGGAGGACCGTCGCCCTCCGGTGGTAATCCAGACCTTCCCGGAGCCTTTCGGCGTCCTCGAGGACCTGAACGCCTCCGTCACCTTCAGCTTCGACGAACGCATCAGCGAACGGGTCGCCGGTGGCACGCTGGCCGGCGCGTTCGTGGTGTCGCCGCGGAGCGGCGACGTCCGGGTGAGCAAGGGCGCTCGTTCCCTCGAGGTGCGGACCGAGGACGGCTTCCGACCCGGCCTCGTCTACCGCGTCACGCTCCAGGCCGTCGTCTCGGATCTTTTCGGCAACCAGTTGGTCGACCCCTTCGAGCTCGTCTTCTCCACCGGGGGTGGGGAGCCCGTCCCCACGACCCTGGCAGGCGAGGTCTGGGATCGTATCAACGGTCGGGCCGTGACCGATGCCGTCATCCTGGCGGAGGGTGACGACGGTCTCATCCATCAGGCGCGTTCCGACCGGCAGGGGATCTACGCCTTTCGGTACCTTCCGGCGGGAGACTTCCGCGTCACCGCCTTCGAGGACCGAAACCGCGATGGCGACGCCGACTCGACGGAGGTCCAGGGGGTCGCGTCGGTGCAACTCGCCGTCGGCGACACGCTCCTGGTCGATGTGGCGATCCTGGAACCGGACACCTCGGCGGCCGTCGTGACCGAAGCCGAGCCCCTGGATTCGGTGACTGTCGTCGTCACGTTCGACGACTACTTGCCGCCTGACGCGGAGCCCGCGGACTGGCAGATGTCCGTCTCGGTTGCGGACACCACGGCTGCGGGCGTCGGAGTCGCGCCGCCGGGCGTGGATCGGGTCGTTCGGGAAGCCGGATACGTCGAATACGTGGAGATGGTGGCGGACTCCTTCGCGAGGCTGGACTCGCTGGACGCGGCCGAGGCGGCAGCGGAGGCAGCGGCCGAGGCTGCCCGAGCCGAAGCAGCCGACTCCGTCGTCGTTCCGGACAGCGCCACGGTTGGAACGG
>JABDLS010000008.1 GCA_013002885.1 Gemmatimonadota bacterium | reverse complement strand
GCAAGGGCGTACGTCGACACCGGACCCATACTCGAGCGAGAGCTCGCCCGTCGTGCCGGACTCGGATGGTTCGGTCGCAACACCATGCTGATCCACCCGCGTCGGGGGTCGTACTTCTTCCTGGGCGTCCTTCTGGTGGAGAGGGAACTGGAGCCCGATGTGCCCTTCGAGGCCGACCACTGCGGGTCTTGCCACGCCTGCCTCGACGCGTGTCCGACTGGGGCACTCCTGGGTCGAGACGAAGCGGGCGCGCCGGTCATCGATGCCCGGCGATGCATCTCCTACCTCACCATCGAGCTCCGAGGGTCGATCCCCACCGAGCTACGGCCCCTCATGGGCAATCGCATCTATGGCTGTGATATCTGCCAGGAAGTGTGCCCGTTCAATCAGAGCTTCGCCGCGGAGAGCCGGGAGCCGAGGTACTCGGCCAGAGGTCCCGGTGAGCGACCCGTGGGAGTGGAGCCCGTTCCCGGGGAGGAAGTGCCAGAAGGCTCCGCGCTCCCGGGGACCGACGGGCCTGGGCTCGTGTCGCTCATGCGGATGACAGAGGCCGAGTGGTCGGCGTACACCCGGGGCAGCGCTCTTCGCCGGGTGGGCTACTCGGGCTTCAAGAGGAACGTCGCCGTGGCCATGGGCAACTGGCTGGCGTCGGTCGCGGCGGAGACCACGGATGGTGAGGTGAATGGGAGGACGTCCATGCGGTCGGCCGCCGGAGCGTCTGTGGCTGAGGCGATAGCCGTCCTCGAGGCCGCGGCGGACGAAGGTGACGCGCTGATTCGAGAGCACGCGGAGTGGGCACTGAGTCGGTTCTAGGCCCGGCCCACCTGCCGCTTCAGGTCGTCCAGCGCCTCGGCGATGTCGTTGTTCGCCCGTCGGAGCCTGATCTCCGTCATGGCCGCTTCGGCCAGATCCTCGAGGGTCTCGAGGTCTTCTTCGCTCCACTCCCGAGGCTGGTCGTCGATCACGCAGAAGCTCCCCAGGACCATCCCGTCATCGTCTCCAAGGAGAGGGACGCCTGCGTAGGCGCGGATGTGGAGGTCTTGAATGGCCGGGTTCCCGGCGACACGCGCGTCGGTGTGGGCGTCGGTGATTACCAACGCCTCGCCGGACTCGACGACCAGCTTGCAGAACGAGTGGCTCAGCGGCGTCTCCCTGCCCTGGGAGTACGGCATCGCGAGACCGACCTGGGAGGCGAAAAATTGCCGGTCGGCCTCCACGAGACTGACCAGGCTCACCGGAGCTCCGATGATCCGTGAAGCCAATCTCACGAGACGGTGGAGCGACGGCGACGGGTCGTCGTCCAGTAGGCCGGTCGCCCGCAGCGCCCTGAGGCGGGAGGGATCGGCAAGCAGTTCGCTGTGACGCATGGCGGTTTCTCCTGGCGGTGCATCTTATGGGTGGTGGGTCCGACCCGCGAGCCCATCCCACCTCTGCTGGAGCCCTTTCGCCTTGCCCTACGTCACCCCTGAAGCCCGCGCCCGACTCGACACCGGAGAACCCCCATCCGCGGCCGGCGAACTGAACTACGCAGTCACCCGACTGGTAGACAGCTATCTCGCGCGCCTGGCGGGCCAGGAAGGTCGTACCCGATACGCGCACATCAACGAGGTCATCGGGGTGCTCGAGTGCGCCAAGCTCGAGCTGTATCGGAGGATCGCCTCGCCCTACGAGGACGAGAAGATCGCCGAGAACGGAGATGTGTACACGAAGCGCTGAGGTCGGATACTACTCGGACTTCAGCACCTCGATGGGATCGACGCGCGTGGCTCGAATGGCGGGAATCAAGCTTGCCAGGACCGCCGCGCCGACCATGAGGCCGGCCACCGACGCGAACGTCACCGGGTCCGTGGTGGGGACGCCGAACAACAATCCCTCGATGAGCCCGGTGAGCCCGACGGCGCCGACCAACCCGAGGCCGATACCTGCTGCGACCAGTGCCAGTGCCCATCTAAGGACCAACATCCGGATCCCTGCCTGCGGAGCCCCGAGAGCGATGCGTACGCCCATCTCGCGCATGCGCATGCTCACGGTATACGACACGACCCCGTATAGCCCGACGATGGCCAGGAGCATGGCCACCATAGCGAAGCCACCCAGGAGCGATGTGGTGAATCGATCCGTAGCCAACGACAGGGTTACGAGCTCTTCCATGGGTTGGACCCCGGAGAGGGCAATACCCGGATCCAGTTCGGAAACGATGGTTCGGATCGGGTTGACCAGGTTGTTGGGATCTCCCGTGGTCCGGACGGCAGCGAACAAGAAGGTCGACGGGGCCTGCGCGTACGGCAGATACATGGCGTTCCGGCTGTCCGCGCGGACTCCGAAGTTCTTGATGTCCCGCACGACCCCCACGACCTCACGCCAGACGGGATTCTCGGGGCTATTCACGTTCAGGCGTTTCCCGAGAGCCTGCCCGTCGAAGTAGTCCCGCTGGAGGGTTTCGTTGACGATGATGACCCGCGTCGCTTCACCGTCGTCGGAAGACGTGAAGCCGCGACCTGCCAGCAGCTGCAGGCCCATGGCCTCGAAGTAGCCTGGCGTGCTTCGCCTAAGCCACACCGCGGGCTCGAGTCCGGGCTGTGGCGGGGGCGCTCCCTCCACCATGAAGGAAGCGTCGCCGTCGAAGCCGGCCAGCGGCAGGGCATCGACGAAGCCCACCGATTCCACCGTGGGGAGGGCGCCCACCCGCTCCTCCAGAGGGCCGAAGAACCCCAGGCGGGTCTCGGCGTCGTCGTACCGGACTCCGGGCAGCGCGACGCGCATGGTGAGCACACCTTCGGGCTCGAATCCCAGATCGACGCGCTGGAGATTCTGGAAGCTTCGAACCAGGAGACCTGCTCCCACCAGAAGGACGAGGGCCAGACCCACCTGACCTACCACCAGGGTGTTCCTGAGACCGGCCGATCCTGAGGCGGCTCCTGATCGGCCGCCCTCCCTGAGCGCGCCGGCTGGGTCCGTCCTCGCCGCTTTCAGCGCCGGAATGACCCCGAAGAGCGACCCGGTGATCGCGGTCACCAGGAGAGCGAAGCCCAGTATGCGCGCGTCCACCGCGACCTGATCCAGGAGCGGCGTTCCCGCGGGCGCCATCCGCACGAGGACGTCGGTGCCCAGATACGCCAGTCCGATGCCCACCGCCCCACCGACGAAGGCGAGGAGGGAGCTCTCGGTGAGGAGCTGGGACACGATCCGACGGCGCCCGGCGCCCATGGCCACACGGACGGCCAACTCGCTGCTCCGCGTGGCTCCCCTGGCCAGCAGGAGGTTGGCCACGTTCACACATGCGATGAGGAGCACGAAGCCCACGGCGCCCAGGAGCACCCAAAGCGCCGTGCTCGCCTGGGTCACCAGGTCATCGTGAAGCGGATAGACATTGAAGTTCGTATCGACGTTGTCCACCGGGTATTCCTGCTCGAGTCTCGCGCCCAGATCCCTCGCCTGGGCCCGCACGAGCTCGACGGATGCCCCGTCCTGCATCCTTCCCACAGCGCGGAGGAAGATGCTCCCCCTCCCGCCTCCGTTGGTCCGGTCGAACTGGAGAGTGGTCCAGGCGTCGGTCCCGAGGAAGGGGGGCGGCTGGAAGTCCGGTGGCATGACCCCGATCACGGTATACGGGATGTCGCTGAGGAGTACCGTCTGGTTGACGACGCCTGGATCGGCCCCGAAGGCCCGACGCCATAGTCCGTCGCTCAGAATGACCACCGCCGGCCCGTCGGGTACGTCGTCTTCGGGGAGGAAACCGCGACCCATGGCCGGTGCCACACCGAGTACCTCCGCGAACATCCCGTGGCTGAACTGGGTCCCGAAGAGTTGCTGCGCGTCCGTACCGTCGCCGGTGAGCGTCGGGCG
This sequence comes from Gemmatimonadota bacterium, assembly GCA_013002885.1. GTDB lineage: Bacteria > Gemmatimonadota > Gemmatimonadetes > Longimicrobiales > Gaopeijiaceae > UBA2589. The sequence goes on along the minus strand of JABDLS010000008.1, from coordinate 43,044 downwards.
CCACCCCGTGAATGCCGAAATACTCTCGACGGAAGAGATCTCGTCCCGGAAGTCGGCGAAGTTCGGCCACGAGAGCCATTCCCGAGCCTTGTCGGCGAGGACCACGTCGCGCTCGGTATAGTCCATCCAGACCATGACGAGCTCGTCGGGCTCGTCGTAGGGGAGCGGTCGAAGCATGACCCCGTCGACGACGCTGAAAATCGCGGTGGTGGCGCCGATGGCGAGTGCGATGGTGGCGATGGCCACCGCGCTGAATACCGGATGGGACAGGATCTGACGCGTGGCGAAGGCCACGTCCCTTTTCACGTCACCCACGAGATCACTCCTCTGCATGGCTCTCCTCCTCCTCGTCATCATCTTCTCCACTTCGTGGCGTACGGAGTCGACATCCCCGAAACGACGCTCGGCCTCGGCCAGCGCCTCGGACGGAGACATGCCCTCGGCCTCGTACCGGGCCGCCCGCTCTTCGATATGGAAGCGGATCTCCTCGTCCACCTCGTCCTGGATCCGACCGGCTCCTCCGAAGGGGAGCCGGAACAACCGCCTCCGGCGCGGCTCCTTCTCATTGCTCACGGAATTGGCGACTCCACGGCCAGCGCCTTGGCCACGGCGTTGGTGTAGGCGGCCCATGACGCGGCCTCTCTCTCCAGGTAACCCTTCCCGGCATGCGTGAGGCTGTAGTACTTCGCCCGGCGGTTGTTCTCCGATAACCCCCACTCCGCCTCTACCAACCCCTTCTCGGCGAGGCGATGGAGGGCTGGATACAGCGTGCCTTCCTCCATGAGGAGAGAGCCGTCGGTGACCTTCTCGATCCACTCGCTGACGGCGTAGCCGTGGAGCGGCTCCCACGTCAGTGACTTCAGGATCAGGAGGTCCAACGTACCTCGGACGAGGTTCGGATTCTGCGCCATGGAGATGATTCCACCGTCGTGAAGTGTTACCCCTTGTCTTACAAGGGGAAGGTGACGGGGTTCCCCTAGGGACGCAAGGGGTCTGTCATTCGGGGCGCTGGCTCATCACGCCGCCCCGCCGCCGCGACCACACTTGGGTGAACTCGGCGCCGAAGAAGAAGATCTGGGCCGAGAAGTAGATCCAGGCCAGAAAGGTCACCACCGATGCGCCGGGTCCGTAGTACGACGTCCAGGAGGCGTTGGCCAGAAGCTGGGCCACGATCCACTTGCCGAGTACGAAGAAGAGGGCGGTGGTGAACGCCCCGACCCAAACCGTCTTCCATTCGATCTCGATCGACGGAAGTGTCCGGTATATGGCCGCGAAGAGAATCCCGATGAATACCAGGGAGAGTCCGGCGTCGGCGAGCTGAACGAAGATCGATCCATTCGGCACCCACTCCTCGAAGCGCTCGGCCAGGACGCTGGTGATGGAGGTGATGAGGAAGGAGAAGGTGAGGACCAGTCCGGTGACGAGCATCATCACGAAGCCCTGGAACCGCGCGCGTAGCAGATCGAGGGCGATCTCCTTCTTGGACTGGTCCTCCGGCTCGACCCCCCAGATCTCGTTCAGGGACCCTCGGACATTGGTGAACGCGGCGGTTGCACCGAAAAGAAGGAGTGCAACCGTGATGAACGATGCCGGAGAGAGGAGATCCGGGACCTCCACTCTCCCAATGACTGTCGATACCGTCTCGGCGGCTCTGGATCCGAGGTTCGTACGCAGCGCCGTCAGGATGCCCTCCCGTACCTCGTCCTCGTTGAGGAAGAACTCGAGGAACCCGATGAGGAGAACCAGGAACGGACCCAAGGACAGGAGCACGTAATAGGCGAGCGCCGCACCCCGGGCGGGCACACCGTCCTCGATCCATGTGACGAGGGTCTCCCTGAGAATCGAACCCAGCCCCTTCAGCCCTCTGAGCAGAGGCGCGAACGGGCCAATTGGCACTTCGGCGTCGACCTCTGCCGGGGAAGTGTCCTGTCCGCCCTCCTCCGTCACGAGCCCAACCGGGCGAAGAGGTTCTCCAGCGGCTCGGCCATCGTAGGGTGCGCATAGACTGCGTCCCGGATCGCCGTGTAGGGCAGGTCGCCCATCATCGCTGTCTGCAGCACCGACATGATTTCTCCGCCCTGCACCGCCAGAGCGGCGACCCCTACGATCCGGTCGCTTTCGGCATCTACCAGGCATTTGACGAAACCGCGGGTTTCACCCATCTCGATGGCCCGTGCCCAGGACGACATGGGCAGCTTGGCCACCCGCACGTTCATGCCTCGTCTCCCTGCCTCCGCCTCGGTGACTCCGACCCGTCCCAGTTCGGGGTCCGTGTAGATCACCCAGGACAGCAGGCGGTCGTCGCGAGTGTGTGACGGTCTTCCGGGGAGGACGTCGGCGGCGACCACGCGGAAGTCGTCGTAGGCGATGTGGGTGAAGGGCGGCGCACCGGTCATGTCGCCCAAAGCCCAGATGCCGTCCACCTTGGTGCGGCATCTGGAATCCACGGGCAAGAAGCCCTGGTCGTCCGTGGACAGGCCGGCCGCATCGAGGTGGAGGCGATCGGTGTTCGGGGTGCGGCCCACGGCCACGAGGAGGTGGCTGGCGACGATGGTCCGCTTTTCGTGTTCCGTCTCCACGTCGAGCGCTACTCCCCCTCCGGCCACCATCGACACCGACTGGAGGGAGGAACTCGTGAGCACCTCGATGCCGTCGTCCCGGAAAATCTGCAGAAGAGCCTCGCTCACGTCTTCGTCTTCGCGTCGGAGGAGTCGGTCTCCCTGCTCGATGACCGTGACCTTTTTACCGAATCGACGGAAAATTTGCCCGAACTCGAGGCCGATGGGGCCGCCGCCGAGAATGGCGAGGTGGCGCGGCAGTGTCTCCAGTTCGAGGACCGACGACGAGGTCAGGTAGTCCACGGCGTCGAGCCCCGGAATGGACGGGATGGCGGGCCTGCCCCCGACGTTGAGGAAGATCCGGGGCGCTGTGATCGTAAAGGACCGGTGACCGTTTCCGGGATCGACGGCGAGGGTGCCGGGCGCGACGAAGCGCGCTTCCCCCTTCATGAGGTCGATCCGGTCGTGTTCCTCCAGAGAACGACGGGACGACGAACTGAAGTCGTCGACCACCGACCGCATTCGAGCCCGCACCGCAGCCATGTCGACAAGGACGGAGCCGGTCTCTACGCCGAAGTCGGAGCTGCGTTTAGCCAAGTGGGCGACCCGAGCGCTGGCAACCATGGTCTTCGTGGGCGTGCACCCGTCGATGACACACGTGCCCCCCACGCGCCCCGCTTCGATGATAGCCGTCCGACTCCCTTGGTCGGCGAGGGCGTGAGCCAGCGGTTTACCGGCCTGACCCGTCCCGACGACGATGGCGTCGAAGGCTGTCGGATGCTCGACCATGTGTTCTCGTTCAGGCGAAGGGGACTCTGCACGATCCAAGGGACGACGCCTTGGATCAACCCCCCGAGGGCCGGGCTCCCTGTACGGGTCAGGCCTGCCTGGACTGCCTGGTGAGCCGGTACTGCCAGGGCTCGAGCCCCTGCTGCGTGCGATTGGAACGAATCCTGCGTCTTGGAACGGTGCTCGGTCTCTCCGAACCCAGGGAGCGTCAGGCAGTGGTAACCATGGAAAAGGTCTTAACGGACCAGGACACGAACCGGATCAACCGGGCCAACCGGATGACCCGGGTGACCGGGGTCTTTCGAAACCGGTCGTCCGTGGTTCGGGCCGTGGAACGGCTATCCCGCAAGAGTGTGCCCGCCGACGCCATCCGGGTCTTCGTGCACGGGCTTCAGGGTGAGCGACGCGAGGTCCCCGTGGACGATGAGTCCGGCACGCTCCGGGGGGCCGTAATGGGTGCGCTCGCGGGAGCTCTCGTGGGTCTGGTGCTGGTCTTCGCAGGCTTTTCGGAGCTCTTCGGTCCCGCGGACATGGATGTGTTCAGCTTCCAGGGCCTGTCCGTGGCCATTCGCGCCATGGTCAGTGGGGCGGCTGCGGCGGTACCTCTGGGAGCCCTCCTGGGTATGGGATACTGGCAGGGAAGGAAGGGCGTTTCCGCACTGGACTTCGAGACGGGGACGGCCACCGTAGTCGTGGAATCCGACGAATTGGCCGAGCTCTCCCGGTTGACCCTGCACGAGGCCGGCGCCCTCATGGTGGCCGTGGACTGAAGAAGTCCGCAGGCCGCAGGCGCGCACCGGGGGTGGCTTCGGGTCGCAAGAAGCGTCCAGCGCCGATCCAGAGCCGCAAACCGGGGTACGGCATCTTCGGGCATCCTCCCATTCCCGGCTCCAGCGGTCCGAGAGCACGTCGGTGCGAGCGCCTCCTGGGAGGGTCGTAGGCCCGAACCGATGTAGTCAAAGCCGAGGAGCATGTGGCGGAATCGAAGTCAGGCATGAGCGATGGGGGGTCCGCCACGGACCACGCGTCGGCCGAAGGTTCCGCCTCTGCGAGATCTCGCCTGCGCGGATTCATCGTCCGGGGAGCCATGGCCCTCGCCGTGCTCCTCGGTCTCGGCTGGATCGCAGCGGTGACAGGCGTTGGAATGGGGACCGTCGTTCCCTATGCCCTCGAGCGCTTCAGTCCCGAGGGTTGGAGCGTCCAGGTCGGGGGTGCCGAGGGCAACTGGCTGGAGCGAGTGGAGCTCACCGGTGTCGAAGTGGTGAGCCCCGCCTTTCGTTTCGGAGCATCGAGGCTCCTCCTCCGGTACCGGTTGCGCCCCCTCCTGGGAAAGCGACTGGAGCTCGAGGAGCTGATCGTAGCCGATCCCGAGGCTCACATCGTGCTGGCCGACTCGGCCCCGCCGCCTGAGGACGACACGTCGGGTTCTGTACTGTCGACCTTGCTCTCCGGTCGACCTGCCGGGTCCTGGGCAGTCAACGTCGCGGCGGCGCGGATCAGCGGAGGGCAGGTCGAAGTGCAGTCCCACGGAGGGCACCGATACACGCTGTCCGGATTGGAGGTCGCGGGCGGCGGATCCCTGGGCGATCAAGGCCTCGCCGCGGAGGTGGATACCGCTGGCGGAGCCTTCGTTTCCGTGACTGTCGACTCGGCGGGATCGGAGTTCCGCTCGGAGGGCCAGATCGCGCTGATGGGAGGCCTGAGCCGCGGCACGTTGACTCTCGACACTCTGGTCGTCAGCTCGGACCTGAGTGACGTCACGGGTGGCGGCCGACTCATGTTCGTGGACGACCCGGTCCTGTGGGGTGAGGTCGATCTCGACGTCACCGCGAATCCGCTGGATCTGCGTGACCTCCCCGTAGACCTTCCGGAGCCATTCCGTAGCCAGCCCGACGTTTATCTGGCACTCACGGCCGCCGGCAGCCCGGACTCCCTGGTCCTCGTCATGGATGGTCGCATGCTGGGTGGGGCGACGAGTGCGGGGGCGGACGCGGTAGTGCTCCGACGGGGACGAGCACCGGAAGGGGGAGCGTCCGCCGCCGGCTCGGTGAGGCTGGCGGGGCTGGACCTGGCACTTTGGTCGCCCGCTCCGTTCGACGGTACGGCCGACGCGACTGCGGAGTTCAGGCTGGAGTCCCTGATGCCGGGATCGAGCTTCTCGGCAAGTGGGTCGCTTCGTCACGATCCCCGCAGCGTGGATTCGGCCGGTCTCGCTACGCGCCCCCTTGTGGCCCGCTTCGATGTCGAGGGGTCCCTCGCGGGTGACACGGCGTCGGGTGGACGACCCGTCTCGGTGGACGCGGATCTCGTCCTCTCCGCCGAACGCCCTGCCAGCCCCCTCGGAACAATGGCCATCGAGGCGGAGGGGACCGCGGCGACGTGGAGTGTCGACCTGAGTCTCGGGGAGGGTCATCTGGAGGGAGCGGGCAGCTTTGCCTGGGCTCCCGACTTCGCTGCGGAGACGACCGGTCTGGTGTTCGAACGCCTGGACCTCGCGACCGTGGACACGGTCTATCCCGGCACGGAGCTCACCGGCCGGCTGGAGGGCCGCCTCCGCGGCGCCTCACCGAGAGCACTCGAGGGCGCCGGAGACCTGAATCTGGCTGCCTCCCGGTACGTCGACATTGCCATCGACACGGTGGCCTTGAGTGCAGACATCCGGGGGCAGGGGGCGGTCGGCACGCTCTACGCCGCAACCGACCTGGGCGAGGCCCGATCACGGTACTCGGTGGAACTCGTCGACTCTGTCGTGGTCTTCGAGGCCGACGAATTGGCGCTCGTGCGGACAACTGACACAGAAGGCGAGGGTGGCGAGCTCTACGGTCGGGCGTCCGGGAGTTGGACGTTGTCGGAGCTCGTGGCCGCGGAGCTCCTGGCTTCGGTGGACTCGGCTCGGTGGGGAGGCGTCGCCGTTGAAGACGGACACGTCGATGCCCGGCTCCGTGGGGAACAGATCGAGGGCGAGGCCGAACTCACGGCCTCCGGGCTCATGCCGACGCCGCTTCGTATTCGCGCTGGCGCGGATCTGTCGGGGCTGACACCGTCGGCAGCGACGGGCCGAGCCTCCCTCTCGGTGGCTCACGCTAACGCCGATTCCCTGGCGCGCCTCGACACCCTCCATGTTCAGGTTGTCGCCGACGAGCCCGGACGATTCACACTCGAAGGGACGATCCGCCCGACAGAGGGCGGCCGCATCGACATGGGGGGTGCGGTGGAGGCGCTGGGGGACTCGCTCTCCTTCGAACTCGTGGCCGGGGGTAGCCTCGGAGGAGCCACGGCCCTCCTCGGAGGGGCTACTCTGGACTCCCTCCACCTCACGGCGTCGGGTCGCCGTGACGCCGACGGTTGGGGGGCGATCCGTGGACAGCTCGTTCTCGACGACGCTACGTGGAATCGCGTTCGTGCGGAGCGAGCCATGGCGATGGCGGTATACGATTCCACAGGCCTTCGAGTGGACACGCTCGACATCCGCTCCAACGTGTTCACCGCTGTGGGCCAGGGTCGGATTCCCGCCGGTGGCTCGGGTGGCAGCATCGACATCTCCGGTGAGATCCTCGACCTGGATCCGCTCCGCGAGCTGGGCAGCTTCGAGGTCCTCGCGGCCGGAGACGGTGGTTTCCAGGCGTCCTTCGCCGGCGCACTCGACTCGTTGAGCTGGCAAGCCGATCTCGACCTCGAAGCTCTCGTCGTGAATCAGCTGCGGATGACGGGTGTGCGCTTCGATGGCGAAGGTGTCGTGGCGGCGCCGTACGACCTGCTCTTCGGGCTGTCCTCCGGTGACATGCAGCTGACCTTCGACCGGATCTTGTTGCCTGAATCGCAAGTTCGCCGGGTGAGCTTCGGGGCTTCGGGAGGCGCCGACAGTCTCCGCGTCGAGGCCGAGGCCATCGTCGACGGCTCCCGCCAGGCGTCGCTACTCGTCCACGTGGATCCGAGACCGGACAGGCGCACCGCCCGAATAGAAGACCTCCGATTCCAGATCGACGAGGACCAGTGGCGACTGGTCGATCAGGCCATCCTGCAATTCGGAGCGGGAGTGTCGGTGGAGCCCGTTCTACTCCGAGCCGGTGAGCAGGAGATCCGAGTGGAGGGTGGGGTGTCCGAGACCGGAGCACTCGACCTCAACGCCAGGATGGACTCGACTGATGTGTCCACCGTCGCCGACCTCGCCGGGCTTCCGCGGCTCCGGGGGTGGCTCTCCGGCCGTCTACGCGTCCAGGGTACGACGGATTCCCCGGAGGCGTGGCTCGATATCGCCGGGGCCCTTCATCGGCAGGGCCGCAGGCCGGGCCCGGTGGCGGCGCGCGTTCGTGGCAATGGCCGTCGGATTCGCGGCGATGTCGAGCTCCTGGACGCGAACCAGGGGGTCCTCCGGCTCATCGGAGGAGGCCTCATGCCTGGCGTGGGCCGGGGGGAGGGCGTCGGCGAGCCGAGTCTGGCCGCGATGACATCGGCAGCGCCCGACGAGAAGGTGTTCGGCCTCGTGTCCGATTCCATCGACGTGAGCCTCGAAGCCGACGCCTTCGACCTTCGATGGACGGAGGCGTTCTTCACCGCCGACCTGCTCGGCTCCATCGCAGGGCGGCTCGACGGAGCCATCCGGCTGGCTGGCTCGAGCGCCGATCCGGAGTTGTCCGGGGCCATCCGATTGCGGGACGGAGCCGCTCACCCGACCGCTCTCGGGGTGCGTTACGATGTCATTCAGATGACGCTGCGTGGCGACGGGACCGGACTCGTGGTGGACTCGGCCAGAATCTCCGGGTCGGCGGGTGTCGCGACGGCGGAGGGCACGGTCGAGGCCACTGGCGACATGCCGTTGGATCTTGCCGTCGGCCTGGACGGCTTCAGGGCCATTCGCACCGACGCTTACTGGGCGGTGGTTTCCGGCGACCTCGCCGTCGAGGGTGTAGCGATGGCGCCGGTTCTCAACGGCGATCTCCGCCTCGAGTCCCTGGACGTCTTTCTCGATGAACGGGTGACCTCCGGTGGGCTGGAGCCCGTCGAGTTCACCGAAGCGGATCTGAGGATGCTCCGCGAGCGGTTCGGAATCGTGCCCGACCCGAATCAAGCGCAGCGTCCGTTTGCGGAGCGGATCACGGCAGACATCGACGTCGAGCTCGGCCGTGATTCGTGGCTGCGAAAGCGCACCAGCCCCGAGATGGCCGTTCCCTTCAGCGGCACCATGCAGGTCGAACTCCGGCCAGGCGCTCTTCCCATGCTGCAGGGGTCGGTGGACGTCATCGCCGGGCGAGGCTTCGTGGAGCAATTCGGTCGACGCTTCGAGCTCTCAGAGGGGACCGTCACCTTCAACGGGACCCCGGCGGAGACCCGCGTGGATCTCGAGGCGACGTACACGATTCCCTCGCACGACAATCCCGACGACGCCGAGGTGACGATCATTCTCGAGGTGGCAGGCACTCAGGAGGACTTGAGTCTCACCCTCTCGTCGAATCCGCCCCTCGAGAACGCTGACATCGTGTCGTACATCGCCACCGGCCGACCGGCGGCCGGAAGTCTCTCGTTCGAGGGAGAGGGCGGCGGGGGTGGGCTCGTCGCCGCCGGCGCGGATCTGGCCCTCAGCCAGATGACCTCCCTCATCGAGACGGCCGCGGCCGGCAGCGTTGGCCTCGATGTCATCGAGATCCGCAGGGAAGGTCTCAGGGAGGCGACGCTCGTGGCCGGGAAGTATGTCACACCGCGTCTGTACGTCGGCTTCGCTCAGCCCATCTCACTACAAGAGGGCAACGGGCTGTCCTTCGGATCGGAAGGTCGGTCCGAGCTCGAGATCGAATACGAGGCGTGGCGATGGCTCCTGCTCAATGTTGAGGGGTCGGGGTCGAGCGTGCGCTTCTTCCTGAGGGGGCGTCGTGCGTACTGATGTCACTCGACAGGCTCGTATCGCGCTGTTCGTCCTCGCCCTCGGGGTCCTCGGGGTACTCCCACAGGCGGGCCACGCCCAGCAGTCCGACGGGCCGTCGCTCTTCCTCGTCGACACCGATACCCGAATCCAGAAGCTGAGGTGGTCGTTTCCGTCGGGGTCGGCGCTCCCTACCTCCCGGCTCGAGACCCAGATCGCGCTGCGAGGCCCGGGATCCCTCGTCTGGGCGAAGAGGGCGTTCGACTTCATTCCTTTCGTCCCCAGCCCGGACTATGCCCCCTTCAGTCCGGTGGTTCTCCAGCGCGACGTCGTTCGGCTCCGTCGGCTCTATCGGAACGCCGGTTTTCCGTCGGTGGCAGTCGACTATGACGTGGCCCTCGACACCACCGTGAATCGCGTGGCGGTGACGATGATCGTCGATCAGGGAGAGCCCCTGACCATCGACACCGTGGCGATCTCGGTGACGAATGGCCCCACGGATGGCCCCGGGGATGGAGGTGGCGGTACTGCCGGGAGGGCGATCGAGATCCCGGACGACCTGCGGCAAGAGTGGGAGTCCTTCCGGTCGACGTTGGCCGCGGCGGAGGGACGGCGCTTCAGTCAGGAAGAGCGTTCGCGTCTGGTGCAGGAGACGAGGAATTGGTTCTCGGATCGCGGATATCCGTGGGTGGAGGCATCTCTGGTTCGCGCCGATACGTCTGGCACGAGGGTCTCCGTGGCGCTCGAAGCGAGGGCAGGGGCGCGAGCGAGAGTGGGTGAGGTCCGCATCGAGGGGAACGAGCGCCTCGAACCCCCCGTCCTCCGCCGCGAGATCCCCATCCGTATAGGCGACTGGTACAGCGCCCGGCGGGTCAGTGAGGGTCAGCGTGAGCTCTTCGAACTCGACCTCATCCGACGCGCTCTCGGGGACCTGGTGGAGAGCCAGCCCCAGGACACTTCCGTCGTCGTCCGATATCGACTGAACGAAGGACGGCCTCGCCTGATCTGGGGCCGCGTTGGGTGGCGTTCGGAATCTGGCGTGGGAGGGGAGGCCCATTGGCAGCATCGCAACTTCTACGGTGGGGCGCGTACACTCACCCTCTCCTCGAACTTCGAGAGCGGGTGGGGAGCGCTGGAGGCCACGAACACCCGGAGCGTCGGGCTGTCGGCCCTGGTGCGACAGCCGTATCTCTTCCAACGGACGATCTCGGGGACCTTCGGACCCTTCGCCCGCTTCCGTGACGATTTCCGAGATCGGTCGCTCCTGTACGGGGTCGAGACATCGGCCATCTACCGGGTGCGCCCTCTGGAAACGGTCACGGCTCAACACGAGCTGTCGCGACTCCGGGTCGATGACACCTACCAGCTGACTCCGCTGAGCGAGGTCATCGCTCAGGGGGACAGCGTATTCGCCCCGATCTTCGTGAAGAGCATCTTCCGCCTGAGGGGTGCATACGGAACGCTCGACGACCGGATCAACCCCAACTCGGGGTACCTGTTGGAGCCGAGCCTCGAGGTGACGGGCCCGTCGGGCATCAGCGACGTCGAGTTCTTTCGCATCTCCATCCAGGGCATGGCGGCCCGGCGCTTGAACTCGGATTTCACCCTGTACCTCCGGGGCACGGCTGGCCGGCTTTTCCCCTTCGGTGAGAGCGATCCCGAGAGCGGTGTCTCTCGGACGCGGGCCATCGTCGGCCTTCGGGACGTCATGTTCACGGCCGGCGGCACGAGCGACGTTCGTGGGTGGGCCAACGGTCTGATGGGTTCCAAGATCCCGGATGTGGACGTCGATGGGAACGGGGTCGTCGTGGCGGACCGATTCGTTCCTGCAGGAGGCCTGGTTCGCCTCACGGGCACGACGGAGCTGGGGATGCCATTCCCGTTCCTCTCCGACTCCCACCGCACCTATGCGTTCTTCGACGCCGGCCGGGTCTGGAGCCCGGGCGAGACGTTTGATCCAGGCGACCCGGAACTCAGGCGAGAGAGTTGGGCGTACGCCGTCGGGGGCGGCTTCGAGTTCGGCACCCTCGTCGGCCCCATTCGGATCGGGGTCGGCTACAAGCTCAACCCCATCGCCGTCGACTTGCTGTCCCCCGGTGTCGTCGCGCGGGCCATTGTCGATGGCGTGCCTCTGGACCAGCTCGAGCCCCAGTCGTACCGTCGCTGGCATCTACACCTCTCCATCGGCCGAGGCTTCTGATCGACCGTCTGTCGCCCATCTTGACCGTGAGTGCCTGCGCGACCACCCGGAGGGGGTTCCTCCGCACGGCTGCCTCCGCCCTGGGTGCCGGGCTCTTCTCCTGTACCTTCGAGACGAGAGAGGTCGCGGACCCGTCGGCCGGTACGGTCAGGAGTGGCGCGGTTCCGGGGGTCGGCCCGGGCATCGCTGAACGGCCCGTCATCATGACCTTCGGAGACGCCGTCCGTATCGCGAGGCCTCCGAGTGAGAGACCGGCGGCGTACGTCTCCCTGGCGACCCGTGAAGTCTACGTCGACCGTGCGTTCCGGGATCGAGCGAGTTGGCTCCTGGACGCCCACATCTCTGTGAGCACTTGGGTGTGGCGGATTCCCCTACCTGGAGACTCGCCTCTCACGCCCATCTCTCCCGGAGACGAACGCCGGGAGTTCGAGGAGCTACCCATAGGATCGTGGGACCCAGCCCGTTCACCCGCGGAGGGTGACATCCGGATCGTCGTCGGTCGACCGACCTCGGTGACGCTCGAATTCGACTGCGTACCGGTTCAGACCACGAGCTCCAGGATCTCAGCCGACCGACTCACCGTCGACACCCTGGTGCCGGGACCTGGCGAAGCCCTGCGTGAGGACTTCGGCACTCTGGGCTTCGGGACACGCCATGCCGATCCGGAGTGCTCGTCACCGTCGTCGAATCCGAACACCGTCGAGATCTTCGGATGGGCCCATCACCCTTGAGGGCGTCGCCGTCGACGGAGGCTGGCTGGCCACCTACCAGCGGCGAGGCGTCGTCCCTCGCCCGAAGAGTGAGCGCCCGCGCCCCTCGATAGCCAGGAGCTTCTTCAGCATCTCGGTGGGGTCCAGATGGCTGATACCCAGGATCTCCTCCGCCTCTTCGGGGGACAGCGGCCCTTCCTCGGTCGCCAGTGCAGCCGTCTCCTCCTCGCCCTCGGCGGGTGGATCTTCCGCTCGCTCGTCTTCCTCCGGATCGGGAACGTTCACCGACCGGGTCACGACGTCGGCTTCTACGGCGCCATCGGTGAGTTCGCGGCCGCTTCGACGCTCGAAGGCGTCGATGGAATCCAGGAGCCGCACCGCCATGGCCAGGTTCCACTTGGCGTCCGGGTCTCCGGGTCGCAGGCGTAGAGCCAGGCGGTTGGCTTCGATAGCGGCTGCCGCGTCGGTTCGAACCGAGTCCGGATCCGCCACGTCGAGAGCGCGACGGAGGCGCACGAGCCCGATGTTGTACTGGGCTCTTCCTCGAACGTCGCTGGGACCAGCGACGGTGGCCCGCGCCAACTCCACTTCAGCATCGGTGGAGTCCAGAGCGATGAGCGTCGTACCGAGGTTGTAGCGGAGTTCCGTGTCCGACGGGGTCTCGAGGGCTCGTTCCTCGTAGAGCTGGGCGGCCTCCTGGACTTCACCGGCACGAGCGAGGCGGTTGGCCCTTTCGAGGCTTCCTCGTTCCTGGGACCATGACCAGGCCAGCCCACTCGCGGCGAAGGCCACGAGGCCGATGCGCATGAGGACATGCTCGGAGGTGCGCATCACGACCGCCCCTTTACAGTGGCCCGGCTTCGGCCTCCCAGCAGCACACCCGAGTCGAGGATGGCGTCCGTAGCGAGGAGCGCCAGCGCGATGATGAGGAGGAGCATGGTCGGGTCGAATGGTGCCTCTTCCGTCGACGCGACCTCGCCGCCCAGGCGTCTCAGCTCGGCCACCAATCCGTCGACGTCCTCGGGGGCGGAGAGGGCGTGGAAAGCGCCGCCGCCGATCCTGGCCATGTCCCGGAGGAGGTCGGCGTCGTAGCCGGCCACGACTTGGCCGCCCGAGCCTTCGAGGAGGGGTGCGCCACCGGAGCCGGAAACGAAGAGTGGGGCTCCTTCGGGCGTCCCCACACCCGCCGTCCATATCCTGAGCCCTTCCTCGGCGGCCCGGTTGGCTGCGGCGAGGACTTCGGCGCCTGCTCCATGCGCCTCGCCATCGGACAGGACGAGAAGGACGGGAATGGAGCCATCGCGTGATCGAGCGGCCCACCGTTCCACCGCGTGGTCCAGGACGTCAGCCAGGGCAGTGCCCTGATCACGCTGTTGCAACAACTCCGGCTGGAGCCAGGGCACGAAGTACTCCACGACGGCCACGTCGTCCGTGATGGGCACCAGCCCATAGGGCCAGCCGGCGAAAAGGCTTAGCGCAATGCGGTCGGCCACCCTCGACGCCACGACCCGATCTACGGACGCTCTGGCCACCTCGAAACGGGACGGGTCGACGTCCGCGGCGCTCATGGAGTGGGAGACATCGAGGGCGACGACGAGGTCCACCGGCGTCGCCGGCGGTGGCGGCTCGGCCGTGTCCTGGCGAGCCCCGGAGGCCGCCAACGTCAGCGCGAGGGCGGCCAGGACCGTGCAGCCGAGGCGCGCCGTCGGGAAACGGCGGAGGGATCGCCCGGTGAGCCGTCGGGCGGCTTGGTTCCCCCCGAAGGCCGCAGCGAGCCTCCTGGAACGCCTCCACTGCCAGAGGACGGCCAACGTCATGACGAGGGCGGCGAGCGGCAACAGCACGAGGAGGTCCGGACGATCGTAGATCACGGCAGAACCCCCAACGGAGAGCCCCGAAGCACTGTAGCGAGCGTGCCCAGCAAAAGGCCGACGAGGGCGAAGAGCCACGAGTAGGGGGTGGTCTCGATGCGCTCGACGATCTCTTCGGAAGGCTGCACCAGCCGATCGATTTCGTCGTAGATCTCGTCCAGGGCCCGGGCGTCGGTAGCCTTGAAGTACCGTCCTCCGGTGATCCGCGCGGCCTGGGTAAGGACCGTCTCCATGGCCTGGGTATCGCGACCTCTTTCCTGGCCGATGGCCACCGGGTAGATGGTGACACCCACGGCGGCGGCTGCGCGTGCGGCCAGATCGGGCATGACGCCCGCTTTGTTGTGGGCTCCGTCCGTGACGAGGATGAGGACCTTCGACGGGTGTGGCACGTCGTCGAGGAGGCCGGCCCCCGCGGCGATGGCCCCTGCGATATCGGTGCCGTCCATCAGCAGTCCGACCTCGAGCTCGGACACGGCCTCTCGAACCACGTAGGGATCATGCGTGAGAGGGAGTCGGGTCAGCGCCTCCCCGGCGAAGGTCACCAGCCCCATGTCGTCGTCCCGGGCGTCGATGAAGCGCAGGGCCGTGTTCTTCGCCACCTCCAGGCGACTCTGACGCGCACCCATGTCCTCGGCCCACATGGAGGTGGAGAGGTCGAGGGCCAGAGCGATACCGACTCCCTCGGTTCGGGGCTCCTCCACGATCTCGACCGCCCGGGGTCCGGCGAGGGCGATGACGACCGCGCTCAGGGCGCCTGCTCGAAGAACGAGGGGCGTCCACTCCAGCAGCCCACCGATCCATCCGCCTCCCAGGCGTGGCCGGGGTTCCTCCGAACTGGCCAGCACCAATGCCCGGGACGCCCTCGGGCGCATCCAGACGATCAGGAGTCCCACCGGCACGAGGAGCCAAAGCCAGGACGAGGCGGCGAAGCCGAAGGTCATGGGCTGCCCTCTTCGGAGACGGGCGTCCGGGGGGCACTCGATGTGGGGGCTCCCGCCGCGGGACCACCAGGGTCCGAGCCCTCGATCCAGCCGCGTGCCCTCTGCAGGTGCCCCAGGGCGGCCTCCGGGTCGGGCCGAACCCCGCCGAACTTCACTTCCTCGGCCGTTCTCATGACCCCGGCGATCTCTTCGGGCCCCACGGACCGTTCGACGGCCGCGGATCGGCGAGGGCCTTGGAGGTCGGTCATGAGCTCGGTGCTCGTCCACGCCGGGCCCCACGCCGTCTGGAAGCTCTCCACGTAACGGCGGACGGCCTCACTCCAATCGGAATAGAAGACCCGCAGGCGGCCATCGGCATGCATTCCCGAGGCCTCGACCTCGGCGAGTGCCGCGAGGGCCCTTTCCTTGGGTGTCGGGGGCGGTGGAGGCGGGACCCGGGCCCGGTACCGCATCCAGTCGCGGGTAGAAGAGACGGCGATTCCGGACAGGAGGACACCGAACACCGCCAACAGAAGCGTCGAGAGCCAGTCGCGATTGCCTCCGGAGAGGTCGGCTGGTGGGCGAGGTGTGATCTGTGTCGTGATGTCGTCCAGGCCCAGAACGGTGGCCACCATCACCTGTCGCGGAGGCACCCCGAGCAGTCGAGCGGACGGCACCCTGGCAGGAGCCGCGCGGAAGGCGTCCCAGGAGCCCACCAGTTCTCCGTCGTCGGCGTAGCCCGCCACCAAGGCCTCCGCACGCGGCGCCACGAAGGCGTCGAAGTCGGGGACGAGGACAGGGCCCGTCTGGTAGGCGAGCAGGGGGTAGGAGATGGTAAGCACAATACTGCCGTCGGCCTGGGTCTCGGCACCCCATGCCACCGCGTCGAAAGGTTCGATGCCGGGGGCCGCCAACGAATCGGGAAAAAACGCCACCTCGTCCGGGCGGAGTCGAAGCTCGAGTCGCAGGTCGAAGCGGTCGCCGATCTCCACCGAATCGTCGGAGAGGGCCACCGACTGAAGGGGCGAGGCCAGCTGGGGAGGAGGATTCTGAGCGCTGAGGGTGGCGTGCGGGTAGGGAATCGCGTCTTCGACGACACCCGCGACCGAGAAGATCACGCCGATCATCACGCCCCACACCTTCATCGCAGCGCCCTCGCCCTCGCTCTGAAGAACCCGATGAGCGGAGGCAGGTACTCCTCCCTGGTGTCGATGTCGACCACGTCGAGTTGGAGATCGCGGAAGATCCCGTCAACCGCCGCTCTCGCCTCCGCCGCCCGTTCCCGGTGCGCGTCCCGGAACTTCCTTCGACTCGTATTCACCACGTGCCGTCGGCCCGTCTCCGGATCGGTCACGGCGAGCATCCCTACGTTGGGAAGCTCCGAAGCGGCTGGGTCCGTGAGCCGGATGGGCACGACGTCGTGGTCCCATGCGAGCTTTCTCATGGCGTGGGCCAGCTGAGGGTCCGCTGTCGTGGAGGTGATGAAGTCGCTCACCACGAACACCGTCGTCCGCTGCCGGAGGACCTTCTCGGCGAACCCGATGCCCTCGGAGAGCCGCGTGCCTCGGCCCTCGGGGTTGAACGCCAGGATCTCCAGGACGAGCCGAAGGGCGTGGCGTCGACCGGTGTCTGGAGGCACGTACCACTCTACCCGATCGGTGACCAGGAGGAGTCCCACTCGGTCATTGTTGGAGGTGGCCGCCAAGGCGAGTATGGCTGCGACCTCCGCGGCGATATGGGCGTTGGGCTTCTCGCCGGTACCGAAGGCCTTGGACGCCGAGAGGTCGACGACGACCAGCGCCGTGAGCTGGCGCTCCTCTACGAGTTCCTTGATGAAGAGGCGCCCTCGACGCGCGGTGACGTTCCAGTCGATGGCCCTGACGTCATCCCCGGGCTGGTACTCCCGGACGTCGGAGAACTCGAGTCCCCTCCCCTTGAAGATGGAGTGGTACTCGCCGCTGAAGAGGGACTCGACCAGCCCTCTCGTGGACAGCTCGATCCGCTTGAGCTGGGCCGTGACCTCCGGCGTGAAGACGTGTCGCGCCGCGATGGCACCGGCGCCCTGCGCCTTCATCGCTGTCTCCGGCGCGCCGACGCGCCCCTCCCGGATCGACGGGCGGACCCGCCCATCCTCACGCCCTCCCCCTCCGACCGCATCAGGGTGCCGGCACCGCCTCGAGCACGCGTCGCACGATGTCGTCGGAGTCCACACCACGGGCGTCGGCTTCGTACGTCGTCCGGAGTCGGTGTCGCATGACCTGCAACGCCATCGTCTTCACGTCATCGGGCATCACGTAGTCGCGGCCCCGGAGATAGGCTCGAGCCCGAGATGCGCGGGTCAGGAAGATCGTTGCCCGGGGCGATGCGCCGTACTCGATGAGGCCGGCGATGTCGGACAGCCCGTACTCCTCGGGCTCTCTCGTTGCGAAGGTGAGTTCGACGATGTAGTCGAGGATGTCGTCTTCCAGACGAACGGCTTCGACTTCCCGTCGAGCCTCGGCGACCTGCTCCACGGTGACCACCGCGTCCACGGGAGACTGTGACCCGGTGGCCACGCGGCGTACGATGGCCTTTTCCTCCGTGCGGTCGGGGTATCCGATGTGGAGCTTCATGGCGAACCGGTCGAGCTGAGCCTCGGCCAGGGGATAAGTCCCGTGGAGTTCTACCGGGTTCTGGGTGGCCAGCACCATGAAAGGCGAATCGAGAACGAAGGTATCCCCCGCGATGGTGACCTGGCGCTCCTCCATGGCTTCGAGGAGAGCGGCCTGCACCTTCGGCGGCGCCCGGTTGATCTCGTCGGCGAGAATGATGTTGGAGAAGATCGGACCCTTCTGGACCCTGAACTCGCTTGCCGCCTGATCAAAGATGGGTGTCCCGATGATATCCGTCGGCAGGAGATCCGGCGTGAACTGGATGCGGCGAAAGCCCGTATGGATAGCCTCGGCCAGCGTCCGCACCATGAGCGTCTTCGCCAGCCCCGGTAGCCCTTCCAGCAGGATGTGGCCGCCGGTGAGCAATGCGATGAGGAGCCCCTCAACCGCCTCGTCCTGTCCCACGATGCGCTGATGAACCGCACCCGTAACGGAGTCGAGAATCTGCCGGCCGGAGCCGACGGCGGTCTGCTCCGTTTCGGTTGCCTCGAGGGTCATCGGGCGTGCCAAGCCTGGAGCACCTCGGCCTCGCGCTCAGCGGAAAGGCCCGAGCGCAGGTTCTCCTGTCGCTCCAGCGGGCGTGAGAAGTGATAGTCCAACGTGTCGGCGGCGGTCTCGGCCAGCGGTCGGAACGTGAGACCGGCTTCGATCTCCGGTGTGAGGTCGAAGCGGGCGAAGCCCTCGCTGCCTTCTACCGGGGGGCGCCACACCGGCATCTCGGCGTACGGTCGGACGCCCATGGATGTCAGGAAGCCCAGGTCGTCCACCCACGTGAACGTCGTCTCGGCCGTGGTCACGGCGCGAATGCCGTAGAGAAGCTCGGACATGGGGCGGGGGACGGCCGGTCCCACGCAGTTGAAGGTCCCCATGGTCTGGTCCTCGCCAAGGCGGATCATGAACTCGGTGAAATCGCGGACGTCGATGATCTGGACCGGATCGCTGCCGTCGCCGGGTGCCAGGACCTCCCCTCCGCGGTCGATGCGGACCGGCCAATAGGTGAAGCGGTCCGTCTCGTCACCCGGTCCGATGATGAGACCGGGCCGCACGATGGTGGTCCGGCCCGGCATGATGCGCATGGCGTTCCGCTCGGACTCGGCCTTGGCGAGGCCGTACGGCAACCGCTCGGCCGACGGGTCGACCCCCGCCGACTTGAACGTCCACGTCGGTGCCTCGATGGACATGGGCACCCGTGAGACGTCGGCGTATGCCGAGCGCGACGAGACGTACATGTACTGGTCGCACTGGTCCTTCAGGATCTCTGCGGCCATCTCCACCCAGTCGGGCCGGGACGTGGAGTTGTCGATGACCAGGTCCCAACTGCGGCCCTCGAGGGCCGAGTAGTCGCCGTTCCGGTCGCCTTCCAGCGTCTCGAGGTAAGGGAAGACCGCGTCGCCCGAACCCCGGTTGAAGAGAGTGACGTTGTGGCCCCGGTCCAGGGCATAGCGCACCTGAAAGGGTCCGATGAATCCGGTGCCTCCGAGCACGAGGATGTCGAGCCGGCGCGGCGCTGGAGGCACCTGCGGGCGGGCGTAGCGGGCGGCGGCTCCTTCGCTCGGCGCCTCCTGCCCGTCGAGGGTCCTGGGGCCCAGGCCCAGGCCGAGGGCTCCGCCGGCTGCGGCGGAGAGCTTCAGAAAGTCTTTGCGGGTGGTGCTCATGGAGTCCTCGGTGCGGTCGTATTCGAGCGACGAATCTGATCGGGAATGAGCCGGATGGCAAAGAGGGCCGCGGGACGAATCCCACGGCCCTCCGACGATGCTACAGGTGGAACGTTACTAACCGCCGCGGCTGCTCATGACCGGCGTCTTCAGGATGTCCTCGAACGCGTTCATGAAGCGGCCCATCTCCTCTTCGGTGCCAATGGACACGCGGAGGTGGTCCAGCATGGGTGGGAAGTCGCGACCCACGGCCACCAGACGCTCTCGGAAGGCCCGGCGCACCGGCGCTACCTCTCGGCCGAGATTCACCATGAAGAAGTTGGTCTGCGACGGAATGCTCTCGAAGCCGAGGCTGGCCAGGTCGGCTCGGGTCTGCTCCCGCCAGTGTTTGTTGTGGGCCAGCATCTTCTGTTGGGCCTCCACGTCTTCCATGGCGGCCACGCCTCCCCAGCGGGCCAGGGCGTTCACGCTCCCGGTGCTGTAGGCGCTCATTTCCTGGATCATGTCGGGAGGCGCGATGGCGAAGCCGATACGCATGGCTGCCATCCCGTAGATCTTCGAGAACGTCCGGGCGATGATGACCTTCCGACCTTCGGTCACGTACTTGATGGACTCCTCGTACTCCGGGTCTTCGACGAAGTGGTGATACGCCTCGTCGATGAGCACCGGGACGTCCTCGGGAATATTGTCCAGGAGGTACGCGATCTCGTCGGCAGTGATGCACACGCCCGTCGGGTTGTTCGGGTTGCAGACGTAGACGAAGCCGACGTCGCGGTAGTTGCGGTTGGTCGCGTCCACCATCCGCTGAATGTTCTGTCGGTGGTCGTCCTCGAGAGGGAGGAGGACCGTGTCGGCGTCAATGCCGCTGGCGTGGCGATAGACCGACCCGTAGGAGGGCTCGACGCCGATGACCTTCTTGCCGTGTCCCAGGTAGGTCAGACCCACGACCTCGAGGATCTCTCCCGAGCCGGCGCCCATGAGGAGTTGGTCGCGATCGACACCATGAGCCGCCGCGATCTTCTCGTGGACGTCGTTGTCCGGGTAGCCATAGCGCATGGAGTACTTGAAGGCGTAGTTCATCGCCTCCAATGCCTTGTCCGACGGTCCAAAGGGGTTCTCGTTGGACGAGAGGTGGGCGAGGGCATCGTACTCCTCGACCTCGTCGAACATGCGAAGCATGGGGGCGCCGCCAGGCACTCGTCGGATGCCTCGCGCGGCCGCCTCCCGATCCCGCGCGCTGGCGAGCTCCGGTGCGATGGCCAGCGTGCCGAGCGCGGCTGCGGCTCCTCCGACGAAATGGCGTCGTGAGACGTCGTTCTTCTTCATGGTCTCGTTCCTCCCAGGGCGTGCGCGTTACCTCCGCTGGTGGCGGAGGCACTTCCAAGACTGCAGAATCCGTCTTCGGAGGGATTTGTGCAACCGAGGGGGCTGTATGAGAGGTGCGCTGAAGAGTCTCTACTGTGGTCGGGCGGCTACGAGGGTGGCGGGCTTCGCCACCGTCCTCAGGCGCCTCACTCTGGCGGGGGCGGTCGTGGCCCTGGCGGGTCTACCGCTCCGTGCCCTGGCCCAGGAGTCCGCCGAGGACCGGGTGCGTCGCGTCTTGTCGGAGGTTCCCCTCTTCGACGGACACAACGACCTGCCAGGCAAGATCCGCGACATCAAGACCGCCGAAGGCGACGTCGGCATCTACGACCTCCGACGGCGCACTGATGGCGACACCGACCTCCCCCGCCTTCGAGAAGGGATGGTGGGCGCGCAGTTCTGGTCGGTCCACGTTTCCGTCGACCACCCCAGGCCGGCCATGCAGCAGCTCGAGCAACTCGACGTTGCCCGCCGGATCCTCGACGCCTACCCCGACGCCTTCGAGTTCGCCGGCACCGCCTCGGATGTGGATCGGGTCTTCGGGTCGGGCAAGATCGCTTCGCTATTCGGCATCGAGGGTGGGCACGTCATCGAGAACTCCCTCGGAGCGCTACGGGCCTTCTATGACGCTGGTGTCAGGTACATGGGCCTCACCCACTTCTCGAATACCGACTGGGCGGATTCGGCGACGGACTCGATCATCGTCGGTGGCCTCTCGCCCTTCGGTGAAGAAGTCGTTCGGGAGATGAACCGCATGGGAATGCTCGTGGACCTCTCCCATGTCTCGCCGGGGGCGATGAGTGATGCGCTCGACGTCGCCGATGCCCCGGTGATCTTCTCTCATGCCGGCGCGAGAGCGTTGGCCGATCATCCTCGGAACGTCCCCGACTCCATCCTCCGGCGACTGCCAGAAAACGGGGGGGTCCTCATGCAGCTCTTCTACCCTCCCTACCTCACCGTCGAGGAGGGAGCGACGACGTCGATCGGAACCGTCGCGGATCACATCGAGCACATCCGAGACGTTGCGGGCATCGACCATGTGGGTATCGGGTCGGACTTCGATGGGATCCCGGAGTACGTACCCGGCCTGGAAGACGTCTCCACCTATCCGGCGCTGTTCGAAGAGCTGGTGCGGCGCGGTTGGTCCGACACTGACCTACGAAAGCTCGCCGGCGAGAACATCCTGCGGGTGATGCGCGAGGCGGAGGCGGTGTCGCGGAGACTGAAGCGCGAGCGACCGCCGTCGACGAAGACCTTCGAGGAACTCGATGGAGGACGGATCATGGGCGACGTCGACCACCACTTCGCGGACTCCGATGGAGTCTCCATCCACTACGCTCTTCTCGGCGCGGAGCATGGGCCGGACGCGCCACTCATCGTCATGATCCACGGCTTTCCAGACTTCTGGTTCACCTGGCGAGATCAGATGGAGGCCCTGGCCGAAGCCGGCTATCGGGTCGCCGCCATGGACACCCGGGGCTACAACCTCAGCGAGCAGCCAGCGGGTGTGGACGCATACCTCATGCCCAACCTCATCGCCGATGTCGCCGCGGTCATCGCCGACCAGGCCGAGGAGCGGGTCGTCGTCGTCGGCCATGACTGGGGCGGGATGATCGCGTGGTCGATGGCCATGTACCGACCGGATCTCGTCGAGCGGCTCGTCGTGCTCAACCTCCCACACCCCAAGGGACTGAGCCGCGAGCTCGCGACGAATCCCGAGCAACAGGCCAACAGTCAGTACGCCCGCAACTTCCAACAGCCCGGGTCGCATCGAGCGCTGAGCGCCGCCGGGCTCGCCGGGTGGGTTACAGACGAGACCGCGCGTGAGAAGTACGTCGAGGCGTTCGACAGATCGAGCTTCGAGGGGATGATGGCCTATTACCAGGCCAACTACCCGACCCAACCCTACCGCGAGATGGGGGAGGTGCCACCCGTCCGCGCGCCGGTCCTCCAGATTCACGGCATGGCGGACCAGTACCTCCTCGCCACCGCCCTCGAGGGCACCGAGGAGTGGGTCGATGGCGACTACACGCTGGTCAAGCTGCCCGGCGTAGGGCACTTCGTGCAGCAGGACGCTTCGGAGGAGGTGACGCGGGCGATGCTGGAGTGGCTGGAGCGTTAGCTCAGGCGTCTCGGTCCAAGCAAAGAGGTCCCGTCACATCAGAGAGGAGGGGATTCGCGCTTTCCTCGCGTGGGATCGGCAGATTCACGTCCACTCCGTACACGCCACCTCCCGGGAACGCCCCGCTCGGGAACACGTCAGCCTCCGCGCGGCCGTACTGCCGGATCAGCCGACGCAGGTCACCGAGACGATGAGCCGTTCCAAAGAGCCATCGAGCACGCTCGTCGAAAAGGAGATCCACGCGTCCGTCGGACGTGCCTGGATCGGTCAAATCGCCAGCAATCCCGTTGTCGGTTCGAAGCGTATTCAACGTCATCAGCCAGTCGGTGCCCGAAGCTGCAAGGTCGGCCTCTGCTTCGATGAGTCGGGCCTCGATCCCGCTGGCCAGTGTGACGTCCGACTCCCAGGAGTCGTACTTGAGTTGGTGATAGAGCGTCGACGAACCGTCCGCCGCGGTCGGACCGGCATCCGCCCAGGGAACACGCGGATCCGCCGCGGACCGGAAGGGGACTCCGTTGCCGCCTTCCACGTCGGACAGCGACCACCGACGCTGGGAGTGGTTGAGCTCGAACAACGCGTTTCGTTGATTCGATGTCCCGCCAGTCTTGCTGCGCACCAGGTATCGCCAATCACTCGGCACGGATGCTGCCGCCGCGGCAGCGGCGGCGAGGTCGCCCTGGTTGAGGTAGGCTCGAGCGCTACCCATGGACGCTAGATGCGCCTGATCCGCGGATCCGGAGTTTGCGGCATCGGCGGCCGCGAACCGTGAGAGGGCTGTTTCGAGCATCGCGGACGTAGGGACTCGATCCCCGAAGATCGGATCCGTGTCGTTCGGTGCTTGACCGAAGGGGACTCCGGAACAGTAGTGCTCCGCGAACAGGAGGTACGTGTATCCGTTGAGACTCCACATCTCCGAGATCCGGCTGTTCGGGTCGGGGAATTCTTCGAGCAGATCGATGGCGTTGGCGGTCGCGACCCGGCCCCGATGGAGCTGACGGTACTCGGTAAGAAGGGTCCCGTTGTTGACGTCGAGGACGGCCCGTTGATCAACTTGGATCCGCGTGTTGAACGTCCCGACCAGATAGAACTCGTCGGCAAGAAGTCCTCCATAGACCGCTTGCCCACCCGTGCCGCTCGAAAAGGCCCGAGCGAACTCCCCAAGCGCCCCTGCCCAGTAGAGTTCTGCGCCGCGTTCTCCCTGTACCTGCTCCGGCGTCACGAGGTCGGGGTCCACCACCTCGAGGAGTCCATCGCAAGCGGCGAGCGAGGCCAACCACAATGGCCATAGGGAGACGAAGAGTCTCTTCGTAGTCATCGAACGATCCTCAGAAGCCCACGTTGAGTCGAAGTGTGAAGTAGCGCGCAGGAGGCACGGTGAAGCCCTCCAGGGTACCGAAGTCCGCCTCGGCACCGCGGCCTTCGAGCTCGGGGTGGATTCCCCCGTAGTCGGTCCATGTGGCGAGGTTGCGACCGGACAGCGTGATCGAGAGGCTACTCGACCCGATGCGCGCCGCGAGCGACTCCGGGAAGCGGTAGCTGAGCGCGACCTCTCGCAGACTCCAGAAGTCGGCGGGCTGCATGAACCCCCAAAGCGTCGACCTCGGGCCAGGTAGCCCGGCGATGGCCGCAGCCTGGTCCTCCTGGGGGGCGGTCGGATCCACAGCGGCGCGGCAGATACCAACGTTCACGCACCGGAAGAACTCGGTGAAGTTGAGTGACACGAAGTCACCCCGGTAGTCGAGCAGGCCGAAGAGGGTCAGGCCGCCGAAGACCGTAACGTTGGTCGAGAGCGTGAGGTTCTCTTCGGGGAAACCAGAGCCCGCGAACGCGAGTTCGTCACCGATGGTGACCTCATCCGCGCTGATGATCCCATTGCCGTTGGCGTCGTCGAAGCCCTGGATCGGGAGCGCCCACAGCCCACCGAGCGGATAGCCGGGCTCGAAACGGAAGAACCCACCGAACGAGTCTACGTCATCGCCCAGCGTAATCAGCTCGTTCGTGTTCTTGGACCCGGAGGCTGAGACGGACCACCGTACAGTTTCTCCATCCACGAGCACCGAGCTGACGGCCGCCTCGAACCCTCTGTTCTCGACCTCACCGATGTTGGCCCAGCGAGTAGCACTCGAGCCCAGCGAGGGAGCCAGGGGCTGCTGGACGAGGGCCCCGTTCGTGCTCTTGGCGTAGTACGTCAGTTCGACCCCAAGCCGACCCCGGAAGAGGTCTGCGTCGACTCCGACCTCGATCTCACTGGAGCGCTCCGGCTCGAGCAGGGCGTTACCGACGTTCCCGATTGAAACGCCGGAGACCGTGAGGTCGCTGGGATCCGTGATCGCCTCCGCGTTCAGCGTCCTCAGGGGATCCTCCGATCGCGGCTGCAGTCCCGACTCGCCCCAGGCGCCTCGGACGCGGAACTGGTCGACGAAGCCCCAATCCGGAAAGAAATCTTCTTCGCTGGCGACCCAGGAGACACCTGCCTTTGGATAGAAGACCAGGTCGAAATCACGCCCGAAGGCACTGTTGTCGTCAGCCCTGAGGGCGACGTTGAGAAAAAGCCGCTCGTTGAGTCCGATGAGCTGGTCGACGAAGACGCCGAACGTGCGGTCCTCATCCTGGTACTCGAAAGCCGATGTCTCCGCGGCCACACCCACGGACGACGCTCCGTTGACCAGGTCGAAGCCCTCGGCGTCGGTGCCCGTGAAGAGGTGCCGGAAGTACTGCGCTCCCAGTGTGGTCGCGGACGTGACAGACTGTGTGAGATCGAACGATGCGGTTCCGCCGAGGTCGAGCGTGTACTGCCAGGTGTTGGCGAACCCGGTGCCCTTGGCTCCAAGGTCTGGTCCCGGGACCCCCAGGTCGCGTGCGATGAAGGACACGTCGACCCGATTCGTGTAGTCCACCCCGCCGGTGCCGCGAAGCTCCAGCCATGGCTGAGGCCGGACGTTCAATGAAGTGCCGAACGTCACCCGCTGTACATCCTGCGAGAGCGTCCTGCCAAACGTCTGCGCGGGGGCTTGTAGCCCCCAGGCCTCGCCGGGATTGGACCCGCCGATCAAGGCGCTCCCCATGAAACCACAGAGACAGTTGTCGTTCGCGGTGAATGCGGTGTGACTGTCCAGATACGAGAAGCGGACGGCTGCGGTTGCCTGATCAGCCACCTGGGCGTTCAGGTTCACGCGCAGGTTCTTCCGCTCCAATTGGAACGGCCGCTCCACCTCATCAGTGATCGGTATGCCCCTGCGTTCGAGGTCGCTACGATCCGGCATGGGAAGAGAGAAGGGACCCGTCTCGTCCTCGATCTCTCCAGCGATGTAATAGTTGACGCGCTCAGACCCTCCTTGGACTGAGAGCCCGATCTGCGAGCGACTTCCGGTATCGGTCGGACTCAGCGCCGGATCGTTCAGAACCTGGTAGGATTCGATCCCTGTCTGAGAGCAGAGCCCGAGGTCGACATACTCCAGTAGGCACTCCGACTCGAAAGGGGCGTCGTTGCTCAGGCCGGCATAGTTCAGTGGGTAGTCGTTCGGATCCTGCACCAGGCCGGACTCGACCCAAGCGCTCCAACGCGGGGGACCAGGAAGTCCCTGCTTGGTGGTGATCCGGATCACTCCGTTGGCGGCCTCGGTGCCGTAAAGGGTCGACGCGGCGGGGCCCTTCACGATCTCGATGGACTCGATGTCCTCCGGATTGAAGTCCTCGATGCGAGACGCATCCTGGCCGACCGCCTGCCAGAACTCACTCGCGCGGCTGTTGACTCGAATCCCATCGACGTAGACGAGCGGGGTGTTGGAAAGGGCGATCGAGCTGGCACCTCGAACTCGAATCCTCGAGCCCGCACCCGGCACTCCGGACGAGTTCAGCAGCTGGACTCCCGCTGCCCGTCCCTGAAGAAGATCCGCAAGGTTGCGGATCGGCGCAGCCCCCACGACTTGATCGGCCGCTACCGTCGCCACCGCGTTTCCCAGCTCCCGCTTCCGTTGCTCGCCGGTGACGGTGACGACGATCGCGTCGAGCTCCAGTGCAGACCGCCCCAGGCTGAAGTCGACGACCGCTGTCTCACCTGGTTGGGCCGAGAACTCCCGGGAGACGGGACCGTACCCGATGAGGACAACGCGGAGCGTATGTGTCCCCGGTGGCAGGTTCTGGATGAGGTAGCGCCCCTGGGTGCCGGTGAGTCCACCGGACGTACTCCCCTCGATGACCAGTTGCGCTCCGGAAAGCGGTTGTAGAGTGGCCGCATCGACAACACGGCCGGCCACGGAGGATCGCTCCTGTGCCGATGAAGGCCCGACGATCACCAAGAGTCCGAAGAGGAGCGCCACGGCAGTGCGGCAGGATCTCAGTGACAACGAACGCTCCCAGGGACGAGTATTGGTCGTGGCGATCTAGCCAGGACAACAGTGCCGAGCAAGGTGCGTGCGCTTGTGGAGGCTGCACTAGAGGATGTCGGATTTCGCTAGCATCGGCGTGGTCGAACGTAAGAACTTGCCGCTGACGGCCTCCTCGCCGACCGTGTCAGTGACCTTGTCCCATTTCCGCCCGACAACACATGGAC
This sequence comes from Gemmatimonadota bacterium, assembly GCA_013002885.1. Taxonomy (GTDB): domain Bacteria; phylum Gemmatimonadota; class Gemmatimonadetes; order Longimicrobiales; family Gaopeijiaceae; genus UBA2589. The sequence goes on along the minus strand of JABDLS010000008.1, from coordinate 15,797 downwards.
CTAGCCTCCCTCAAGGACCGGAAGGTCGTGCAGTGGGCGATCGCCTACTGCGTGTTCGCCTTCGCGTGCAATGAGGGGATCGGCCTGGTCGGCGACGCGATTGGGGGCTTCTCGGATACCACAGAGCAGCGCTTGGCTCTGGTGTTGGTTTTCGGTTTCCTGCCGGCGATGGTCATGGCCTGGTACCACGGTGAGGCGGGGCGACAAGCCTTCACCCGGTCAGAAGCTCTGCTCGTTGGCGTCCTCGGACTCGGGACGCTGGTGGCTCCGATGATACTCGTCTCGGCGCCCACCACCGAGCTGGCTGACTCGAGTACGGAAGTGAGCGTCGAACCGGTCGAGCCCGTTCGACCTGCGGAAGACGACCTCGTCGAGGATCGCGTGGTGGCCCTGCCCCCCTTGAATGTCTCCGGTGACGGGGAGTTGGACGGTCTGGCGGGTATGGGCGGATCGACGATCGAGGGGCGACTCGTCGGCAGCGGCCAGGTCGAGCTCTTTCCTGCCTCGAGCCTGTCGTCTTTCGACGCTGACGCGCGACCTGGGCCGATCGAGGTCGCACGGGAGGCTGGAGCCGGGTTGGTCGTCACGACGGAGTATCGGACGGAGGGCGGCGAAGTCGTTGTGTCGGCGGCTATCAGCAGCGGGGCGGACGGCGTGCTCCTCTTTCAACTCCAAGAGGAGCGTGCGCCGGTCGATGACCCGATCGCCGCCTTTGATCGTACCGCTGAACGGATCGTCGGGGCGCTCGTGGCCTACACACACTACGACTTCCTCAGCCCCGGTCAGCAACCACCGCCCACGCGCGAGATCGCCCGTCTGCGCGATGAGGCGGAGCGTCGGTTCATACAGCTCGACTACGGACGATTCATCGAGTTGTTCGACAGCATCAGCCGCCTCGCCCCGTCATATGTGCAGTTGCACCGACAGATGTCTGCATTCTACTGGAACAACCAGGATACCATCCCCGGTGCCCTGCTCAAGGCCGACTCATTGAATCGATACCTGGGTGACCACTCGCACCGGCTGACGGCTCAGGAGGTCTGGGCCTACGAGTGGTTTTCGTATGCGCTGAGCGGGGACATCGAGGCCGAGTACAGACATTTGTCCGAATCTCAGCAGATGATGGAGAACAGGCCCGGATATCCCTTGATGTTCGCTGCGCGACGGGCGAATCGACTCGAAGAGGCGCTCGAGATTCACGACTTCCGGTATGAACTCCCGGAGCTTCAACGGAACTACCTCGCCTGGGATGGACAGCGATTCATGGCCCTCGCCGGGCTCCGACGCTTCGACGAGGCGGCGCTCGCCGCTGCGGAGGCGCGGAATCGACACCCTGGCAATTGGGGGCCCGCCGTTTGGGAAGGCACGGCACTCGCTGCCATGGGTGCCTTCGATGCACTCGACGAGCTTATCGACGAGGTGCGCATCGGATATGAGAAGAATCGCCGCTACTCGACCTCGGTGCTGCTACTCGAGGCAGCGACGGCCGCCCGAGGCGAGGGATACAGTGTGGACGCGCGGTCGCTTGCGCGCCGAGCGGTCGACGAGACGGAGACGACCGAGGACCTCGACCTACGGCGTGTTCGGGCCGAAGCCATGGGCCTGCTCGGGGAGTGGGAAGAGGCTGCCGACCTCTATGCGGAACTGCTGGCCACGGAGGACATCGAGCCCCGCCGCATCGAGTATATCGGTGCCTATGGGGCGGCGGCCGCGCAGGCCGGTGATGCCGGGGCCGCCCGCAGTGCGCTGGACGAGCTACGAGGAGAGTTGTCCAAGTGGGAGGGGCTTGTCTACGCAGGCGCCACGAAGTTCCGGATGTCGCAGGTCCATTCGGCACTTGGCGAGCCCGAGGCCGCCCTACGGCTACTTCGTGAGTCCCTGCGAGAGGGTCACTACGTCGACACATGGGTTCACTGGGATGTACATCTTGAATCGCTACGCGACGACGTGAGGTATCAGAGGCTGGTCGCACCGAGGTGATCTCCTCGCGTGCCTGGCGAGCAGCCGACTACCAGGGATTGACCCGGTAGCCCTCGTCCTGAAGCAGTAGAAACGCTGTCATCGCAGAGAGCGCCACCTCGACTCCCTCTATGAGACGGTCTGTCGGAACCCCGCGAGACGCCGCGCTCTGGCCGCACAACACCACCCGGTGGCCCTTCGCGATGAGCTCACGCAGGAGGTCTGCGTTCGGGTTGGCGGTGCCGAAACGCTCGCGGTAGGCGTTGTCGTCGAGGAGCTCGAACGAGGCACCGCCGTGGACGACGATGGCAGCGCCCAGCCGCTCGACCGGCACCCCGGCCTGGCCGTGCATGTTGAGAAAGCGTGCGGCGGTGTTGAAGGCGACGTTGAGACGATCGTGTGAGGCGGCCGGGGCCGCGACCTCGAAGGCCACGCGGTAGTCCCGGTCCGTAGGTGTCGCCAGCGTCGGGTCCACCTGAAAGACGGCGCCAGCGGACTCTATGATGGGCCCGGCCTGGGTCCGTTCCTGAGCATGGAGCCCGGTGGGCGCCAGCGCCGGCATCGTTGCGACAAGGGCAAGAAGAAAGACCGTGCGGGCGGGCGTCGGGGGTCGTGAGGCTGGGGAGGTCATGAGTCCGTCTCTGCGTGAGAGTGGTCGTGAGAGTGATCGTGGTCGTGGCGGCCCTGGTGGTACACGACGTGGACCAACGATCCGCTGACGAAGATCTGGAAGAGCTCGGCGCCGCCGGAATGCAAGCCGTCGAGGAACTCGTGACCGAGCCCCCATCCGGCCAGCGTAGCGACCATGAGGGAGGCGACGCCGAGAGCCGCCGCTCCTTGCCCGAAGCGAGGGCGAATGAGCCACCAGATGACGAGGCCCACGGGGATGCGGTGGAGGATGACGGCTAGGGCGAAGGCGTCGCTACTTCCGGGCACCGCGTCGCCCCCCGCACCCGGTCCGAGGGCCGCGCCCTCCAGTGCCGCGTGGAGTGCGAGGCCGGATATCCCGACGACAAGGGCGAGGTTGTCGGTCTGCTCCGCGAGGACATGGGAGGCCCGCTCTACGAGGGTCGGCAGGATGAAGCCCGCGGTCACAGCCACGATGGGGACCAGGCTGCCCTCGGCCCATGCATGCGGCAGGACCTGCCACGCAACGAGGAGAGGCACGGCGAGATAGACGAAGCCGTCGACGAGACCGGCGGCTCGTGGATGGGGATGGAGCAGGCGATACAGCACCGGCCCCAGGGCCGGTGCTGCTACCGCCGCGATCAGATAGACCAAGAGATCAGGCCGCCCTCAACGCACGCCCACGATCCCACGCACGGAGTCGATGAGCTTTGCCGAGTCCCAGCCAATGCCATGACGAAAGACAATGCTGGTGTCGTGAAGATCCCCGGCCTCCTCGAGGTCGGCGTCGATGACGACGAGGTCGGCCGTCATGCCGGCTGCGATGGTGCCCACGCGGTCGTCGATGCCCAGGACCTTGGCGCCGTTGTGGCTCATGATCTGGAGGACCTCGGCCGCGCTGAAGCCGGCTTCGAGGAGTAGCTCGTAGTTGCGCTGGTCCCCGAATCCCGGAGGCGCCGCGCCGTAGCCAGTGGGGTCGACGCCAGCCGCCAGGAGGCCGCCGGCCTCGACGAAGGCCTTCTCGTACTCCAGCGCCTTCTGGTAGACGGCGGGGTCGATGGCACCTCGGCCGGCCCGGCGCTGAATGGAAATGGCCCGAACTTCCTCGGCGATCTCGGGGGCGAGGACGTCGAAGACGCGCTCGTCGATAGGCTCACGACCGGCCACGGAGATCTCGTACACGACGAGGGTCGAGGTCATGGGAACATCGTTCTCGATCATGTCGCGGAAGGTGGCTTGCACTTCGGGGCCCTGGATATCCAGGTCGGCGTAGCCGTTCCGGAAGCCCGGGGGGCACTCGTCGGGGCTCTTGTTCGGGGCGTACTCGCTGTTGGCGAAGAGACCGTGCTCCAGGTTGTCGATGCCGAGGGCCACCGCCTCGCGGTACCCGACGGAGCAGAGGTGGGCGGTGACCTTCACGCCATGACGGTGGGCTTCTTCGATTGCCGCGCCGAGCTCGGCCCGGGAGATCCAGGTGTACGCTTTGAACCAGTCGACACCTTCCTCGGACCAGTAGCGGACCACCCGACGTGCCTGCTCGGGACCCTCGAGCTGGGTCATGGTCTGGGAGGAGCTCTGTTCACCGGTGAGGTATGGCCCCGTGGTGAACATCGTCGGGCCGACGACCCGGCCGGCGTCGATCTCGCTCTTGAGGTTGAGCTCGGCGTAGGGCTGCTGCGCTCCGGTGGTGCGTATGGTGGTGACGCCCGAGGCCAGGTACAGGCGAGAGCCTGAAAAGGACAGCTGGGCAGCACGCCCGTTGCCGCCTGTGTAGTAGCTGTGGTTGTGGAGTCCCACCAGACCGGGGATGACGGTCTGACCACTGAGGTCGATGACCCGGGCGCCGGAAGGCACGTCGACACTTCCCGTCGGACCCACGGCCGCGATCTGGTCGCCCTCGATGATGATCGTTTGACCGGTCGCCGCGGGAGCGCCGGTGCCGTCGAAGACCTTGGCGTTGGTCAGTGCCACTGTGCCCCGCGGCACGGCGACGAGCTCATCGAAGTTCTGGGCGGCGAGGGGCGCCGTCGCCGCCAGGGTGGTGGCGAGGACGCCAAGGACGAGCCGGAAGGCGCGGTGTACGAGTCGAGCGGTCATGGTCGATTCCCTTCTACGTCGAAGACGAACTTCATTCCCGATTCCAGATGCTCGGCGATGTGACAGTGGACCATCCATCGCCCGGGGTTGGAAAGCTCAAGCAGGATGTCCGTCGTCGAGCCCGCCGGCAACAGGACGGTGTCCTTCCATACCAGGTTCTCGTTCTCCACCCCGTTCTGTTCGAGCACGAGGAATCGCTGCCCGTGGATGTGGAGAGGGTGCTGCATGGCGTGGAAGGCGGCCCGGTCGTTGGTCACCCGGATCTTCACCACCTCTCCCACACGGAAGCGCCACTCGATCTCCATGTTCTCGGCTCCGGTCCGTCGATCTCGGAGGATCCAGGCTACCTCCTCGCGACTCGTCGCCCAGTTCATGACCGGCATGGTGCCCGTCCACTCCACCGGGTTGAAGTAGACCCAGTCCAGGCTCATGGACTGACGGATTGCCATGGGAAGGCTGTCCACCTCGAGCGTCATGACCATTTCGTGGTCGGGCGTCCGGTCGAAGTACCGTCGGTACCGCTTTATGTCGGCGACGACGTCTTCGTGGGTGCGGAGTGTCTGGAAGTCGTGCGCGTGGCTCGCCGAGCCTCCGCCAACTGCTACCTCGCCACCGACCGAGGCGGCCCCGCCGCCCTCACTCGACACCGCCACGTGCCCCAGCACCGCGCGCTCTTCCAGGAACAAGCCTTGCCGGTGATTGATGCCCTGGACGTGGTTCGTGAGCGCATAGGCGCCACTTTCGGGAAACTCCACTTCTACCGTGTACCGCTCCGCCGGGGCGAGAACGACGCTCTCCACCATCGCCTCGCGTTCGAAGCGGCTCACGTCCGACGCCACGACCTTCACGGGTAGAGGCGGCGCCGCCACATCCTCGGTGCTTCGGAAGGAGAGGTTGAACGTTCGCGTGTTGGAGACGTTGGTCACGTGAAAGCGCACGATGTCGCCGGCCTCGACGTCGAGTCCGTACTCCGGCTCACCGTTCGTGAGGAAGACGTTGCCGAAGCGGCCCATGAGCATGTAGTTGGCCGACTGGTCGCCGAAGGGCACCACGTCTTCGTCGCCAAGGAGCAGGTCGTCGAGCATGAGGACCTCCTCGTGCTCGACGTCGTTGTAGTAGTCCTCGGCGAGCGGCTCGATGAGCATGTTGCCGGCGAGGCCGAGCTCCTGTTGGACATCCTCACGATGGTGGGGGTGGTACCAGTAGATGCCCGGGTCGGGGAAATGGATGGTGTATCGGAAGCTCTCCCCGGGCGCGACGGCGTCCTGTGTGACACCCGGTACTCCGTCGTAGCGGTTGTCGAGGCGGATGCCGTGCCAGTGCACGGCGGTGGGCATCGACGTCTCGTTGTGGAAGTTCACGAAGATGGTCGAGGCCTCCTCCACACGAATCAGTGGGCCCGGGATCTGTTCATTGAACGCCAGCATGACCACGTTCCGGTCACCCACCTGCTTGGTCACGAAGCCGGCGACGAGGTCGAGGGTGCCTCCGTCGGGGAGGGAGACGACGTCCCGTGGGCGCGCATCGGGCAGATCGGCGGGGTCGATTGCGGGCCGCAGGGGCGACACAGCCGGGCGCGACCCCATGACGCCGGGGAGCATGGGTACGCCGTCGTACATGGGCGGGAGCTCCCACGCCCCTTCGGGCGCCGCCATGCTCGCCATCCCCGAGCCTTCTTCGGCCGACGGGGCGAACGCCAGGAGGTCGTGGGCCTCCATTCTCGCCGAAGGGGAGCGGCCGCGGATGACCAGCGGCCCCTCCCGTTCCGAGACGTCGGCCGACGCTTCTGCCGAGATCCAGACGAGGTACTTGTTGAAGGCCACCTCGCCGAGGACGTTCTCGCCGTTGCGGACTTCGCCGAGCTTCACGACGGGGTCCAGAGCCAGGGGTGTGGCCCAGGCCACGTAGGTCGTGTAGGGCCCGAACGTCGACGGATCGGGCAGGCGGGCCAGCCACGCGACGAGATCGTGACGATGCCGCCCCTCGGGCGTCACGGTGACTCCGAATGGCGACCACGGCCGGCGGAGTTCCACCACCCCGGCGGCCGGGCCTCCGCGGGTCGTGGGCACGAGGTCGATGCAGTAGAGGTCCGACGCCGGCCGATCGGCGTCGGAGCCGGACTCGGACGGCTGCGGAGGTTGGGCCGCGAAGGGCGACGCACCCGTGGCCGGAGGTCGGTCGTCGCAGACGGCGGAAACGCCGGGAATCTGGGCGCCTGCTTGGTGGGCAGATGCAATCACCGCGCAGGCACATGCCACGACGCCCCGGAGGGCATGGCGAACACGGCCGGGGCAACGTCCGACGATCTCGGTCGGTCGTGGGATGGTGAGGGGGCGTGGATGCATGTCGGGACGATGGCTCCCCCGGGGTGCGCGATCAAGCGAACCCCGAAGGCACGGGTTGCGCCTTCAGAGCGCGTGGAGCCAGCCTGGCCGTCGCGCGTCGGTACCCTCTCGCCCCGCCAGAACGGTTGACACGACGACCCTTTGGGTGACAAATTTAGGCTAGCCTAAAAACGGTACCACCAACGCTGGGATGGCGAAGTCACGCCCCGGCCCAACCGAGCATCCATGATCGACCCCGCCGTAGCCCTCGTCGTCTTCGCTGCCCTCGCGGCTCTGGGAGCGCTTCTGCTCTGGCCGCGACGGGGCATCGTCGCTCGACTGACGCAACTCTCGCATCTCAGTGAGCGAGTCCTCCTCGAGGATGCGCTGAAGCATGTCTACACGTGTGAGAGCGTGGGTCGTCCGTGCACCCTGGAAAGCCTGGCCGGTCGACTCGAGATCTCGAGGGGTCGAGCCGCCGACCTCTTCAAGCAGCTCGCCCGCGCGGAGCTCACCCGCACCACGGAGACGGGCCCCAAGCTCACTGACGAGGGACGGTCGTCGGCACTGCAGCTCGTTCGGACACACCGGCTCTGGGAGCGGTACCTGGCGGATCGTACGGGTGTCCCGGCAGGGGAATGGCATGCCGAGGCCGAGCGCATGGAGCACGCCCTGTCCTCGGAACAGGCCGACGCCCTGGCCGCCCGCCTCGGACATCCGGCGTGGGATCCCCACGGCGATCCAATCCCCACCTCGGGAGGCGAACTGCCCAGGGTCGAGCGAACGACGCTGTCGGGCGTCGACGTCGGCCGGACCGTCGAAGTCGTCCACCTGGAGGACGAGCCCCGGGTCATCTACGACGCCCTCCTCGAAGACGGGCTCGACGTGGGTGCGCGGCTGGAAGTGACCGATCGGGACGGAAGCACGGTGGCCATCCGGGCCCACGGAAGAGAGAGAGCGCTCGATCTGGTGGTGGCTGCCAATGTCACGGTACGTCTCCTGGCAGAGGGTGAGAGCGCCGACGCGCCGGTCTCCACCCTCGTGGATCTGGAGCCCGGGGAGTCGGCGCGAGTCGTCGGGATCTCGCCCCGCTGCAAAGGAGCACAACGCCGTCGACTCCTCGATCTGGGTGTCGTCCGGGGGACGGTCATCGAGGCTGCCTTCCGCTCTGCGGGCGGAGACCCCATCGCCTACCGGATCCGTGGCGCCCTCATCGCTCTCCGCCATGAGCAGGCCGACTGGGTGCGTGTGGAGCTTCCGGACGGCAGCGTCTCCGTGGACTCGGAGGAGGTGGCCTGATGCCCAGTCTCGCCATCGACCCGTGCGTCTCATGCTCGGAGCACCGCGAGCAGAGTTTGGTCCGTCTCGGCCTCAGCCCCGACAAGTGGGACTATCTGATCGCGCTAGCCGGCAATCCCAACGTGGGAAAGAGCACGGTCTTCAATCAGCTCACAGGACTCCGCCAGCACACCGGGAACTGGCCTGGGAAGACCGTGGTGAGGGCAGAAGGAGCCTTCGGCCACAAGGACAATCGGGTGAAGGTGGTCGACCTTCCCGGCACGTACTCGCTTCAGGCCGGCAGTGTCGACGAAGAGGTGGCGCGAGACTTCGTTCTCTTCGGACGACCGGATGTCACCGTGGTCGTCGTCGATGCCACGCGCCTCGAGCGCAACCTGAATCTGGTCTTGCAGATCCTGGAGATCACCGATCGGGTGGTGGTCTTCCTCAATCTCATGGACGAGGCCCGGCGCCACGGCATCGCCCTGGACCCGAAGAGGCTCGAGGCGGAGCTCGGCGTACCCGTGGTTCCTGGTACCGCGCGTGACGGTCAGGGCATCGACGCGCTCCTGGATACGGCGCACGAGGTCGCCATGGGAGGGCGGACCACGGCGCCGTACCGGCCTGAGCGGCAGGCGCCGGAAGTCGAAAGGGCCATTACGCGCCTCGTGCCGGTGATCGAGGACGTGTTCGATGACGTGCCCAACGCGCGCTGGGTCGCGCTGCGCCTCCTCAACGCCGACGAGGCGGTCCAGGAGGCCGTCCGATCGGGCGAACTGGGTCAGCTCTCCCGTGAAGACTTCGATGAGGAGCGGCCCGTCCCCGAGCCGGAGGATCGCCAGCGTGTGCTGGACAGCGCCACGCGCCTCAGGTGGGAGCTGCCGCCGGACTTCCACGATCTGGTGACGGAGCACGCGTACAGGGCCGCGGAGGAGATCGCCCAGAAGGTTCAGAAGCGCGGCCTGGCGAAGGCCGGCTTCGACCTGGACCGAAAGCTCGACGAACTCCTCACGAGCCCGATCTTCGGCTTCCCACTCATGCTCTTCATCTTGGCGGTGGTCTTCTGGCTGACCATCGAGGGGGCCAACGTGCCGTCGTCGATGTTGGCGACGCTCCTCATCGACAACGTCCATGGCTGGCTTTCGGGTGTGGCGACATCGATGGGGACGCCCTGGTGGCTGCAGGGTTTCCTCCTCGACGGCGTCTACCTGTCTACCGCCTGGGTCATCAGCGTGATGCTGCCGCCCATGGCGATCTTCTTCCCGCTCTTCACGCTGTTGGAAGACTTCGGCTATCTGCCACGGGTGGCGTTCAATCTCGACTCGCTCTTCCAGAAGGCGGGCGCCCACGGAAAGCAGGCGCTGACTATGTGCATGGGCTTCGGGTGCAATGCCGCCGGCGTGGTAGCGACCCGGGTCATCGACAGCCCTCGGGAGCGGCTCATCGCGATCATCACCAACAACTTCTCTCTGTGTAACGGCCGCTGGCCGACGCAGATCCTCATCGCGACCATCTTCATCGGTGCCTTGGTACCGGCGGAGTTGGGCGGCCTGGTCGCGGCGGCGGCCGTCGTGGGCATCGCCCTGTTCGGCATCGTCATGATGTTCTTGTCGTCGTGGCTTCTGTCCAGGACGGTCCTTCGCGGGGAGGCGACGAGCTTCAGCCTGGAGCTGCCGCCCTATCGGCCGCCCCGGATACTCCAGACCCTCTACACGTCGGTCATCGACCGGACGCTCATCGTGCTCTGGCGTGCCATCGTATTCGCCATTCCGGCGGGTGCCGTCATATGGCTGAGCTCCAACATCATGATCGGGGACCTGAGCATCGCTGCCCACGCAGTGGAATGGCTGAACCCGATGGGCCTCCTGATCGGGCTCAACGGGGTGATCCTCGTCGCCTACATCGTGGCGATCCCGGCCAACGAGATCGTCATCCCGACGGTGCTCATGCTCACCGTGCTCACGACCGGAGTCGCCGGCGGCGAGGGAGCCGGCGTCATGTTCGAGCTCGACTCCGTCCCGGCGACAGGGGAGCTCCTTCGTGCCGGTGGGTGGACGCTGCTGACGGCCGTGAACATCATGCTCTTCAGCCTCCTCCATAATCCGTGCTCCACGACGATCTACACCATCTACAAGGAGACCCGGAGCGCGAAGTGGACCTCGGTAGCTACCCTCATGCCGGTGGCCATGGGCGTAACCGTCTGCTTCCTGGTGACGCAGGTCTGGCGACTGCTGGCGGGCTGACCCCCAGCGGCGAGGTCGAGTGAGGTGTCGTCGGCGAGCCGGGCTCGAGGTCTGGAGCCCGGTGGTCGGTTGAGAGAGGTTGTAGGCTTCTCGAGCAATCCATGTAGTCACTCGGAGGCATCAGATGTTCGACCTCGACTCCCTCATGGCCACGGCGAGCGAAGTCGTCGCCACCTGGGCGCCAAAGGTCCTCGGCGCGCTTGCCATTCTCTTCTTCGGCTGGATTTTCGCCGGATGGATCAGGAGCGTCGTCCGTCGCCTCCTCCGGAAGTCGCCCGTCGACGACATGCTCATCCCGTTCTTGAGCGGGGTGATCTACGTTCTGCTGATCACGATCGTCGGGGTCACGGCGGTGGGGACCCTCGGCGTGAGCACGGCGTCGTTCGTCGCCGTTCTCGGTGCCGCCGGCTTGGCCATCGCCTTGGCTTTCCAGGGCACCTTCTCGAACTTCGCCGCGGGGGTCATGCTCCTCACCTTCCGTCCTTTCAAGGTCGGTGACTTCGTCGAGATGGCTGGAGTGTCGGGGACGGTGAGCGAAGTCTCCATCTTCACAAGCGTCCTCGACACGGGGGATAATGTCCAGATCAGGGTGCCCAATTCCCAGATCTTCGGCGAGACCATCAAGAACTACTCGGCCAACGACACCCGCCGCATCGATCTGGTCATGGGCGTCGACTACTCCGACGACTTGAGCGTTGCCGCTCAGACGTGCATGGACACCGTCTCGGCCGACCCCCGGGTTCTGGCTGAGCCTGCGCCTCTGATAGCCGTCGACGAATTGGGCGCTTCGTCTGTGAACTTCGTCGTCCGGCCCTGGGTGAAGACGGAGGACTACTGGAGCACCCGTCGGGATCTGACCCGGGCACTCAAGGAGAACCTGGAGGCCGCGGGTTGCTCGTTTCCGTTTCCCCAGCGTGATATCCACCTCTTCGAAGAGAAAACCGCGTGAGCTTCGAGGCGTCGCCCACCGGGGTGAGCCTGCTTCGCGTCGGGAGGCGGTGAGGTCCTCGGGCACCCGCGTCCAACGATTCGGATCTCTTCCGGGTCTTCGTATTGGGACGCCAGCGGGGGGCGCCGTAGATGTACGGACTTTCGCCTCCGGACGACCGTCTTTAGCTTAGTTGAGATTCGATTTCATTCTCACCTGGCGTGTGGTGAGGACCCGATGAGCGCACACAGGTCGATTTGATGCAGCCACTGCCCGTCGTACAGAAGGACGAAGCCGTTCCGGAGCTCCGCCTCGGGGACGTGCCGCTACGTCAGGAAGTGGAGCTCATCTCCATCGACCTCCCCGCCGATCAAGCCGAACCCCTCCTCGAGCGTGGCGTGCTCCCTGGATGCCGGATCTGTCCGGTGCGGTCGTCGCCGGGCGGCGATCCCATCGTTTCCGTCGATGGATCCCTAATCGCGCTCCGCCGCGAGACGGCGGCCTGCCTCTGTGTCCGCCTCCTGACCCGGTTCCAGGAAGCGACCTGAAGGCAAACTTGCCGCTGTGCATGACTCTCAGGCCGTACTCGACACCACGCTAGCCCCTCTCGTCGCGCTGGTGGGTCCTCCCAACTCCGGGAAGACCACCCTCTTCAATCAGCTCACCGGGCTGCGGCAGAAGGTCGCCAACTACCCTGGCGTCACCGTCGAAAAGCACGTGGGGAAGGTTGGCTTGAAAGACGGTCGGGAACTGGATCTGGTCGACCTGCCAGGGGTCCACGGTTTCTCCGCACGGACGCTGGACGAGCGCGTCACCCGTGATGTGCTGGAAGGCAAACTGGAGGGGATGCGCGCTCCGGACGCCCTGGTCCTCATCGTCGACTCCACGAGGCTCGAAAACCAGCTCATGCTGGTGGAGCCCGTCCTCGAGTTGGAGCTACCCACCCTCCTCGTCCTCAACATGTCCGATGAACTCGACGAGCGAGGGGGTGCGGTTGACGACGAGGCGTTGGCGCGGCGGCTCGGCGTGGACATCGTGCGGACAAGCGCCCGGACGGGTGTCGGCGTATCGGCGGTCCTCGATTACCTGACGGCGGTGCAGGCCGGAGATCCTGCGGCGCCGTACAAGGAGCGCACACTCACCAACGTCCCGCGGTCGGTTTCCCTCCCGGTGGTCGACGCGTTCGCCCACAGGCGGAAGCTCGTGCGCGACATCGTCGATGAAGCCGGCTTCGTCCCGCCGGGTCCGTCGAAGCTGAGCGAGCGGCTGGACTCGGTCTTTCTCCACAGGCTCTTCGGCCCGCTCATCTTTCTGGCCGTCGTCATCCTCGTATTCCAGTCCATCTTCACGTGGGCCGTCCCGCTCATGGATGGCATCGAGTGGATGATCGAGTCGTCGGGTACGTGGTTGGTGACCACGCTGCCCGACACCTGGTTCCGATCGCTCCTCGTCGACGGAGTCTGGGCGGGGGTCGGCTCGGTCATCGTCTTTCTCCCCCAGATCCTCATCCTCTTCCTCTTTCTGGGGATCCTCGAGGACTCGGGCTATATGGCGCGGGCCGCCGTCATCGCCGACCGGAGCATGTACCGCGTTGGCCTCCAGGGGCGGGCCTTCCTGCCGTTGCTGTCGGGCTACGCGTGCGCGGTGCCCGCCATCCTCGCCGCCCGGACCATCGACGACGAGCGCGACCGGTTGGCGACGATCTTCGTGACACCGTTCATGACGTGCTCGGCGCGGCTCCCTGTGTATGCGCTCCTCATCGCGGCGTTCATTCCCGACGAACCGCTCCTCGGGCCTTTCATGGGGCTGAGGGCCGGGGTGCTCCTGGGGTTGTATGGCCTCGGAATCGTCGCGGCGGTGGGTACGGCGTTCCTCCTCAAGAGGACGCTCCTCAAGGCTCGGCCCGCGTCCTTTCTCATGGAGTTGCCGCCATACAGGATTCCATCGCTGCGGACGCTGGCCCTCCGTCTACTCGACCGGAGCAAGATCTTTCTCAAACGGGCCGGCCGGATCATCTTCACGGTCACCGTGGTCCTTTGGGCCATGACCCAGTTCCCCAGGACTGAATCCGGGGCGCCGGAGATCGAGCAGAGTGCACTCGGTCAGATCGGCCACGTTATCGAGCCGGCCATCGCGCCACTCGGCCTCGACTGGAGAGTAGGCGTGGGTCTGGTCACCTCCCTCGCCGCCCGGGAAGTCATCGTCGGGACCCTTGGCACCATTTACGGGGTCGAAACAGCGGACGAAGGTTCCCTGGAGCTCATCGAGGTGCTCCAGCGAGACATCACCTTCGCCTCGGCAATCGGCCTTCTGGTGTTCTTCGCCTTCGCCCTGCAGTGCATGTCCACGGTGGCGGTGATGAAGCGTGAGTCGGGAGGCTGGAAATGGCCGATCCTCCAGTTCGCCTATATGCTATTCCTCGGGTACATGGGTGCTTTCGTCGCCTTCCGGATCTTCGCATGACCCCTCGAGCGCGCCTTGGCTGTGCGGCTCTGGTCGCGACCATCGCGGCGACCGTGTTCGCTGCGACGACTCCTGCTTCCGCCGCAGGACAGCTCGGCGTCGCCGCACGCGCGGGCACCCTCGGGATCGGAGGTGAGGTCGCCCTCGCATTCACCGATCGAATCGTGGTACGTGGCGGGGCGGGACGGACGAGCTACCTCGTGACCACCACCTTCGACGGCGTCCGGATGGAGGTCGACCTTCCGGAGAGCTGGTACAATGCGGGGCTCGACCTCTACCTCAACGGGGTCTTCCGTATTGGCGGGGGCGTGCTCTTCAAGCCGGATGACGCCAGCATGGTCGGGCGGCTGGAGGGGTCGGTGGATATCGGAGGTCAGACATTCACCCCCCAGGAGGTCGGGACACTGACGGGCACGATCGTGTCGAAGGATCGGGCTCCGTACGTCCTTGTCGGCCTCGGCAAGCACACGGCTGCAGGCTTCGGTCTCTCACTCGACATCGGCGCGGCTTTCACGGGGGAGCCGCGCGTCACACTCGAGGCCGAAGGCGGGACGTACCCTGATCAGGCCGAGCTCGACTCCCGACTCGATCAGGAGGCCATGGACTTCGAGGGTGACATGAAGACGTATCTGAAGATCTGGCCGATCGTGAGCCTTGGGCTGCGACTGGGAATCGGATGAGGCGCACCGAGCTGACCTTCCAGGCGACCGAATCGAAGGGCCGCGTCTCGGGCATCCTCCTCCGTCCAGACGACGCCTTCTGCCTGTACCTGTTCGCGCACGGCGCAGGGGCAGGTATGGAGCACTCCTTCATGGATGCTGCCGCCGTCGGCCTGGCTGAACGGGGTGTCGCCACCCTGCGTTACAACTTCCCCTATAAGGAAGCCGGCCGGGGGGGACCGAATCCGGCGAAGGTCCTGGTCGCCACAGTGCGGTCCGCCGTAGCCGAAGCAGGTCGTCGGGCCGACGGCCTGCCGATGTTCGCCGGCGGGAAGTCCATGGGAGGACGGATGACGTCGACGGCCGCCTCGGAGGGTGAGCTGCCGGGCGTTCGAGGGATCGCCTTCTACGGCTTTCCCCTCCACGCCCCGGGTCGAGACTCCGCCGAGCGTGGAGCCCACCTGGCCGATGTCGGGCTGCCCATGCTCTTCCTCCAGGGGACCCGTGACAAGCTGGCGAACCTCGACTTGCTTCGGCCCCTCCTCGAGGAGGTCGAGCCGACGCCGAAGCTGCATGTCGTGGAGGGCGCCGACCACGGATTCCACGTCCTCAAGAGGTCTGGGCGGACCGAGCTGGAGGTGATGGACGAGTTGGCGGATACACTCTCGACTTGGGCGCACGGACTGCTCTGAGAAGAGAAACGTCGTCGTCGGTGTCTTCGTAGGGGCTCCGGCCACATCTGATTTCCGGAGAGAACATGGACCAGCGATTCCTCGTCTTCGCCCTCGTCATCGTCCCGGTGCTCAGCGTGTGTCTGGGATTCACGGTGCATTATGCCATCCGACCGCTCGTAGAGATGCTTCTCGACGCGATCCACGACCTGGGCAGGATCACGGCCGGCCCGTCGTCGGATCGGGTTGCTCGAATCGAGGCGGAGGTCGTCGAGCTACGAGCTGAGGTGAAGCTCCTGAGGGCGGGGTCTGAAGGCCGGGCTACGGCAGTCGAGGAGGCCACCGGGTCTCGCGGGATTCCGCCGGGCTCGGTCTGAAGCGAGCCGGCCAGGAGGTCTCAGCCGCAAGTCAGCGAGCCGATGGGCTGAGGTGTCTGTAGATTGAGAGTTCTTTCGGGTGGAGGTCCGCCCGTTCACGGAATGGTTCGCAGGAGTCGGTTTCCATGAGTCGTACGACGTTTGCCTGGTCCGGTGGCTTTGCCGCCGTGA
>JABDLS010000006.1 GCA_013002885.1 Gemmatimonadota bacterium | reverse complement strand
GCGCCGGTGGGATCCTCTCGGGGGCGGCCGTCTCGTATATCGGCGACTACTTCCCCTACGAGCGTCGTGGTTGGGCCACGGGGTGGGTCATGAGCGGGGCGGCCGTCGGACAGATCATCGGAATTCCGTTGGGGATCGTCCTGGCGAGCCGATGGGGCTTCCGCTCCCCCTTCTACCTTTTCGCCGTCACCATGGCGGCGACGGTGTTCCTTCTTTTCTTCCGTGTGCCTCAACCCGATGTGGAGCGGAGCCGGGGGCCCCTCTCCGTCCGTCAGGCCGCCACCGACTACCTGGCCATGCTCCGTCGCCCGGAAGTGGCGTGGGCAGCGGCGGCGTTCTTCATGATGTTCCTCGGCGTTTCGATCTTCGTGATCTACCTGCCGACCTGGCTCGAGCGCGACGTCGGTGTGACCGGCGACCAGATCGCCCTCATGTTCCTGATTGGAGGCGTCGCGAACGTCCTCACCGGACCCCAGGCGGGCAAGCTCTCTGATCGCATCGGACGGAAGGGGATCATCCTCATGGCGTGCGTGGGTTTGTCCATCATGATGGTCGCCACCGTCCGCGTCGTGACCGGACCGCTCTCCGCCTATGTGTTCTTCTTCCTCACGATGATCCTCGTGGCCATGAGGATCAGTCCCTTCTCGGCCCTCCTCACGGCTCTCGTGTCCGACGAGCGCCGCGGATCGCTCATGAGCCTCACCGTCGCTCTCGGGCAGCTCGGCTTCGCCTTGGGAGGGGTCGTGGCCGGTCCGCTCTACGCCGAGGTGGGGTACGGTTCGAACGCCGCGCTCGGAGCGGCGTTTGTCCTTCTCATGGGGCTCATTGTCTGGTTCTTCATCCCCGAGCCTGGCACGGAAGCCACGTGAGGCCGAGCACCTCGACGGCTGGTGGCGCCGTGGGCCGCGCACCCCTTCGAAGCGAACGAGCACCCTGACGACGGCAGTCCCACACTCTATCTTCCCGAAGAGCGTTCGATCCGAAAGGACCGAGCATCGGCGCGGGGCCCGTCCCACCCTCGTCGTGACGATCCCCGAACCCGGTCTTCGCCGTTGAGCACGGACTCTCCACAGAGCTACCGCGTGCTGTACATCGAAGATGCCTTCGATCAGGCACTCCTCGTGAAGGCGTTCTTCAATGCACTGCCTGCCTTCACCGTCCTTCATGTACAGGACGGTGACCAGGCGTTGGATCGACTCGGGCAGGAAAGATGGGATCTCATCGTCACCGACCTGAATCTGCCCGGGGCGGACGGCTTCACCATCATCCGGCGAGCTCGCGCGCTCTACCCGACGCTTCCCATCCTGGTAACCACCGGATATACCCAGGCCCACTACGAAGAGCAGGCCCTGAGAGCCGGCGCCGATCAGGTCATGATCAAGCCCCTCACTCAGAACGACTTCGTAAGCAGGGTCTGGGCCATGATCGAGGATGAGGACCTGTTCGAGGTCACCGACTCGAAGGTGGTTCTCGCCATTGAGGGGCGTCTGGGCGACGCGGAGATGGGTTGCGGAGGCACCCTCATGCGCGCAGTCGAGGACGACGCCACTGTGGTCATCGTCCCCATCCTCATGGCGGAGGACGACGCGTCGCCCGAGGAGCTGAAAGCGGCCAGCCTCGCGGCCGACATTCTCGGCGTCGAACTCCGGGTCGACCGGACGCTCTTCGGCGACATCTCCGGGCAGAAAGACCTAATCGAGCGCACCATCAACGAGTTGCGCCCCACCACGCTCTACCTCTCGGCCCCCGACGATAAGGACCCTTCGCGGAGTAAGGCTTCGGCCGTGGCCGCCGAGGTATCCCTCGGGGTGGACAACGTCTTCGGTTTCGAGACCGCAACCAGCGACCTCGGCTTCAAACCGTCGCACTTCGTCGACATCCGAGCCCAGATGGTCCTCAAGATGGAAGCACTGGCCACGTACCAGTCGTTGGGCGCGGCACGAGTGGACTTGAGACCGCGAATGGCGCAGGCGTATGCGCGCTATTGGGGTCGATACCGCGACTTCACGGAAGTCGAGGCCTTCCAGCAAATCCGATCCGAGGGCGACTGAGCTCCGGAAACCTGCGCCGGACCTCCCCAGCCCCTTCGACGTAGACCTGGCATGATCCGCACACGCTTATCGAACGCACTCCGCGCCCTGACCCTCGTGGGCACGGGGCTTTCCCTCCTCGGCGCTCCCCTCGCCGCCCAGGAGCCCGAACCCATCGAGGCCGGCGTAGCACCGCCATTCGGACGGTATGCGCCCGGTGTCGACGTCCTCCATTACGAGGTCGAGATCGGGCTGGGCTACGGCACGGACTGGTTCGCCGGAAGGGTCGATGTCCACGTCGCCGCCGAAGATGACGGGCCGGTCCTTCCCCTCGATTTCACCGGGCTGACCCTCGAAGAGGTCGCGGTGGATGGCCACCCGGCGCGCTATGACCACGTGGCCGGGGTGCTGAGGGTGCCCTTGGAAGCAGCCGAGGAAGGAGACCGGGTCATCGTCACCGTGGTGTATCGGGGTGTCCCCGACGACGGTCTGATCTTGCGGCCGAACGTCCACGGCGCCCCATCAGCCTTCGTAGACAACTGGCCGAACCGGACCCGCTTCTGGCTGCCCAGCGTCGACCACCCGGCGGACAAGGCGACCGTGAACTACACGGTCCACGCCCCCGCGCAGTGGAAGGTCATCGCCAACGGCGCCCAGGTCGGGGCACCCGTGAGCGCCGCCGATGGAGCCATTGGCCCCGACGGCGAGCGCCTCACGTGGAGGTGGGAAGTAGGCGTCCCCATCTCCCCTTACAACATGGTCATCGGCGCCGCCGACATGACGGTACAGACGGTGGGCCTGGCTGCATGCGGACAGGCGCCTGCAAGCCGCCGTGACGATGGCTGCGTAGAGGTCACGTACTGGGTGTTCCCGCAGGATGTCGAGCGGGCAGAGCCGTCCTTCCGGCGCGCCGCCGAGATGGTGGACTACTTCACTGATCTGTTCGGCCCCTTCCCCTTCGAGAAGCTCGCCAACGTCCAATCGGCGACCCGCTTCGGCGGAATGGAGAACGCATCGGCCATCTTCTACTCCGAACAGGCCATCGCCAGCGGGCGAAACATCGAGGGGACCGTGTCCCACGAGATCGTGCACCAGTGGTTCGGCGATGCGGTGACCGAGGAGAACTGGCACCACCTCTGGCTCTCGGAAGGCTTCGCCACCTACTTCGGCGATCAGTTCTTCGAGGCGGCGGACGGCGAGGAGTCGTTTCGGCGGCTCATGGGAGAGAGCCGACAGGGGGTCATCAACTCGAGCGACGTCGAGCGGCCGATCTACGACCCCGCGGAAACGAGTCTTTTCGCCCTTCTCAACGCCAACAATTACCCGAAGGGGGGCTGGGTCCTGCACATGCTGAGAGGCATCGTGGGAGACGATGCCTTCTTCACCGGCATCCGCGAGTACTATGGTCGCTATCTGCACTCCGTAGCCGACACCGAGGACTTCCAGGCCGTGATGGAGGAGAGCTCCGGCGACGAACTCGACTGGTTCTTCTCTCAGTGGATCTACCGGCCGGGCTTTCCGACCTTCGACGTGCAGTGGCGTTGGATTCCGGGTGAGGGGTCCACAGGGACCGTAGAGGTCACCGTACGCCAGATCCAGCGGGATTCGTGGCCCACATTCCGTGTACCGACCGAGATCGCCCTGGAAGGCCCCGGGGGCTCATCCCACCACGAGATCGAGCTCCTCACACGGGAGGAGGTCATCCGCATCGATGGAGTGAAGGCCCGACCCAGCCGGGTGGTTCTCGACCCGGATGGCTGGGTGCTCAAGGGAGACGGTGGACGCTGACGGCCGACCCTCCCTGAGCGAGCCCGATGTCCTCGCGCAAACACCCGCCGGACCTCGTCGCCTGCCCCATGGTTGCGAAGCGGCACCGAGGCCGGCGAGCTTACCGTCCTTCGAAATACGAATCCAACGTCCGGTGACGATTTGCCGTGCACTTAGATTTCGAGCGAGACATCGTCGAGATTCAGGACCAGATCTCCAAGCTCCTGGACCTCGCCGAGCGGAGAGGTATCGACGTGTCCGATGAGGTGAGCGTCCTTCGAGACAAGCTTCAGGATCTCAAGGAGCAGACGTACGACAACCTGACTCCCATGGAGCAGGTCCAGGTCGCGCGCCACCCGGACCGTCCGTACACCCTCGACTATATCGAGCGGATCTTCACCGACTGGGTCGAGCTCCACGGAGACCGGAACTTCCGGGACGATGAGGCGATCGTCGGGGGTTGGGCCCGGCTGGGAAAACGATCGGTCATGATCGTCGGTCAGCAGAAGGGCCGCGACATGAAAGAGAACCTGCGACGCAACTTCGGCATGCCCCATCCCGAAGGGTACAGGAAGGCCCTTCGACTCATGCGGCAGGCCGAGAAGTTCGGGCGGCCCGTGATCTGCTTCATCGACACCCCCGGGGCCTACCCCGGGATCGGATCGGAGGAGCGGGGCATCGGCGAGGCCATCGCGTTCAATCTCAGGGAGATGTCGCGACTCAGGGTGCCCGTGCTGGCAGCCGTCATCGGCGAAGGTATGTCCGGTGGAGCACTGGGGATCGGGGTTACCGACCGCATCCTCATGCTCGAGCACTCCATCTATTCGGTCATTTCGCCTGAAGGCTGCGCCGCCATCCTCTGGCGCTCGGCCGAACACAAGGAAAAGGCGGCCACGGCCCTGAAGCTCACCGCCGAGGATCTCCTGTCTCTAGGCGTGTGCGACGAGATCGTACCGGAACCTGTCGGTGGGGCTCATACCGACTGGGAGGAGGCCGCCGACCACCTCTCCACCGCACTCGAGAAGAACCTCGAAGTACTGACGAAGCTCTCGCAGAAAAAGCTCCTCGCCCAGCGTTGGGCAAAGTACGAGGCCATCGGCGACTGGAGAGAAGAGTAGACTCGTCATGACTCCTGCCGAGCTTCACCCGGAACCCGGAGCTTGACCGTGTCCGGCTTCGCCGAAGTCAGCTTCAAGGGCACGCGCAAGGAGTATTACGCGTATGCCGGCCTCGATCTGCGGCCCGGCCAGCGGGTCATCGTTCAGGCCGACCGTGGCGAAGACCTTGGCGAGGTGACGGCCGTGGGGGCCATCGCCGAGCGGAAGTGCTCTTCTTCGGGCGGATGCGCCACGCCCACACCCGAGCACGCCGTGGTCCGCCACGCCCGGGACGACGAGGTCTCCCGCCTGGACGACCTTAGGAAGGACGAGGAGAGGGTACGCACAGAGACCCGCAAGCTCGTGACCCGGCACGGCCTGAAGATGAAGGTGACCGAGGCTGAATGGCAGTACGACCGGAACAAGCTGATCATCTACTTCACCGCCGAGAAACGCGTCGACTTTCGCCAGCTCGTCCGCGACCTAGCTCGCACCTTCCGTGCCCGAATCGAGCTCAAGCAGATCGGGGTCCGGGACGAGGCGGCCCTCCTCGGTGGCGTAGGTCGTTGCGGGCGAGAACTCTGCTGCTCCACCTGGCTGCCCGAGCTCAAGCCCGTTTCCCTCCAGCTCGCCAAAGACCAACGGCTCTCCCTCAACCCGGCCCAGATCAGTGGATGCTGTGGCAGGCTCATGTGCTGCCTCATGTACGAGCACCGCACCTACGTGGAGGCCCGGCGTCGATTCCCACGGGAGGGCCGCACCATCGCCACGGCATCGGGAGACGAAAAAGTCTTGAGCGTCGACATTTGGCACGACCTCGTCACCCTGCGTGACCCCGACGGCAACCGGCGAACTGTAGCCTTGGATGAGTTGAAGAAGGAGGTCGGTGCGCGGGGCCTCGAGCGGACACCGGCGGGCCCCGACGGTGAGAAAGACCGAGAAGTCACATGAGCGCCCGTCCCCGTGCCTTCCTCACCACCCCGATCTACTACGCATCTGGAGAGCCGCATATAGGTCATGCGTATACGACGATCCTCACCGACGTTATGGCCCGCTTCGCCCGACAGGACGGGCACGATGTCCTCTTCCTGACGGGCACCGACGAACACGGCCCGAAGATCGAGCAGGAGGCTGCGAGCCGTGGGATGTCTCCTCAGGAGCTCTGCGACACGATGGCCGCCCGGTTCTCCGCCGCGTGGACGCGACTGAGCATCGGTCACGACCGATTCATCCGCACCACAGAGGACGAGCACAAGGCGGTCGTCACGGCGTTCCTCCAGCGCCTCTGGGACCGCGAACAGATCTACTCCGGGTCGTACTCGGGCTGGTATTGCATCCACGAGGAGCGCTACTGGACGGAGAAGGACCTTGGGCCCGATGAGACCTGCCCCGACTGTGGTCGACCCGTGACCCATCTGGAAGAGACGAACTACTTCTTCAGGATGAGCGACTACCAGGAGCGCCTCGTCCGGCAGATCGAGGAGAATCCGGACTGGATCGTCCCGGAGGTGCGCCGAAACGAGATTCTCGGCTTTCTGCGCCAACCTCTCGGCGATCTCTCCATCTCGCGCCCAAAGTCCCGGGTCTCGTGGGGCATCGAGCTCCCGTTCGACGGTGAGCACGTCGCGTACGTGTGGGTGGATGCCCTCATCAACTACCTCACGGCATCCGGGGCCATCGATCCGTCGCAACCACCGGACGCTCAGGGATTCGACGATGTTTCCGGCTCGTGGTGGCCAGCGGACATGCACGTCATGGGCAAGGACATCCTTACCACCCACGCCGTCTATTGGCCGACCCTCCTCATGGCCGTCGGCCTACCGGTGCCCCGCCGCATCCTCGCCCATGGTTGGTGGGTGGTGGGCGAGACGAAGATGTCCAAGTCGTTGGGCAACGTGGTGGACCCTCTCCAGCTCCGAGAGGAGTTCGGCACCGACGCGGTGCGATGGTACCTCACTCGTGAGATGCCCACAGGCGGCGACGCCTCGTACACGCCGGAACGATTCCTGACCCGCTACGACGAGCTCGCCAACGTTTTCGGCAACCTCGCGAGCCGCGCGACGTCGATGATCGTCAAGTACCGCGAAGGTGCAGTGCCCGACGTCGAGGGCGCCGGTCTCGCGACGGCCATCGAGTCCACCCTCGACGCGGTCCGAGACTCTCTGTCCCGGTACAGGGTCCACGAAGCCCTGGGCGCGGCCATGGACCTGGCCCGGACGGCGAACGGATACGTTGAGGACCAGGCCCCCTGGACAGTGGCGAAGGACCCGGCTCGGAGTGAGGAACTGGATGAAACCTTGGCTACGCTCGCCAGGGTCCTCGTCGTCTTGACGGCCCTCTTCAAGCCGGTGACTCCGGAGGCAGCGGAGTTGCTGGCACAGCGCCTGGGACTGGAGGAAGTACCGACGATCCGGGGGTCGCTGGAGATTTCCCTTGCGGGAAGGAACGTGGAAAAGGGTCAGCCCCTCTTTCCGAGGATCGACCTGGGGTGAGTTCGCGGCGCCATATGTTTGTTGACTTCCCTTTCAGGCGTCCGATAATTTTGAGAGTTGGACCGTATCGGTCCACGTCCCCCCCCCAAAGCGTGCCGTAGTCCGCAACCCCAACTTCGTTACGATAGCCAGGCGGAATTATGGCCGGAGACAGGTGGACCTTCCTCGTCGTGCGAGGAGAGGACGACCCGGTCCGACAATACAGCCTTTCCTTGCGTACCATCCGCCTTCTCGGCGGAGTGGCCGCGCTTTCTGTGCTCGCTATCGTGGCAAGCACCGCCATCCTCTTGAGTGATGCGGCCACGCGCGTGCAGGCCCACAGCCTCCAGGCCCGCAACCAGGTGCTGGAGGAGGAGCTTTCCGGCTTTCAGGCCCGCATCGGGGACCTGGAACAGAGCCTTGATCGGGTGGCGTCGAACGACGCCCACTTCCGGAGTCTCGCCGGACTCGAAGTCATCGACCCCGAAGTCCTGGAGGCGGGGGTAGGTGGCCCCGGGCTGGGCTCGCCCGAGAATTCGCCTCTCTGGCCGACCGACCCGGCGACGACCAACTCGATCTTCGCCACCGGGTACGACCTCAGCGCCCTCGAGCGTCGGGCCCGGCTCCTGTCAGAGAGTCTCGAAGAGGCGACCGACTCGGTGCTCGCCCATCGCAACCTCCTCGAATCCACGCCGTCCCTCCTACCTACGCAGGGTTGGCTCAGCAGCCGCTTCTCCCAGTCGCGGATGCACCCTGTCCACAACCGTCCGTTGCCCCACGAGGGCGTCGACATTTCGGCTCCAACGGGCACACCCATCATGGCGGCCGCCAAGGGACGGGTGGTCCGGTCCGGGTGGGTGGTCGGTTATGGCCTCACGGTGGAGATCGACCACGGGTACGGCTTCCAGACACTCTACGGTCACGCTTCGAAGCTGATCGTCCAGGTGGGCGACGAAGTGCTCCGCGGTGACGTCATCGCCCAGGTAGGCAGCACGGGCATCACCACCGCCCCGAACCTCCACTACGAGGTCAAGGTGAACGGTGTGGCTCAGGACCCGTCACGCTTCATTCTCCCGGACTACGTCCGGAACTGACGGGGCCCTCTCGGCGTAGATTTCACCACGCCGGCGGTTGATCCCCATTTTGGGGACGACTACCTTCGTACGTTTCGCGCTGGATATTCGACGAATCACGGAGTCATCTATGAGAAGGACCGTTGCGTTCGCCCTGAGCCTCCTGCTGTCCGCAGCGGCTTGCGGCCCTGCGGAAGTCGTGGTGACCATCGAGGTCGAGGTGCCGAACCCCGAGGGTGACGGAACGGTCGTCCGGGCCCTGTCCGACGTCGAGGTCCAGCTCGTTCCCTTCGACCGTGACGCCGTCTTCGACTCGCTGACCCAAGTGTACGGTACGCCGGAGCCCGAAGTACCTCAGGAGCTCATCGACCGCCGCTTGGTCGTACAGGATGCCCAGGCGGAGTGGGACGAGGCCAATCGCCTCTGGAGCACCATCCGCGACACCCTCCAGAAGCTGAATACGGCCATGGAGCCTCTCGCTCGTGGCGAGGCGCGTTACGTGACCCTCTTCCGGGAATGGCAGGAGTGGGAGAGCCAGCTGAACGCCGCCGAGCGTGACGTCAACCAGACCTTCGCCGCCTTCGATTCGCTCCAGCAAGGCACGATCCGTGAGTCCGACTCCGTCCGGATCCTTCAGGACAACTGGGCCGACGACGCCTACGCCGGCGTTGGAACGGTGTTCTCTGAGAAGGCGCGGGTCAGCGGACTCGATTGGGTCGTGGACACCACCGACGCCAATGGCGTCGCTCGGGGCAACCTCATGGTAAAACCCGGTACCTACTGGGTACACGCCCGCTATGAGCTTCCCTACACCGAGCTGTACTGGAACCACATGATCACGGTAGAGGGCGGTGAGCCCATGACCGTGCGGCTCACCCGTGAGAACGCTCAGGAGCGGATCGCGCTCTAGAGTAGCGACGCAACCGAGACCGGTCAGCGCCTCGTCTCCGCGAGGTGCGTCCGGCGACGCGGGGCCAGCCGCCCGGACACAGGCGTGTCCGGGCGGCTTCCTTTTGCCCCCACGTGGGGTATTGTGGTGACGATTCGCCCCTTCAACACCCGACCCATGGTCCGAAGCCCGAGCCCCACCTTCGAAATCGACGACGACGGCATCGCCTGGATCACCTTCGACGATCCGGAGCGTTCCATGAACGTCCTCACCCAGGCCGTCATGCTGCGGTTGGGCGAGACCCTCGACGAGGCCCGAGGAGCGGCGCGTGAGGGGCGCGCCCGTGCCCTCGTCATCCGGAGTGGAAAGCCGGGGTCTTTCATGGCGGGTGCCGACATCGACGGCATCGCTGGAGTCGAAGACCCGAACGTCGCGAAGGAGCAGGTACGGAGAGGTCAGTCCATCTACAACGACCTCGCTGCCCTCGACATCCCCACCATTGCCGCCATCCACGGCGTCTGCGTAGGCGGAGGTGTCGAGATGTCGCTGGCGTGCGATTATCGAGTCCTATCCGACTCGCCGAAGACGAAAATGGGGCTTCCGGAGGTCCAACTCGGCATCCTGCCGGCCTGGGGTGGGACTACTCGCCTCCCCCGGCTCATCAGCCTGCAGGCGGCACTGGACATGCTCCTGACTGGCCGGAACGTGGACGCCCGAAAGGCGAGGAGTATCGGACTCGCCTCCGAGGTCCTGCCCGCCGAGATCTTCGTCGACACGGTGCGCGACTTCGTTGTGGCGGTCCTGGAGGACCCCTCGAAAGGCGAGGCACGAAAGCCGAAGATCACAACGCGCTTACTGGAGGGGACGGCCCCCGGCCGGGCGCTCGTTTTGCGTATGGCGCGGAAGAACGTCCTGGCGAAGACGGGGGGGCACTACCCCGCCCCTCTCCGCATCCTCGACGTCTTGTCGGCCACGCTGAGCAAGAGCGTGGAGGAGGGGCTCTCCGCCGAAGCCGACGCCGCCGCGGAACTCCTCGTCTCCCCAGTCTGCAAGAACCTCGTCCACGTCTTTCACATGCGGGAAGCCGCGCGGAAAGGGAACGGGCTCCCGGCAGGCGCCGACGCCGACGCGCAATCCGTCGATATGGTCGGGGTGCTGGGCGCCGGTGTCATGGGCGGGGGCATCGGACAGCTCGCCGCGTCCAGGGGCATCCGCGTCTACATGAAGGACATCCAACACGAGGCCGTCACCGGAGGGCTGCGCCATGCCCGGGAGTTGGTGGACAAGGCGTTGGCACGCCGCAGGCTCTCGAAGCTGGAGGCGGCGCAGCAGATGGAGCTCATCTCCGGCGGTTTGGACTACCACGGGTTCTCGGCAGCCGATATCGTCGTCGAAGCCATCGTGGAGAAGATGACCGTCAAGAAGTCGGTCCTCGCCGAGACCGAGGAGCATGTCTCGGAATCGTGCATCATCGCGACCAACACGTCTTCCCTGTCCGTCGACGAGATGGCCACTGCAATGAAGCGGCCGGAGCGTTTTTGCGGCATGCACTTCTTCAATCCGGTGCACCGAATGCCGTTGGTGGAGGTGGTTAGGGGACGGCGCTCCTCGGACGTCGCCGTGACCACCGTCTACCAGCTCGCCCTTACCCTCGGGAAGGTGCCCGTCGTCACCGCCGATGGACCTGGATTCCTCGTGAATCGGATTCTGGGTCCGTACCTGAACGAGGCAGGATTCCTCCTGGCCGACGGCTACTCGGTCGAGGCCATCGACGGCGTGGCCAAGGACTTCGGCATGCCCATGGGTCCACTCCGTCTCGTCGACGAAGTCGGGATCGACGTGTCCGGACACGCCGGCGAAGCCCTCCATCAGGCCCTGGGAGATCGCCTCGAGCCTTCCCCCGTTCTCCTGGAGTTGGGCAGGACCGACCGTCTCGGCAAGAAGGGTGGCCTGGGCTTCTATCGCTACGAAAAGGGAAAGGAGCAGGGCGTCGACGAGGGCGTGTACACCCACCTGCCGAGCGTCGCCGAGCGAAAGGACCGCGACGAGCTCAGCGACGACGACCATTCCGTCATCCGTCGCCGTCTCCTCCTGGCCATGATCAACGAGGCCACACGGATTCTCGACGACCGCATCGTCGCCTCCGCCCAGGACGTCGACCTCGCCATGATCATGGGGACCGGTTTTCCGCCCTTCCGAGGCGGCCTCCTGCGCTTCGCGGACACACTGCACCCCCGAGGCATCCTGGCTCGTCTGGAGGAGATGCACCAGGAGCTCGGCATCCGTTTCGAGCCGGCCCCGGCGCTCGTCCGAATGGCCGAGAGCGACCAGACCTTCTACGAGGCCTATCCCGGTTCCATGGAGACGGCCTCCACGTGACTCGGCATTCGGGACCGCGAGTGGCCGGGGTCGTGCCCGCCGCGGGAGCATCGCGGCGGATGGGGCAGCCCAAGGGACTCCTCGAGCTCGGGGGGTCGACCTTTGCCCAACGAGCCATCGCCGCACTCCGGGGCGGGGGCTGCGACCCTGTGCTCTTCGTTGTGAATGCGGACGACGACGCCCTCGCGGCGCACGTGGCTGGCGAAGACGTCGCCATCCTCACGAACTCCGCACCCGGTGAGGGCCCCATCACCTCCCTGCGGATGGCGCTGCGAGCGCTGGAAGACGACGTGGCAGCCGTGGTCTACCTACCCCTCGATCATGCTCTCATCGAGGACCGTCACGTAGCGCACCTCATCGGCGAGGCCGACAAGCTCGACGCCGGGCTGGCGCTTCCCGCGCATCGGGGTAAGCGTGGTCACCCCGCCTACTTCTCGCGACGCCTTTTCGACGAGCTCCTCGATCCCGCTCTGGAGGGGGGTGCCCGAACCGTCGTTCATCGTCACCTGTCGCGAGCATGCCTCGTCGAGGCCGACGCCGCGGTCGTAGCCGACATCGATACGCCCGCAGCGTATCGTGACGCGTTGGCTCGCTTCGAGACGACGTCCGCAGGCGGGACTCCGTGACGTCGAGGATCGACGCGGCAGAGGCCGCCAGAGTCATGCTGGCGGCCGCCGAGAGCGGCCAGACCGCGGCTGCGGCGACTGTTGTTGCCAGCGGTGCGGCTCCCGAGCTCGTGGGGCAACGACTGGTGCTCGTCCGGGAAGCCCGAGACCCTCAACTGACCGGGCACGTCGGAGGGGACGGTGGCACCCGGTCACGGGGAGCTCTCGGCGACCCCCGTCTGGAGGCGGAGGCGACGACCCTCATGGACGAGGCCATCGCGGACCCCCGTGCCCAGGACGGGTTGAGGGTCGTCCAGTCGACCATCGGGGGCGGCGAGAGCACAGAGGTGGAGCTTTACATCGAGATCCGACGGCCTATCCGTGAGCTCGTGGTGGTGGGTGCCGGCCACATCGCCCAGCCCATGGCTCACATCGGAGCGCTGCTGGGCTACCGGGTCACAGTGCTGGACGATCGTCCGGACTTCGCCACCCGGGAGCGGTTTCCGGACGCCCACCGCCTAGTCCGGGCTGACTTCTCCGACCCTTTCGCCGACGTGCCCATTCACGACCGCTCGCATCTGCTGCTGGTGACGCGGGGTCACAAGTACGACTACGAGTGCCTCATCCGCGCCCTCCGTATGGATCCGGCTCCAGCATACATCGGCATGATCGGAAGCCGTCGAAGGGTCAGGGCCACCTATGTGCAGCTCATCGACGAGGGCGTCCCCGACAACCTCATCGAACGAATCCACGCGCCCGTCGGCCTGGACATCGGTGCCGAGACCCCCGAGGAGATCGCGGTAGCTGTCGCCGCCGAGCTCGTGCTGCTGGACCGCGGAGGAAGTGGCTCACCGCTGAAAGACGTGGAGCGCGTAGCCGAGCGTTTCTTCGGCCACGAACGAGAGGAGCAGGAAGCATGACCCACGAAGATGACCGAGCCCTGACCGAAGCGCTCATCGCGGCCCGCTCCGCCGGCCGGCGCTGCGCCCTGGCCACCATCGTCTCCACGAAGGGGTCCACGCCCAGGAAGGTCGGCGCGCGCATGATCGTCGACCCCGACCAGGGACTCGTAGGCACCGTTGGAGGTGGATGCGGGGAGGCCGAGGTCATCGAATCGGCTCAGAGGGTCATCGAGACCGGCACACCGGAGCGCGTTCGGGTGGATCTCACCGAAGACTTCACCACCTGGAGCCCGGCGGTCTGCGGGGGCGTCATGGACGTCTTCGTGGAACGGGTGGATCCTGCCATCGATCCGACACGAGTCTGAGTCCGGGATGACTCCCCCGTCGCGTGTCGCCATCCACTACCGGCGCCTACCCGACCGGCTCCGGATCTACGACCAGCGCGTGGTCCTCGAGCGTGACGACGTCGTCGTGACGCTGTCCGAGCCTCTCGACCTCGACGAACCCATGACATTCGAGGGCGACGTCATGCTGGAGCCCGGCTCCCTGGCGGTTTGGTTCACGTTCCCCGGAGCGTGGCACGACATCGGCCGTTTCCATACCGCCGATGGGCGGTACACCGGTGTGTACGCCAATGTCATCACGCCGCCGCTGATGGACGGCGCCGTGTGGGACACCACCGACCTGTTCCTGGACGTCTGGTGGCCGGCAGGAGCGTCACCGCAGCTGCTGGACGAGGACGAACTGGCCGACGCCAGGGCAGCCGGCCACATCGACGAGGACCTCGCCGAGCGTGCGGAGGCGGAGGCGGTTCGGCTCATGGCGGCAGCGAGCGTCGGCACCTGGCCGCCACCCGTCGTGAAAGACTGGACCCTCGAGCGAGCCCTGGAGACGCTGGAGCGCTAGAAGGCTGTTGAACTAGAAGGCTGCCTGTCCGTCGGAGTCAGCCCTCCACGAGGTGAGCGGACACCAGGCGCTCCACGTCGACGTGGAGCTTGGCGAGAACGTCCTCGTCCTCGCGGAGACAGTCGATGAGGCGATCGTACGCCTTCACTGACGCCGTCGGGATCTTGGCGGTCTCATGGTGATACGCCCCTTCGTCGACGAAGAGGAGGCGCACCTCCACCGTTCCGCTCTTCTTCTTGGCCATGGCTACGTCCCCGCCGCGCTCAGGAGCCGCCGCCGGTCATGTCGTCGATGGCGTCACGAATGGACTGGGCGTCGAAGGCGTTCAGGCTCCGGGTCTGGCCACCGGCGTTGATCAGGACCGTCGGAGTCGAACCCACGCTCATACGGTTCCCGAGCTCCATGTTGGCCGTGACGACATCGGCGAAGCGGTCGCTGTTCAAACACGACGCGAAGTCCCCTTCGTCGAGCCCGGCCTCGGCAGCGTAGTCCTCGAAAGCGCTGGACGGCAG
>JABDLS010000151.1 GCA_013002885.1 Gemmatimonadota bacterium | reverse complement strand
GCCATGAGGGAACGCTTCGGAGTCGGCGCCGAGCCGGTCAACCGTATTCGCTTCTCAGATGCCCTCTCTGACGGGCCTCCTCGGACATTTGTCGACAAGGTGTCGAGCCATTTGTCGGCGATTTCAGACCGCTCGGCAAAGGCGAGCGCTGCCTACGTATGGAGTGAGTTGCTGGCCCAGGTCCGGTACCGAGTTGTCGAACCACTTAGGCTTTGGACTGCTGTGACGATGAGGCGTTTGGGGCTGGGCGTGCCCCTGCCACTGCGTGACCCCTACGTCCTCATGGTGTACATCCGGGCCTGGAGCCGTTACGAGGTCGTTGCCTACGGCGGGGATGTCGTGATCTTCAGCGGCCGCGGCGAAGAAGCTCAAGAGACGGTCGCTTCCTGGCGAGAACTCACCCAAGGCGATCTGCAGGTCGAGACCTTCGCGGGCTCCCACCTGGACTTCGTCATGGACGACGACCTCGTTGATGAGTGGGCCCAACGGCTGACGGACGTGCTGTCCGAATACCAACCGGGGTGAGTAACGGCGGGTTGCTCAGTCTCTGCCACCGTCACCGAGCTCCGTAGGGGCTCGAACGACAACCAGTGGGTCACCCGCGGCTGCGATCGCGCCGCGGTACCCGGGCCCCATGTCCAGATCGAAGACCGAATACCGCTCCTCGGCATGGGGGTCCTCGTCGTCGCCGGTGAGCGCAGCCGAGTCGGGATCGACCGAGACCCCCACCCGTTTCAGTGCGCCGATGCCGCGGCCACGGGCCTTCAGGTATGCCTCCTTTCGGGTCCACACGGCGAAGAACGACTCCGCCCTTCTCCCCTCAGGAACGCCCTCGAATGCGGCGATCTCAGCCGGCCGCAGAGTGTGTCGCAAAAGTCCGTCCAACTCTGGCAGCTCCCTGAGCTGTTCGATGTCGACACCCACCGGCTCCTGCGCTACAGCGATGACCACCTTCGGCCCCGAATGCGAGAGGTTGAAGTGCGGCGCGTTTCCGTCCTCACCCCCGACGAGCTCCGGCTTGTCGTTCGTCCCCAGGCGGAGTTCGACTTGTCCCGGCTGCCGACCCGTGTATCCAGCGAGTACGCGTCGAAGCAGCTCACGGCTCGCGACCCACCGATTTCTGTCGAGCTCTCGTCGGAAGCGGCTCGCACGCTCTCGCTCGTCCGGGGAGAGCCAGGCGCGCTCACCGCCCGGGTCCGAGGCGAGCTCGTCGAGGTCCCCAACCCAAACGTGGACCTCACCGGGTGGCATTCGATGGCTCGGAGGTGGTCGGGAGGGACCGCTCTGCGGTTCGGGCATCGGCGGGGTCGCGGTCCTGGAGCGGAGGCGTAGGGTCCAAGCCGTCGGCCGCATCAACGGCGATGGGCCACCATTTCCTTGTCGAGGCAAGATGTGCGTGTGGGGACCTCTGTAGCAATTGGTGCGGGGCCGAAGACTCGACGGGGGGCTATGGAAGGCACTCACCTATCGCGGGCCCGCAGGGGGAGGCAACCAGCCAGCAGGTCTGTCGAACACGGCTTGCAGTGGCTGTCAGCGCATAAGATGTTGCCGCAAGAAGGAGCGTCCGTGTGCCTGATGCCGTCGTGAAAACCCCCATCCCCTGGATCCGCGTCGTCGCGGAGGGCTTCGTCATCGTGGTCAGTATTCTGATGGCCTTCGGGATCGAAGCATGGTGGCAAGGGAGGCAGGAGGGGGCACAGGCTCTCGACATCGAGCAGGCGGCCCTCGAATCGATGCTGGCCGATCTTGCAGCCGATACGTCAGAGGTCCGCGGGGTGCTGGACTATGCCAGAATCCACGACCGAGCGGCAGCCACGACTTTGCACATGCTCCAGGGCACGATGTCGGCGGACTCCATCGGCTACGTGATGCTGAACTTCATGTACGGCGGTCCCTACAACTTCCAGCGCAGTG
Source organism: Gemmatimonadota bacterium (assembly GCA_013002885.1). GTDB lineage: Bacteria > Gemmatimonadota > Gemmatimonadetes > Longimicrobiales > Gaopeijiaceae > UBA2589. The sequence continues at coordinate 2,500 of JABDLS010000151.1, read as the reverse complement.
GCTTTGTCAGCCTGCGAAGCGCGGACCGCCTTTCCTACATCACGAACCACGAGATCCGGGCAGCCTCGACCGCCTACTTCGACAAGCGCCAGCCCGAGCTGGACCGGAGCCAGGCGTTGGAGCTCGAGCGCAGGGTTCGACTCCTGACCGCGCTCTCCGCGCATGTCCGCTGGCCGATCCCGCCCACCTCCGAGACCTCATGGCCGGTCGAGGGGCCGGTCGTGGTCGTTACGCCCTGGGCCGACTTCCGGTCCAGCAACCAGGTTGCGTTTAGACTCCAGGACTTTGGCGGGCTGAGCCATGACGTGTGGCGTTACGCCGAGACGGTGCTTCAGGACAACGCGGCCCTCCGAGACTTGATCGAAGGCGAGTTGGCCCGTCGTTGGTGAACGCCCGCACCACCGAAAGGGTGCAAGTGCGGGGCGCGGGCTGGTTGGAGAGGGACGAACTCGCTGGCAACTCACAGACCGCGGACTCTCGGACCTCGGCGCTTGCGCACCCCTTGTAGCGCATAGGATGTTGCCGACCGAAGGAGTTCGGTCATGGAACGCATCATCGACACGATGAACGGACGCAGGCTCGACCGGGGAGGGCAGGGGCAGATTCCTCCGCGTCAATGCCGCACGGGTGTCCCTGATCCGTGGTGGTGACGTGATTGCCCCTGGCACGGACCTGTCGGGCTACGTGGTCGTCGATCACATCGGGACTGGTGGGATGGGAGAGGTCTATCGGGCGCTGGACACCAAGCTTGGCCGCGATGTGGCGATAAAGCTCCTGCCGGTCGAGTACGCTGACGAGGAAGACGCAGTGCGGCGCTTGACCCAAGAGGCCCGCGTCCTGGCCTCGTTGAACCATCCCAACATCGCAACGTTGCACGGACTGGAAGCCGACGGCGAGTTCTGCTTCCTCGTCATGGAGCTCGTGCCGGGGGAAACGCTGGAGGACCGGCTTCAGCGCTCGCCCATGGGCGCGGAAGAGGTGCGAGCCGTCTTTCTTCAGATTGCGGGAGGGCTGGTCGCCGCCCACAGCCGGAGCGTAGTTCATCGCGACCTCAAGCCCGCAAATATCAAGCTCCCGGGCAACGAGCGCGTGAAGATCCTCGACTTTGGCCTCGCCAAGGTCTTGGGCGCAGACTCGGTGGATCTTGCCCCGCACGCGACATCGTCGCTCACGGAGGGGCCCGGGGACGCCGACCGCGCGGACGCACCTGAGGCGTCTTTTCCCTTTCAGGCGCTTCACTCCGGTCAGTTACCGAGTCCGAGTCGCCCCGGGGAAATGATGGTGGGGACGCCGGGCTACATGTCTCCGGAGCAGGCCTTTGGTGACCCCGTGGATGCCGCGACGGACCTCTGGGGCCTTGGTTGTTGCCTCTACGAAGCCTTGGCAGGCAAACGCGCCTTCGAGGTCGCGACGTTCTCCGACGTGGCCACGGCCATCATCGTGGGTCAGCCCGATTGGTCGCTGATCGATGGGGCTCCGCCCGCGCTGCGAGACCTAGTCTACCAGTGTCTCGAAAAGGAACCGCGAAGACGGCCCGAGAGTGCCGAGGTGGTCTCGCAGCAGCTGAGGACCGCAGTGCTCTCCGAACCCGGGGCGGAGCACGCGGAATCCGTCCGGCCCACGCCCTCCCTCGAGCAACGACTGTTCGACATGTCACGAGACTGTTTGTGCATCGCGAGCCTCGACGGATTCCTCAAGCGCGTGAATCCGGCCTTTGTCAGTACGCTGGGGTGGAGTGCGGCCGAGTTCTATGGCAGACCGTTCATCGAATTCGTGCACCCCGACGATCGGGATGCGACAATCGTTGAAATGAGCAAGCTGGCGCAGGGCATCCCGACGCTCCACTTCGCCAATCGATACGAATGCAGTGACGGTAACTACAAGACGCTTTACTGGAGCGCCCAGGTAGAACCAGAGCAGGGTCTACTCTACGGGGTCGCGCGTCTCGCACCGGGCGAGCAGGGACAGCATGACGCCTGGTTGGGCTTGGCTGGATGAGGGACTCCCCGACCGACCGCCTCAACGCCGTCCTCCGGGGCCGCTACCGCGTCGAGGGGGAGCTCGGTGAGGGCGGGATGGCCACGGTCTTTCTGGCCCACGACGTGAAGCACGAGCGGAAGGTCGCCCTCAAGGTGTTGAAGCCCGCGTTGGCGGCAGTCGTTGGGGCCGAGCGCTTCTTGGCGGAGATCAAGACAACGGCCAACCTCCAGCACCCGCACATCCTGCCGCTTCACGATTCCGGCGAGGCGGACGGGCTGCTCTTCTACGTAATGCCGCTCGTAGAAGGAGAGACGCTACGCGAGAGGCTCGACCGAGAGCGACAACTTCCCGTGGATGCGGCAGTGTCGATCGCTGCTGCAGTCGCGGGGGCCCTCCAGCACGCGCACGATCGAGGGGTCATTCACCGCGACATCAAGCCAGGCAACATCCTCCTTCAAGAGGGTCAACCGGTCGTGTCGGACTTCGGCATCGCGCTGGCGGTGGGTGCTGCGGGTGGGAG
>JABDLS010000147.1 GCA_013002885.1 Gemmatimonadota bacterium | reverse complement strand
GAGGACCAGAGTCAACGACGCTACTACGTGGTCACCCCGCTGGGCCGGGATGCGCTGGCCTCGGAGGTCGACCGTCTTGGCGACTTCGTGACGAGCGCGCGCTCGGCTCTCTCCGAGGTCTGATCGGTGGGATTGGGTGAACGCGTCTACCGCGTGCTCCTCCGGCTCTACCCCCGGCGGTTCAAGGAGCGCTTCGGGGTCGACCTCCTGGAGGTCTTCCGGGGACAACGCGCCGAGACGCGCTACGCCGGACTGGCAGGTGGTATCCGTTTCTGGTGGGACCTCGGCTGGGACTGGGCTCAGTCGATGGTGGCGGCCCGGCGCGTCGGGGGGACCAGGCCAAATGCGCACGGACCGGAATACACATGGGGAGGGTGGATGACGATGGATGGGGTGAAGCAGGATCTCGGATTCGCGGTACGGAGCCTGATGCGGTCGCCGGGCTTCACTGTGGTGGCCGTGGCGACTCTGGCCATCGGCATCGGCTCGAACGCGGCGATGTTCAGCGTGGTGGAGGGCGTACTCCTGGAGCCGCTCCCCTATGGTCAGCCGGACCGGGTGGTGACGGTCTGGAGCCGCTGGCGGGACACGGACCAGTCGTGGGTCTCGAACGCGGAGTATCGGACGTACCTGACCCAGTCCCGGTCCCTGGAGGACCTGGCCATCTGGAACGAGACCGATGTGACGTTCACGGACCCGGAAAATCCGGAGCGCGTCGCCGCGGTAAGCGCGTCGTCGAATCTCCTGGATGTTCTGGGCGTATCCGTGGCACGGGGCCGCTTCTTCACCGCAGACGAGGCAATGCACGCGGACACGGCGAGCTCCAATGTCATCGTCATCTCCCACGCCGCGTGGCAGCGCCGCTGGGCGGGCGATCCCTCCATCGTCGGCCAGCGAACGGAAGTGAACGGCCGACTGCGGGAGGTGTTGGGGGTGCTGCCGGAGGGCTTCCGCCTTCCCACCGAGTTTGGCTCGGTCGATCGGATCGACGTCTACTTTCCCCGCTGGATTCCCAGGACGGTCGTCACGGCGTACCCGGAGATGGGGGGCTCGCACTACTCCTTCGTCGTGGGCCGCCTCGGCCCCGGGGCCACCCCGGAGGTCGCTCGCCGGGAGCTGGGTGAGGTCATCGGTCGGGTGCACACGACGTCGGGTAGCTACCCGGCGGAGTTCGGCTTCGAACCCTTGGTCTTGTCGGTCGCCGACGACGTGTTTGGGACGGTCCGACCGGCACTCCTCGCGCTCTTCGCCACCGTCGGGTTGGTCCTGCTCATCGCCTGCGCCAATGTCGCCAATCTGATGCTCGCTCGGAGTGAGGAGCGGGAGCGGGAGCTGGCCGTTCGTGCCGCACTCGGTGCAGGCCGGAGACGACTCGTGGGCCAGCTCTGCGTGGAGAGCGTCGTCCTGGCTGGCGTGGGTGGTGCGGCTGGACTCGGGCTGGCGATGCTGGGCGTGGATGCGCTGCAGACGATGGTGTCGGATGCCCTTCCTCGAGTGGAGGAGGTCGCTCTCGACGGATCGGTCCTGGCCTTCACGCTGTTGGTCACCCTCGCCACGGCCCTCGCCTTCGGCGTGTGGCCGGCGCTTCGCGCCACCGCAACTGGTCTGGCCATCGGCAGTGGGACCCGGTCGTTCGGGGGGAGGCGTCAGTCGCGGTGGCAGGCGGCTCTCGTCTCGGCGCAGACGGCCCTGGCTCTGGTCCTCGTCGTCGGCGCGGGCCTCATGGCCCGAACGCTGGAGGGGCTTACGTCCATCGAGCCGGGCTTTCACGACAACGGTGCGCTCACGGTGGGGGTGAGCCTTCCAACGAACAGGTATCCCGACGCCGAAGCGTCGTCGGCATTCTGGCGCGACGCCATCCGCCAGATCGGAGAGATCCCGGGGGTACGCTCGGCGACGGCCATCCGCTCGCTCCCTCTCACGGGCACCATGGGGGATTGGGGTCTCGACCTCGAGGGCTACGACGAGACGGTGAACCCCCGAGCCAGCGGAGACTGGCAGATCGCCGCCCCCGGGTACTTCGGAGCCATGGGGATTCCCGTCATGGACGGCCGGGACCTCACCTGGTCCGATGACACGAGTGCTCCCATGGCGGTGGTGGTCAACGAGACCCTGGCTGCGCGCTACTGGCCGGGGCAGGACGCCGTAGGCAGGTGGATTCGGGTCGGAGACGGTCCTTGGGGGAGCGTCATCGGTGTCGTGGGGGACGTCCGGCACGAGGGACTGACCGAAGAGGTGCTACCGAAGTTCTACGTGTCGCTGAACCAGTGGTCGCTGGCCACGGGCGGCAATCCGACGGCGCTGCGACTCGTGGTCGTCGGTGAAGGCCGACCGTCCGACCTGGTGGAGCCCGTACGGGACGTGGTCCGGCGACTCGATCCGAGCCTCGCCGTCGCCGAAGTGAGGAGCGTCGGGGAGATTCTCGACGCCTCGGTGGCCCAACCGCGCCTCATGGCGGTTCTCATGGGTCTCTTCGGGTTGATCGCTCTGACTCTGGCGTTGGTGGGCGTCTACGGCGTGGTGGCGTACGCGGTTGGGCGCAGGCGGCGTGAGATCGGCGTCCGCATGGCCCTGGGCGCGGTCCAGGATCAGGTGGTGGGTCTGATGGTGAGACGTGGCGCGGTGATGACCGGGGTCGGCCTCGCCATCGGGACGGTGCTGGCTCTCGCCCTCAGCCGTACCGTCGAGTCGCTGCTCTACGGTGTCGAACCCACCGATCCGCTGACCTTCACTGCCGTCCTCGTGGGCTTCACCGCCGTCGCCCTGACGGCGACGTGGCTTCCCTCTCGCCGCGCGGCGAGAGTCGATCCGGTCCGGGTGTTGAAGGCCGAGTGAGCCGGTAGAAGGCCCTACTTCAGGCTGCTCGCCGCCACAGCATCAGTTCGGTGCCTCCCACGCCGGCATCCCGGCCTGCTCCCGCACGTAGCGGGCGGCGTCGGCGTGGGTGGCGAACCAGACCCCGCCCTTGGCCTTCATGTGTTCGATGAGTCCCTCGAGCGCCACGATCCGGGAGCGGTGCCCGATGACGTGGGGATGCATGGTGAGGAGGAACATCGTGCCTTCCTCCCACGCCTTGTCGAATTCGTCGATCCAGACCTGCATCACATCCCTGGGATTCATGTAGCTGTTGCCCCGTGGATTGAAGAGGGGCGCGTCGTCCAGAATCCACTCCACCGGCAGCTCGACCATGCCGGTGGGCTCGCCGTTCTGGACGAGTTCGTAGGGACGATCGTCGTGCATGAGTGAGCTCTCGTAGAGGAAGCCGATGTCGCGGACGATCTGAAGCGTGTTGGGACTGTGGTTCCACGAAGGCGCCCGGTACCCGACGGGCCGCTCACCGGTGATCTCTTCGATGGCGTCGACGGCCTGGCGGAGCAGCCGCTCCTCGGTGGGGCCGTCCAGGGCCGTGTTCAGTTCGTGGATCCATCCGTGGACCGCGATCTCGTGCATCGCCGATTCCTGGATGAGAGCCCCCTGCTCGGGAGCCAGCTTCAGGCTCCACGCGGGGAAGAAGAAGGTCGAGGGGACGCTCTCCCGATTCATGAGCTCCACCACCCGGGGGAGGGCGACGCGAGCACCATATTGACCCTGGGAGAGGGGGCCGATGCTCACCTGGCCGGTGCGGAGTCCCTGGACGGTCTCGTTGTCGACGTCGTAGGACAGCAGGACCGCGACTCGCGCACCACCGGGCCAGGCAGCCGGGTTCAGGTCGCGTCCGGCTCGAACCTGATCGACGGCGGAGCGTACCGTCTCCTCCGACCAGTTCCACGGCTCTTCGGCGGCCTCGGTCGGTTGCGACCGCGGGGCTTCGGTGAGGGTGCACGCCCCCAGGAGCAAGGCACCGCCCACGGACAACGCTCGTCTCATCGTGCGGGCCAACGAGGTCGGGACTGGGTGGGTGACGGGGGATTGCTCCAGGGGACCGCGCGTCATGGGGGTGCTCCGCTCGGGTGGCCGTGCTACGGAGCTAGGAGCCTATCCTCCGCGACGTGTCCAGACCAGCACCGCTCCCGAACCGCCCGCGGTGCCGTAGAAGGTGGATGCCTCGATGGGCTCGAGTATGGCGATACTCTCGATGGCGTTGGGGTCGATGTCCATGGCGCCCACCCCGCTGATGGGAACGCCGTCGAGGACGATGAGGGCGCATGTCCCCATCCCTCCCGCCGTCCGAGCCTGCTGGAGAGAGACGCAGAGTCCCAGGGGATCGCTACCGAGCGTGAGGTTCTCGGGGCGGATGATGCGGATGTTGGCCTGCGCCGTCCGCTCCAATACGGCTCCCATGTCGAGCTTCACGGCGATGGCTTCGATGCGTTCTCGCCCGATCCACCGATTGCCCAGTTGCCTGGGCGTGAGTCCCAACTGCTCCAACTCCTGTTCTGCGCGTTCTTCCACCGACACCTCGAGACCCTCCAGCCCGATGGGTTCGGGCACGAGCATGAGGTCTAGCGCCGCCGTGCCCTCGGTGCCGAGCGCGATGAGCGGCGAGCGTGTCTCGAAGTAGCCAAACCGTTCGGCGACCATGTAGTACTCACCGGACTCGGGCGGCGTGATGAGGAAGCGGCCCACGGAGTCGGCCAGGGCCCGAACCCGCTCGTCACCGTCAGGCTCCAGCAGAGTCACGATGGCCCCCCCCACGGGTTGTTCGTTCTCCTGGTCGAGGACGCGGCCCTGGATGGTCTGTGCGTGGGCAAGGGCCGGAAGGGCGAACAGGCTCACGAGGCCCAGCGTAAGGGCCGGCATGATGAGCCGAGTCGCTGCCCAGGCTGGGCCCGTTCGTTCGCACGGGGTGCGTCGGATGAGGAGGGTCAGTCGGGTCATCGGTGTCTGTACGGGCAAGCTCCTTTCCGTCGAACCTACGAGCGACGTGCCTCTACCTTTCCGTGACGCTCATGACGCCACGACTCACGGGCACGGCGTTCCCCCCGACCCGGACGGCAGACGTGGCCCCGGCGGTCCGATCGGCTTCGACGTACAGGAGACTGGGCCGGCCCATCTCGATGCCCTGTTCAACTGTCCATTGGAGCGAAGCCTCCTCACCCCCATGCGCCGCCGAGAGATAGCCGCCCAGCGCCGCCGCGGCGGAGCCGGTGGCCGGGTCCTCCGCGACCCCGGATCCAGGGGCGTACATGCGGACACGCACGTCGACTCCGTCACCCTCGCCGTCCATGCATACGACGTACACGTGGTGCGCCCAGGCGTCGGCAAGCATGCGCTGCCAGCGGGCCGTGTCCAGGCGCGAGCGGCGGACGGCGTCGATGCTTCTCACCGGTATCACGAAGTACTCCAGGCCGCACGACACCATTTCAGGCTCGAGTCCGGCACCGCTCGGTCCGGTTCCACCGATGTCGGACTCACTCAGTCCGACCAGGGCCGCGAGGTCGGCCTCCGAATGCGGCGACGGTCTGTGTTCCGGCAGGATTGCCGTGGTGAACCTCGCGAAGACCGGACTTCCTCCCTCGAAGCGGACGGTGACGGGAACGGGTCCGACGTTCTCTTCGAGAACGAGGTCGATCTCACCGTCTCCTTCGGGGAAATCGGGAAGGCGCGGCCCATCAGCTCCGGTCCATGCACCGGAAGCAAGGAAGAGCGCGGACCCCACCGTGGGATGTCCCGCGAAAGGGACCTCCCTGGCGGGAGTGAATATCCGCACCTGCGCGGTCCCGTCCGGGGTCTTCGGCGGGCCGAGGAAGACGGTCTCGGAGAGGTTCATCTCGAGCGCCACGCGCTGCATGAGCTCGGAGGAGAGGTGGGTGGTCGCAGGAAAGACGCCCAGTGGATTACCTCCGAATACGCGATCGGTGAAGACGTCGAGAGTATGGAAATCGAGGTTCATTTCGGGGTTCTGTCAGGGCGGAACACGGAGTCGGACCCGGAAGCTGCGGCTTCCAGAGGTCCGCCAGCAACCGATTTGCCACCCGACCTCGGCCGTCCGCCAGCGGTTCTTGGTCCAACCACGCAGCCCTGACCAATGACCGATACGACGAAACGTGGGTCCCTCGCCGTGGGTGTGATCTCGGATACCCATGGTCTCCTTCGACCCTCGGCCGTCGCGGCCCTCGACGGCAGCGACGTCATCCTCCACGCCGGGGACGTGGGTGGTCAGGACATCCTCGACGCCCTTGGTGAGATCGCTCCGGTTCACGCGGTGCGTGGCAACACCGACCGCGGTCCCTGGGCCGAATTGCTTCCTCGCACGGAGATCGTCTCCCTCCAGGGGGCGCAGATCTACATGGTCCACGACGTCGAGGACCTGGATCTCGACCCTGCTGCAGCGGACTTCGACATGGTGGTCTACGGGCACTCCCACCGGCCCGACGTCACCACCCGGGAAGGGGTGGTGTACTTCAACCCCGGGGCGGCCGGTCACAGGCGTTTCAACCTCCCTGTGACCGTGGGGCGCGTCCCCGTCACCCCATCGGGGATGGGTGATCCGGAGATCGTCCACATCGAGGCTGCATCATGACGAGGCTGTCCGTTCTGACGGTCCTGGCGGCGGGCTTGGTCGGCGGCGGGGCCTGCGGTGGTACGGTGGGTGTCCCCATGCCCGACGATGACCCGACGGGAATCTGGCAGTTCTCCGATGCGGACTCCGAAGTCACCCTCGGGCTGGCTACGGACGGCACCTTCGAGCGGGTCGATGCATCGATACCGTCCATGCAGTGCGGACGCGTCTCCGGGAGCTGGGCGCAGGCGGGCGACGAACTCGTCCTCAGCCTCGATGCCACGTCCGGCGGCGGCCAGGAGCGATTCGCTTTTTCGGTGGACGGTGCAGTGCTGTCGCTCACCGACGCGGCGAGTGGGACGCGCCTTTATTCATCCGTCTCCCGGGTCGCCAGCTGCGTCGACTACGGATTCGGGAGCTGGCAGGGGACGCTCGCCGCGTCGGTAGACGGCGAGGCACTCACCTTCAACGACGTCGAGGTGGATCTGGACATCGATGGTGGGTCCCTCCGGATCACCAGCTTGTGGCGGCCGTGCCCGACGTGTCCGCCGGAGGACCCGGAGCTCATCGTCGAGATCGATGCTCCAGGCGAACTGGATCCAGGTACGTACACAGTGCAGAACTTCGCCGGAGCGGAGATGACGATGTTCGGCTTCTTCCACCCCGACCCCGGCGATCCCGACTTCGAAGGGTTCAGTACCGAGCGGCTCTCACCTCCGGGTGAGTTCGTGCTGGCGGCCGTCGCACCCGAAAGCGTGTCGGCGACGTTTTCGTTCCGGGGCAATCCTCGCTCGGACGGAAACACCCCGTCCGACGGGAGCACGTTCACGCTCGTCATGGAAGGGGTCGTGGAGCTGACCTACCGTTGATCATGTCGGCTGGACACACGCGCAGGGGGTGGCGAGATTTACATACTTAACCAGTCAAGCAACTCGGCATCGAGGGAGATAGACGTGGACAAGAACGAGCTCATCGATCGACTCAATGAAGATCTCGCTGGGGAACTCAGCGCTGTGATCCAATACACGACTTACGCCGCCAAGGCCACGGGGCCCTATCGACCACAGCTGGTCGACTTCTTCCTCGAGGAAGTGCCCGACGAGCAGCAGCATGCCCAGTACCTTGCGAACAAGATCGTCGCCCTGGGTGGCGAGCCCACGACGGTAGCACGAGACGTCGCGCCGGCGTCCAGCAATCAAGAGATGCTCGAGGCCGTTCTTGCCGCGGAGCGCAGAGCCATCGCGGACTACACCCAGCGGGCCGAAGACGCCGATGCGTTCGGCGACAAAGGACTCATGGTCAAGCTCGAGGACATGGTCGCCGACGAAACGGGCCATGCGGAGGAGACGGAGCGGATCTTGAGGGACTGGCCGCTCTGAGCGTCGTTCGCGTCCTCGCTCCGGAGGACGCATCGGTTCTCGACAGTGTGGCGGAGGGGGTTTTCGACCACGAGCTCGACAGCAGGTTGGTGCGCGAGTTCCTCGACGATCCGCGTCACCACCTTGCCGTGGCCATCCTCGACGGAGTGGTCGTGGGGATGGCCTCTGCCCTTCATTACGTGCATCCGGACAAGCCTGCCGAATTGTGGATCAACGAGGTCGGAGTGACCGAGTCGGCTCGCGGTCGGGGCTTTGGCAGGCTCCTCGTGCAGGCGCTTCTCGACCATGGCCAATTCCTCGAGTGTCGTGCGGCGTGGGTCCTGACGGAGCCCGGCAACGAAGCCGCGAAAGCGTTGTATGGGGGCCGTGGCGGGACGCCGGAAGCCGCACGTCTCTTCAGTTGGCGGCTGGATGAACCGCCGCAACCGTAAGCCCTCGCAGGTCGCGGCTGGTGGGAGAACGACCCAATTTGGGGCGGAGGCGCGCCGTCGGGGTCACTCCCAGGGCGGGCCTGATACGATCCCAACTTCCAGGAGCGCCCGCGCGATGAAACGATGGCCGCTGATCCTCCTCCTCGTTCTGGTCCTCCCCCTGGCCGGCTGCCGTACCTGGCAGCCTGCGGGTATGTCACCGGAGGCTCTCCTGGAAGTCGACCCGCCGCCTCGTGTGCGCGTGACCAGGACCGACGGGGAGGTCCTGACACTGCTGGTTCCGGAGATCCGTGCGGGGGCCCTGATCGCCACGGCGGCTCCGGGCGCGGTCATGATCGAGGACATACGACTTCTTGAAGTGCAACGGATAGACGTCTTGCGGACGGTCGCCTTCGTCCTTCCCGGTGCCATCCTCGTCGCTCTCGTGGGGAAGGAGTCGTGCCGGTGTTGACCCCACCACGACCGCGGGCCCGATGACCCGCCGCACCATCCCGGTCATCGTGGGTAAGTGGTTCCGACCATACCACCATGAATCGAAGCCGAGGAGTGGCAGAACATGACAGACAGCCTCGAGTGGCGGTACCACCGCCCCGGCTGAACGAGCTGCAAACGCACGCAAGAGTTTCTTGCGAAGAACGAGATCGAGGACGGCGAGGTGCAGAGCGCTGGCAAGGAGCCCATCGAGGGTTCGGACGCCTTGAAGGTGCTCAAGGGCGCCGACGAGCTCTTCGTCGCGAAGGGCCGGAAGACGGTCCACTTCGACCTCCAGAAGGACCGTCCCACCGACGATGAGTTGCTGACCCTCATGTTGGGGCGAAGCGGCAAGCTCCGGGCGCCCACCCTGCGGGTGGGCAAGAAGGTCGTCGTCGGGTTCAACGCCGAGCTACTGGAGTCGACGCTCGGCTGAGCGGGGTCTCGGCCACTTTCCGCCGGTTGTACGAACGCCCGGGGTACCGTCGGTACCCCGGGCGCCTTCACGTCGTCTCCTTTCGGAGTCAGCCCTCGACGCGTCGCTCTGACGTCAACTCACTGGGAGACCGAGAGGCCCTCCACGCGGACGCCGGGGATCACGTGGTTGACCCGCACGCCGTAGATGCCGTCCGTCCGTCCTGCCATGCCGGCGTTCTCCGTGGTATGCACCACCTGTCCGTTGATGACGAAGGCGATCTCGTCGGCCCCAACGCGGACTTCCAGGTCGTTGGTGGCCGCGCCGTCGTTGATGGCGTCATGGGGTGTGCGACCCACGATGTCATGCACCGTTTCATTGTTCGCTCGATGCTTGATGATGTACGTCCCATTCTGCGCGATGAGGAAGTACATGTAGTTCTGTCCGTCGGTGTTCAGATTGCTGCCACCGTAGATGAGGCCGTAGTAGTTCGGGTGGCCGCTGGGCTCGAGCAGTGTGAACGTTGCCGAGAGATTGAACTCTCCGGACGCCGTCTGACCTTCGTCCCAAACCACGGCGGCCGGCCCGGTGTGGACCTCGAATCCACCATCGACATTGGTGATGGTGACGTCGGGAACGTCGTCGGGATCGGCCGCGTTGGTGGACCGATCCACCCGCATCATGAGGTCTTCCTGCCCCTGAACCGCGCCGGGAAGCGCGATCAGGACGGCGAGGGCTGCCATCGAGAGTCGACGTATCATGCGAACTCCTAGTTGAAGGGACACTGAAGCTACGGCCGCGGCCGCCGGGGGCCAGTCCCCCAACGCACCCGAGCCGCGGTCGATACCTACGGCTTGGTCTCCAGGCGGTTGCAGCGGGGTCGGCTCATCGACACTCTGTCGAGCCCGGTCGAGGCGCCGGACGATTCCCCTCTCCATCTGGACGCATGAGTAACTCGCGCATCCCCGACGTCCGTTCCCGGCACCAGGACGGAGGTACCTTCGCCAGGAACTCGGTTCGACCTTTCCTGTCGGGCTCCCTAGTGCCTGTCGCCCTTCTGGTTGGCGCACTTCTGCCAGGAGCTCTTTTCGCACAGCAGTCGGGCGGTGCACTGCCGATCACCACCGCCGAAGCCCAGGCCCTCATCGAAGGACCCCAGGACGAGCCGGGCGAGAACGGATTCGGCGATCTGACGGTCCAGGAGTTGATGGATCGCCTCGACGTCCCTGGCGTGAGCGTTGCGGTCATCCGCGACTTCGAGGTCCACTGGGCCAGGGGGTACGGTGTCGCGGACGTGGAGACAGGTCGGCGGGTAGACACCGGGACGATGTTCCAGGCGGCATCCATCAGTAAGCCCGTAGCGGCCATGGCGGTCATGGCCGCCGTCGAGGACGGCCTCTTTGCCCTCGATGACGACGTGAATGCAGTCCTCACGTCCTGGACCCTCGACGGAGAAGGCCTCACGGAGCGACGACCCGTCACGCCTCGGACACTGATCAGCCACACCTCCGGTCTCGGTGACGCCTTCGGCTTTCCAGGGTACGAACCCGACGCGCCGCTTCCGACGCCGGTCCAGATCCTCGACGGCCACGACCTGTCCAACGTCGGGCCGGTGTTCATGGAACGGGAGCCCATGTCCTTCTACGAGTACTCGGGGGGCGGCGTCACGGTCATGCAGGTTGCACTGGCCGACGCTCGAGGACGGCCCTTCGACGAGGTCCTCGAAAGTGACGTGCTCGACCCCGTCGGTATGACGAGGAGTTCTTTTCGCCAACCCATCGCGCCGAAGCACGACCGCAACGCGGCCCGGGCGCATGGTCGCCAAGGCGAGTCGATGGGGGCCAAGTGGCACGTATATCCCGAGCTGGCTGCTGCCGGTCTCTGGACGACGCCGACTGACCTCGCGCGATTCGTCACCGAAGTGCAGCGCGCCCTCGCGGGTCATCCCGACCGGGCCATCTCACGGGCGTCGGCGGTAGAGATGACGACCCCCGTTGGCGTAGGACCCTATGGGGTGGGCTTCAGCATCCAGTCACTCGGCGAGGGATGGTACTTCGGTCACGGAGGAAGCAACTGGGGCTTCAGGGCTCAGATCCTCGGTCACAAGGCGAAGGGATACGGCTTCGCCATCATGACGAATGCATCGGCAGGAGGCGTGGTGGCCGGCGAGATCTCCCGACGAATCCAGAAGGCGTATGGTTGGGACTCGCTGGCCGAGCCGGTGGAGCGGGGGTATGGAAGCCGTGGCGACGTCGCGCAGATGACCGACGCGGCCCGAGCTTTTCTTGCGGCGCTGACTGGCCCCCAGCGTGCCCAGGCGACATTCGATTTCGATTCCGATGAGCGGTTGCGCTTCCACTTCATTCCCAACGAGATGTTCGAGCGCCGCGGCGTCATGCTCGCCGCCCTCGACGAGAACCAGCTCGAGCGGGCCCACGATCTGCTCCGCGCCGGATTGAGTCGCAACGGCTACCTCACCGCCACGCAGATCATGGAACTGGAAGATGTGCTTCTCGCCCTGGAGGGCGGGGGGCGCTTCGCCCGCGATCGCGACGAGTACCTCCTTTCGATCTTCGGTGCGCCAGGTCCCGGTGAGACGTGGGGGTGGCGTTTCGAAGGGCACCACCTGTCCCTGCACTTCACCGTGGTCGATGGTATCGTGGGCGTCGTCGCGCCGGCCTTCGCCGGGGCGAACCCTGCCGAGGTCCGTGACGGGCCGCAGCAAGGGCTCAGGGTCCTCGGCGACCGTGAAGACGCAGGCCGGGCTCTGGTTCAGTCGCTCGACTCCGGTCAGCTCCGGCAGGCGACCATCGCCGCCGAAGCGCCACGAGACATCGTTACGGGCGCCGAGGCTGACATCGATCCCCTCTCTCCCGAAGGCATCGCGGTCTCGGACCTCACCGAGGAGCAGCGTGGCCTCGTCATCGATCTCGTGAACGTCTACCTCGAGATGATGTCCGACGGCCTAGCGTCGGAGCGGGGCCGACGAATCGGGGCGGCGGGCATCGACGAGATCACCTTCGGATGGGCAGGGGGCCTCGAGCGCGGACAACCGCACTACTATCGCCTCCAGGGCCCGACCTTCCTCATCGAGTACGACAACACACAGAACGGCGCCAACCACATCCACTCGGTCTGGCGGGACTTCGATGGGGATTTCGGTCGCGACCTGTTGCGAGAGCATCGGGAGCGGCATCACCATGAGCGATGAAACGCCGGGGCGGTCCAACGCATGACGCATTGGCACGCTCAAATGGGGCTTCGGACTCTCGGTCCGATCGCTGTGGCGCTCATGTTCGTCGCCGCCCAGGCGCATCCCGGCTCGGCGCAGAACTCGCGCATCGGAGCTTTTGCCGGCTTCAATACCAACGAGCAGGAGTGGAGTCCCGACGCCGAGGTCGAGCGTGTCACGGGACTCGTGGTGGGCGCCTTCGTGGACGCCGCCACGCCGGTGTCGGGAATCAGCGTTCTCGCCGAGGGCGCCTTCATTCAGCGTGGCGGAGATGTCGTCGATTCCGGGACCACCCTGGTGGAGGGTGCGGTGCGGACGGACTACCTGGCCGTAAGCGTGCGTGCGAAGATGGCCCTCGACGCGGGGCCGGCCCGGTTGCACGTGGCGGCGGGACCCGCGTTCGAAAACGTTCTTCGGAGTCGCGTATCGCCCGGCTTCGAGACCACCCTCGAGCGCGAGGGGCGTTCGGTCTTCGGCATTCTCATCGGGGCCGGCGTCGGGGTCGGGATCGGCCAGGGGAGGCGCGTGGGTATCGAGGGGCGCCTCTTCGACGGTCTGGGAGATGCCTACACCGGTGACTTCGTCTCCGTGAGAAACCGCTCCTGGGAGGCGGTCGTACGCTTCGGCATGCCCATTCCACGATGAGGGCGGATCCGCCCAGCATGATGACATCAATACGAGGAGCAGCATGAGCCCGACACGTCGAGACTTCATTCGTACCGCGGGCGT
>JABDLS010000129.1 GCA_013002885.1 Gemmatimonadota bacterium | reverse complement strand
GGTTCGCCTCCCGCCGCAACCACTCGGGAACAATAGAAAGGCCCTACCGGGCAATGCCGGTAGGGCCGAGTGGAGGCGGCGGGAGTCGAACCCGCGTCCGCGATTGCTTCCAGAAGAGCTTCTACGTGCGTAGATCGCTGAGTATCTCGCCGCGGGTGGCCAGCGAACAACCGGACCCTCGGCCAGTCACCTGAAGTGTCTCGTCCTCCAGCCCGGTGACGTGACCGGAGGACCAGCCCGAATTATCGACGTCCGCAAGGATCGCCTCGGGCGGGCAATCCAGGGGACGGACTACTTAAGGACGAACCTTAAGCGGCCAGTGCCAGGTTGTTGTTGGCAGTTGAAAATTTTCCCGAGGATTTACGAGGATCGAGAACCTCGGCACGCTGCTCCACTTTCACCAAACACGTCGAAACCGTGACGCCCCCGATGAGGTGCACCGCGGCCGAAACAGCCCGTGGTGCGTGGAGATGTCTGTCAAACATCGTCCTTCAAGATAACACGAGTGAGGCCCACTCGTTCCGAAAAGCTACCCTGGAATCATTAGACGGCGGCCGCAAGGTGTTCCGCCCGGTACGCCTCGAGGAGCCGCTCGACGTCCTCCAACGAGGTGGACTGGAAAAGCTCGGTCCTCAGGCGCCGTCCATCGGGAAGTCCCTTGGTGTACCATCCGAGGTGCTTCCTGAAGTCGATGATGGCCCGGTCGGAATCCGCCTCGAAAGCGATGGCGTTACGGGCATGTTCGAGGCAGATGTCGAAGCGCTCGTCGACGTCGGGATCAGGCGGGATTGGCTCGCCATCCAGTGCCGCCCTGGCCTGCTTGAAGATCCACGGGTCCCCGTGGGACCCCCTGGCGATCATGACGCTGTCGCACCCGGTCTCGTCGCGCATGCGGCGGGCGTCTTCGCCGCTCGTGATGTCGCCGTTTCCGATGACGGGAATCTGCACGGCCTCCTTGAGCGCCCGGATCTCCTCCCACCGTGCCTGCCCGGAGTACATGTCGGCGCGGGTACGTGGATGGAGGCAGATGGCCAGGGCGCCAGCTTGCTCGCATCTCAAGCCGATTCGGACGGGATCGCGATCGGACTCGTTGAAGCCGCTACGGATCTTCACGGTAGTGGGCAGATCGGTGGCATCGTCCACCGCTCGTATGAGCGTGTCCACCAGATCCAGGTCCCTCAGGCATCCGGAGCCCCCATTTCGCTTTACCACCTTCTTTACCGGACATCCGAAGTTGATGTCGATGAAGTCGGGGCCGTATACCTCTGCCACGAAGGCTGCTGCGTCCCCCATCATGGCACGGTCCGCTCCGAAAATCTGGATGCCGATGGGGCGCTCGGCCTCGTCGAAACGAAGGTAGTCTCGGGATCGCTTGCTGTTCATGACGATACCTGCAGCGCTCACGAACTCGCTGACCAGGACGTCGGCACCGAACCTTCGACATAGCCGACGGAACGGCGATTCGCTCACCCCGGCCTGGGGCGCCAGGTAGAGCGGCGTGTTTACGCCACCGAGCATCTCTAGAAAGTTCGGAGCCATGGCGAAGAAACTATGAAAGGGCGTGAATCCGTAGAAGAGATCCGGGGTAGGTCTTCCCGGGCCGATGGCGCCGAACCGACTCCAACGGCTCCCAGACACCGAAACAACAAGCCCCACATTGGAGGCATTTCATGAGGCTGCGAGAACTCTTCACGGCCGATGCCGTGGAGCTCGATCTCGAGTCCCAGGACAAGGACGGCGTTCTCAAAGAGCTCGTCGGCCTTCTCGATCTCGATGAGAAATCCGAGGGCATCCTTTTCAAGACGTTGAAACGACGCGAGAACCTGGGCTCCACGGGAATCGGCAAGGGCATCGCCATTCCCCACTGTCGCTCACTCGTGGTCAACCGTCTGCGATTGGCCTACGGGCGCAAGAACACCGGCCTCGACTTCAACGCAATCGACAGCGCACCGGTGAAGAACTTCTTCCTCATCATCGCGCCGCCTCTGGAGGTCTCGAACCAGTACCTCCCTGTACTCGGCAAGATCGCCCAGTTCGCGAAGGATCCGGAGGTGCCGACGATGCTGTCGGAGCTCGGTAGCGTTCAGGCCTTCCTGAAGCTGCTGGACGAAAAGGCGCCCTAGCCCCTTCCGGAGCCGTCCCCCGCCGCGCGCTCTACTTCAGGACGTAGAGCTTCTGGGAAAGAGGCTTGAGGCCGTTGACGGAGATCTGCATCAGGTAGATCCCCGAGGCGACCTGGCGACCCATCTGGTCTGTGCCATCCCAAAAAGCCTCGTATTCCCCGGGCTGATAGTACTCGAGGGCGTCTACGCCGATGCCTTCGCCGTTGGGGTGCCCCAGCGCCACAGGATGGGCGACGACCTGCGCGAGGATGTTGTAGATGCGCATGGACACACGAACAGGACGCCCATCAGCGAAGAGCTCCTCACCAAGGGTGAAGGGGATCGTCGTCTCAGGGTTGAACGGGTTCGGATAGCTTCTTCCAAGTTGGAATCCGTTCGCCTGACTGGTCCGGGCATCCTGAGCAGAAACGGCCTCGGCGCCGCAGAGCAGACAAAGGAGGACGGACAAGACGCCCAACGTGCGCCTCATCAGGACCTCCGCACAACCGATGTGCAGTAGCTAAGCGTCAATCGCGCTCCATGTGTGATTACCGTCGGCACGCATGCCTTCAGTCATACTAGACCCAGCGGGGACCACCGGTCAAGCAAACATGCTTTTCCTGGACTCCCCCGACACCCTATACGACTCGGGTCCTCGCGTTTTCGTTGCCTCGGTCGCTCCCTCACCCCTCGGGCACCTCCCGCCCTTCGGGCGTGCGCAGGGTGATGCCCAAGCCATCCAGATGGTTGAGAAGTGGGATGAGATGTTTGCGCGTAACCGGAAGCGCCTCACGGAAATCCGAGGGTCCAAGCCTTCCCTTCCCACCCAGTGTCGATCGGACCCGATCTATCGCCGCGTCGAGTTCTTCGGCGGCGACGTAATACTCCTCGGCCACCTGGCGGACCTCACCCGTATCGTGGAGCCTCCGCAGGAGTGGGCGGAAGTCCGCGCGAGCCCGAACCTCTTCAGGGAAATCGGACAGGAAGGGCGGGCCCAGTGCTCCGTCGCGGAGGAGGGTGACGATGCGCTCGGACGCGGCCTCCTGATCCGCAGAGAGTTCTACCCGGTGGCCAGGGACGCGCACGCCCCCGTCGGCCGTCTCGAGCAGTCCCTCGTCCGTCATCCGTGTGAGCACCGCGTCCGCCAGCTCCCCAGATACCCAGGCAGGTATGCCCCCGCGTGCAGCCGCGGTCGAGACGACAGCGAGCAGCGAGTCGGCCTGGTGAGCCGCTTCCACCGCCAGGAGGATCCGCGCTCGCGCCTCGTCGGCTACCCGCGGTCCGAAGACCCTGCCGCCCGCTTGGATGTGGTTCTGGGGACCGAGCCGGTCCAGCGAAGCCGACACCTCGGCGGGGCGGAGGCCGGTACGCACGGCGAGCTCGTCGCGATCCACTCCAGCCCAGTCCGCCAACTCCAGGGCCGCCGCTATGGCTTCTTCCGGCTCTCCCGCCGCGAGAGCCTGGAGGGCATCCCGCTCCTCGCTCGTCAAGCGCGTCCGCTTCGGTGGGTGAGACTCGGCTACCGTTCCGCCGCCGATGGTCGTGACCGGAGAATAGGCCCGGATGACGAAGCGGTCGCCACCCCGGCCAACGACGGGCTCCTCCAGGCGTAGCTGGACCCATCCCGCACCCCCGGGCCCTATGGCATGGGCTTCGAGGAGGGCGACGCGGGCCAGGACCTCGGCGGTCCCCAGGTGGAGGTGCACCCTCTGGTTGTGCTCGAGGCTCCACCCGGTGTCTGTGAGCATCCGGACGCGTACGGTGAGCATCCATGTCGGGGTCCAGGCGTCTTCGACGACGAGAGTGGAGCCCCGGGCCACGACCTCTCGATCCGCCCCGTCGCCCACCAGCGCCACAGCCGTCCTCGCCCCAGCCGTCGCCTCACCGGCCTCGCGTCCGTGCACCTGGACGCCCCGAATCCGGGCGTCCAGCCCCTGAGGCAGGATGCGGATCTTCTCGTCTCTGCGCAGACGCCCACTCCAGAGCGTTCCGGTGACCACCGTTCCGGTGCCACGAATGGTGAACACCCGGTCCAGCGGCAGGCGTGTCAGGTCGTCGGCCGCCGACCGCCGACTCCTCGACGCTGCATCTACGATGGCCTCGCGGAGCTCGTCGAGGCCGGTCCCCTCCGAAGCCGAGGTCCGTACCATGGCACTACCCCGGTAGGCCGTGGGTTCCAGCGTCTCCGAGATCTCGGCTTCCACGAGCTCGAGCCACTCCTCCTCGACGAGGTCGCACTTGCTGAGAGCGACGACCATGGCAGGTACGGCCAACAGCTCGACGATGGCCAGATGCTCCTTCGTCTGGGGCATGATGCCTTCGTCGGCCGCCACAACCAACAAGACGACGTCCATTCCGGCGGCCCCCGCCACCATGGCTCGCACGAAGGCCTCGTGGCCGGGTACGTCCACGACCCCGAAGGTCGGTCCGGTGTCGAGGGCCAATGCGGCGAAGCCCAACTCGATGGTGATGCCGCGGGCCTTCTCTTCCTGGAGTCGGTCGGTGTTCGTCCCTGTCAGCGCCTCGACCAGAGCGGTCTTGCCATGGTCGATGTGCCCGGCTGTCCCGAGGATCAGATCGGAGATGGCCCGCCCTTCAGTCATTGTCGGGCCCGACCGGTGTCTCGGGGAGCAGCCCCCCCAGGAAGCGCAGGGATTTGAGAGGCTTGGACGCCACGTGGTACGCGATGAAGTCCGACACCAGCGCCAGGTGCTGACGCGCATGGGTGAAATCCTGCGGCAGATCGCCGACCAGCAGCGCCGCCAACTGGGCCCTGGCCACAGGCCCGACTCTCGGGCCGGCCATGTCGTGCCCACACGAGTTGCATCGAATGCCGCCAGCGCCGAAGTCGAAGCGCCCGACCTCGTCGGCGTCCAGGGGCGTGTCACACCGCACGCACGGTTCGAGTTGGGGCGCGAAACCGAAGGCCTCGGTAATGGTCCACAGCGAGGCGAGGGCAGTGGCCGGCAAGCTCAGGGGTTGAGCTTGGGCCAGACCGTCGAGCGCCGTCTCCAAGGCTTCGAAAACCTCCCGCTGCCTCTCGGCTTCCGCATGGACGAGGACCAACTCGGCCGCCGCGGATGCCCCCGCGAAGCGAAGGACCTCCTGTCCGAGCTCTTCGCGAAGGCGGGTGCAATGGAAGTCTTTCATGGTGTGCAGATCGCGCTGAGGCTTCACGTAGGCACTCAACTCCCCTGTAGCGAAGCTGGATAGAGTGGCCGCCCCCTTCCCACTCCGTCCGCGCACTCCCTTCGCCACAACGCTCAGGAGCCCGTGCTCACGCGTATAGAAGCGGAGGATCCGGCTGGAGTCGCCATAGTTGTAGCCCCTCAGCAAGACGGCGAGCGTCGTGACCGGCGCCACCCCTCATTCGCTCCCGTCGAGGGCCCGAATCCGGGCGATGAGCCTGGCCCGCCGGCGTTCGTATTCCCCCCGATCCTCCTCGGTCGATCCGCCGGCCTCGAACTGCTCGTCGAGCAGGGCGACGTCTTTGATGAGTGCCGTTCGATCGCTCGCTGCGGTGTCGGCGGCAGCGACCGTCCGGTCCGCCTCTGTCGGCGGTGCCGGCCCGACCGCCGCCCTCGCGCGGGTCGCTGAAGGCCTCAAGATGAAGAGGGCCGCCCCCGTGAGGAGGAACGCCAGGATAACCGCCGCCCACTCCACCCTTGGCGGCGACGTCTCCTCTCGCGGCGAGATCGCCACCTCGGAGGTCGTCAGCTCGGCGCCAGTGTATCGGAGGTACGTCGACCCGGGCTCGAGCTCCACGCGGTCGACGAGCTCGAGCCCTTCTACGCTGAGGGGTGGGGCCGGCTCACGCACGAGCACGTCCAAGGCCTCGGTGCGCCCGCCTACGGGGAGGCTCATTTCCAGATCGTCCACCCCATAGCGAACCACGAACAGCCGCTCACCCGGAGGCAGCGCCGCCCGGACGACGAGTTCTCCACCCTCATACGTGGCAGCGTCGAAGGCGAGTTCTCCCTCCCCGGTCGTGACATCTCTGGCGTCCGCGGGGAGCGGGTGTGACCAGACCCGCCCGCCCGAACGAGAGACGATGGTTCGCGGCTCGTCGTTGCGGACTTGGAAGAGATCGGTGACGCGCCACCCAGCGGAGTCGGGCTCGAAGAACACGCTCCGTGACTGGAGGGCCACCGGCACCCCCTCGGCTGGCGCGAGGAGCGTGTCAAAGGCGTGAATCTCGTAGATGGAGTCGAGCTGCAGGGCCGAGGTGATGGCCGGCCCGAAGTAGAGGACCCCCTGATGCCGCACTGAGGCGAAGAAGACGTCGCTTTGCGCGGGATTGGGCACGTTCGGCAGGTCGAATGCGAAGGTTCCGGCCTCCCCGATTCGAAGAGAGTCGAGCTGACCCTGGCTTCCGTCGGAAATGCGGTGCAACACCACCGTACCACCGGTCATCACCGACTCGCCGACATAGGCTGTGCCTTCGAGTCTGGCGGCGGCGGGAAGTTGGCCGGCTACGCCCCCGGGCCAGGCCAGGAGGAGCGCCAGGGATGCAAGCCCCACCTTCAAGGCGTGAAGCGCCCGAAGTCCTCGGGGTTGAGTCCCTTCAGGTGCTTTTTGAGTTCCTCGGGCCCCATTTCCACGTCCGGGTCCAGCCCACCGAGACGCTCGAAGCTCACCTCGCCGGTGGACTCGTCGTCCGAG
Source organism: Gemmatimonadota bacterium (assembly GCA_013002885.1). Classification (GTDB taxonomy): domain Bacteria; phylum Gemmatimonadota; class Gemmatimonadetes; order Longimicrobiales; family Gaopeijiaceae; genus UBA2589. The sequence goes on along the minus strand of JABDLS010000129.1, from coordinate 25,995 downwards.
ATCTCGATGGTGGCCACTTCGAGGAGCTGGTCGTCTGCGAAGATCCGCGCATCGACCCTCAAAGCTACGGCAATGGAGTCGGAGGGCCGGGCGTCGAGTGAGATGACCTCGCCGTTGCGTCGGACGATGAGCTCGGCGTAGTAGGTGCTCTTCTGCACCTTGGTGATGATCACCTTCTGCAGGTCGCCCCCCAGTCCGCTGAGTACCGAGCAGATGAGGTCGTGCGTCAGCGGGCGCGAGAACTCCATCTCCGCCAACTGCATGGCGATGGCGCTCGCCTCTCCCGGTCCGATCCAGATGGGAAGGACCCGTTCTCCGTCCAGTTCCTGGAGGATGACGACGGGGGTGTTCGTGGTTCGGTCCAGCGCCAGGCTCTGGACTCTGACCTCGACCAACACGTGGAGGGGACCTCCGAGAGGAAGAATGGGGATCGGGCTCGAACCCTCTTTCCACCAATACTCCCCAGCGTCGCAGGGGTTCGATCTTTCGGGGCCCCCTTCGACTCAGCCTCCCACGGCGGTCTTCAGGTCGTCGACGCGGTCCGTGAGCTCCCATGGGAAGAACTGCACGGAATCCCCACCCGTGGCGGGCACCCGCACCTCCGGTGTCCGGCCGAAGTGGCCGTAGGCCGCCGTCGGCGTGAAGATGGGCGCGGTGAGGCCAAGCGTCTCGATGATCGACTTGGGCCGGAAGTCGAACACCTCTGCGACGGCCCGGGAGAGCTCGTCGTCGGAGACCTTGCCGGTCCCGAAGGTGTCGACATGCACCGACACCGGTTCCACCACGCCGATGGCGTACGCGAGTTGGATCTCACACCGCCTTGCGAGACCGGCCGCAACGACGTTCTTCGCCGCCCACCGGGAGGCATACGCCGCCGAGCGGTCCACCTTCGTCGCGTCCTTCCCCGAAAAGGCACCCCCTCCGTGTCGTCCAACGCCCCCGTACGTGTCCACGATGATCTTGCGTCCGGTGAGCCCTGCGTCGCCGTGGGGGCCACCAATGACGAAGCGGCCGGTGGGGTTGATGTGAAGGATGCAGTCGTCCTCCGAATACATATCCGCGGGGAGAGCGGGCTTCACGACCTTCTCGGTGACGGCCGACACCAGATCACTCTGACGGACGTCGGGGTCGTGCTGCGTGCTCACGACAACCGTGTGGATGCGGATGGCCCGGGCACCGTCGAACTCCACCGTGACCTGGGCCTTGCCGTCCGGCCGGAGCCACGGCATCTCTCCACTCTTCCGCACCGTGGCGAGCTGCCGGGTGACGGCATGGGCGAAGTGGATCGTCGGCGGCATGAGGTCGTCGGTCTCATCGGTCGCGTACCCGAACATCATGCCCTGGTCACCGGCTCCACCCGTGTCCACGCCCATGGCGATGTCCGGCGACTGCTGGTCCAGATTCGTGAGCACCGCGCAGGTCGTCGCGTCGATGCCGAACGCCGAGTTCGTGTAGCCAATCCGCTGCAGGGTGCCGCGCACCACGTCGGGAAGGTGTACATAGCCCTCCGTGGTGACTTCACCCGCCACCAGGGCCAGACCCGTGGTCACCAGGGTCTCGCATGCGACACGGGAACCGGGGTCCTGGGCCAACATATGGTCCAGGACGGCATCGGATATCTGGTCGGCGATCTTGTCCGGATGCCCTTCGGTTACGGACTCGGACGTGAACAGCGTGGTGCTCAAGGAAACGCTCCTCGTACGGCGGGTAAGGGCTTCGAGGCGGCCGAACGCTACCCAATCACCGAGGGACCGACAAGCTCCAGCGGCCGGAGAAAACGGACAGATCCACCGAGTCACCGATGCCGGCGACGAGGCAGTCGATGACGTCCTGGCTCGTCGCGGCGGTAAGCGACTTCCGAGCCGCCGTCCGGGCGTCCTCCATGCGGATGTCGCGGACGAGCTTCTTGATTTCCGGAAGTGACGGCCAAGCCATGGAGAGGGCCATGATGTCGAGCCCCATGAGGAGGAATGCGCCGAGAGGCGTCGAAGCCATCTCACCGCACACGCTGACTTCGATGCCGGCCGCCCGGCCCACTCGCGCCACCTGGTGGAGCTGGCGCACCACCGAGGGGTGGAACGGGTTGTAGAGCTTGGCCAGACGGGTGTTGGTCCGATCCACCGCCAGGGTGTATTGGACCAGGTCGTTGGTCCCGATGGAGAAGAAGTCGCAGTAGCGGGCCAGCTCGGCGGCGTCGAGTGCCGCGGCCGGCGTCTCGATCATGACCCCGACCTTGTAGCCCGCGTTGTAGGGTATACCCGCCTTCATGAGTCCGGAGGCCTCTTCTTCCAGGAGCTCACGCACTTGTCGGATCTCGTCCACGTCGTTGACGAGGGGCAGCATCAGACGGACGTCGCCGTGGGCCGTGGCCCGTAGTATGGCCCGGAGCTGGGTGCGGAAGAGCTCCGGCTCGTCGAGACATACCCGGATGGCCCGCCACCCGAGGAAGGGGTTCTCCTCCTGCGGCATGTGGAGGAACATGGGAAACTTGTCGCCGCCGAGGTCGAAGGTGCGGATGTACACGGCTCCCCCGGAGAAAGCCGTCGCCACTCTCCGGTAGGCTTCGAACTGCTCCTCTTCGTTGGGCATGGAACTGCGGCCAACCACCAAGAACTCGGTGCGGTACAGACCGACTCCCACTGCGCCGTGATCGCGCGCGTCGTCGGCTTCCCCGGGAAGATCGAGATTGGCCCTGAGCTCGACGTATTGACCATCCTTGGTAACCGACTCGAGAGCGGCGATCACACCGATCTCCTCCTCCCAGTCCGACAGTTTCTGTCGCCTCCGTTGGAAGCTGGTTCGCTCATGACCCTCGGGATCGAGAACGAGCCTTCCAATCCGGCCGTCGACGATGCCGTCCTGACCCTCGCGGGCCATTTCGGTGGCGCGGCCCAGTCCCACCACGGCGGGGATCCGTGCGGATCGGGCGAGCATCGCCCAGTGAGATGTCCGGGTGCCATGATCGGTGGCGATGCCACGAACCCGCTCCAGATCGAGCTGGACGGTCACGCTCGGAGTGAGGTTGGAAGCCACGACGATGACACCCTGCTCCACATCAGCGAGGTCCGTGGGGTCGTTGTTGCCCAGGAGGCGCTGCAGGACCCGGATCATCAGGTCTTCCAGATCGTTCAGTCGGTCCAAGACCATGGGATGGGACGTCCGACTCCACATGGAGCGAAGTTCGAGCATCCTCAGCTCGAAGGCACGCTGGGCGCTCAGTCGGTTCTCACGTATGTACCGCATGGTCCCGTCAACGACCTCCGGGTCCTCCAGCATGAGGATCTGAGGATCGAAGATCCGGGCTTCCACCATACCGAGCCGCTCTGCTGTCTGCGCCTTGATCTCCGCCAGTCTCTCCACGGCCCACCCGCGAGCCTCATGGAAGCGCTCAAGCTCCTCTTCCACATCCTCATCCGAGATGGACTTGTGAGGCACCACCGGCACGCCCCACTCCAGGAGGAACACCTTCCCGGAAGCGATCCCTTCGGACGCAGGCGAACCGTCGAGGATGATGGACATCAGCTCTCGATCTCGTCGAAGCCCCGGGACACCAACTCGGAGATGGCCGAGACCGCGTCCTCGGCATCGCCCCCTCGGGCCGAAACCTTGAGACTGCTCCCGTGCTCGGCGGCGAGCATGAGCACGCCCATGATGCTCTTGCCGTTCACCTCGAGGCCGTCCTTCTCCAAGCGGACTTCGGCCTCGAACGTTCCTGCGAGCTTCACCAGCTGCGCTGCTGGACGAGCGTGCATCCCGGCCCGATTCACGATCTCGACCGTTCGGGCGACGAAGTCGTGACTCATGAAGCCACCCCCACGATTGCAGCGACGCCGATGGCGGCCACGGTGAGGGCCGCAGCCGGTCGCCAGGTTCGGTGCCCTCCCAGCAGTCCTACGACGAAGGCTCCGGCAGCCAGCACCGTCCACGCGGGGTTCACGCCGAAGAGACCATCGTCGGAGCCGACGACAGCACCGCACAACACCCCAAGGACAGCGACGACAACCGGCTCCAGGCGGCGGGTCCACCCTGACAGGTCGGCTTTCGAAAGGGCGCGACCCACGTCTCTACCGGCGGTGAGGCCAGCTCGAAAGCCCCAGGCTCGTAACCAGAGGTGGACGACATTGAACGCGAGGAGGAACAGCAACGCGGCTACCAAGGGCGGCGCGCCAAGCCAGAAGGCCGTCAGAGCCATCATCGCCGTCCCAGGTAGGACCGTCGCCCATACCAAGGCATCTCCGAGGCTGCCCAGGGGCCCGCGCAGGGCGAGCTTGAGCTTCCTCACCGTGGTCGGGTCCGCTCCCTCGGCTTCGAGACGCACAACGGCCCCAACTGCGATGCCTGCCAGATATGGATGTGCGTTGAAGTGCTCCAGATGCCGGTTGATGGACTCGTCCAGTGCATCGTCGTCGTCGGTCAGGGCGCGAAGCGCGGGTATGAGGGCGTAGGCCACGCCCGATCCCAGCATCGTACGGTAGTTCCAGGAGGCCTGGACGAGGAGCGTGCGGGCGAAGACGGAGAGTCGGGTCCCCGAAGAAATCCCCCGCGCCTCCGGCTCGACACCCACTGCGTCCACACCCGCCATCTCGGCTGAGCTCGGGCCGTCCCCCTGTCGCCGGGCCCCGACGTCCTCTTGGCGCTTCACAGAAGCCGGCTCCCCAGGAGTCCCAACGCGAGACCGGCGGTGAACCAGACCTTGCGCCGCCGGAACCCACCGAGGTCGTTGAGCAGGATTCCTGCGGATACGGCTCCACCGACCAGGAGGAGGACCATGGAGGCGCTCGCCCCGAGGGGCCAGCGATCCACGAACGCCGCCATGAGGAACCGACCGCCGGCGATCCCCACGGCCGTGACCACCGCCCCTCGCACGAAATCGAGAAGGACGGCCAGGAGGTGGCCCTTCGTGAGTGAGCCCGCGAGATCCTCTCCACCCTCGTCGGGCATGAGGCGCGCGTTGAAATGACGTTGAGCGTCCACGGTCACTCCACTCACCTGGCCCCAGACCAACCCACCGGCGACCCCCAGAGGCAGAGCACCCACGCCATCGAAGGGAACCGCGCACGCCACCGCCACCACGGTCGCCGTCGCCCCTTCCGGAAAGCGAGCCCCGCCAGAGGGAACCGACACGAGGAGGTACAACTCGAGAATCGCTCCGATGAGCGTACCCTGGACTACGTCGCCGGTCACCCAACCCGCCAGCATACCGGCAACGAGGGGGCGAGACAGCATGAACTGCCCCACCGCCGTTCCGTCCAGGCCGAGCAGCCCACCCAGGGCGCCGAGTCGAAGTATGTCCATGGTCGATTCCTCCAGGCCGTGGCCTAGTCCTCCAAGAGGGTGGCCAACGCCACCTTGGGGGCGTCGGGCAAGTCTCGCGCGCTCACCTGCGCCCCCTCCTCGGCAAGGGCCATCAGATCCGCTCGATCCTGTTGGGTGAGGTGGAGGTATCGCAGCACCTCCGCACGGCCGGGACCGTGATGAATGCCTCCCAGGTTCACCTTCTCGCCGCTGAGGAGGCCACCCTCCCCAAGTCGCCTCATGGTCGCCACGTCCCGGGTGAGCACGATGGACCTCCGGTGGTCCTCGCGCCACTCGGCCAGCTTCTGGCGGGCCGACTCCACGTCCACGAAGTCCACCTCGGTATCGACGACGGCGAGGCGGTAGAGGTCCTGCTCCCACTGGCTCCCGGCCAGTTCGTCGTCTACGAGCACGTAGCGATCAGGCCGAAGCTCGTGACCCCAACCGATCACAACCTGCCCGTGGATCAGGCGCTCGTCGACCCTCAAGAGGACGATTCCCACGTCAAAGCCACCTCATGGCCAGGAACACCCTTTCAGCTCTTGGCGAGAGGTCGCGTGATGGACGCCTTGCCTCTCTTCACCAATCGATCCGCGAGTTCGTCGACCGGGAGATCCCTGTGGAAGACGAAGTCGAGAAGCATCGGGAGGTTGACCCCGCAAACCACCAGGCGCCTCCCTCCGTCCCGGCACGTCGCAAGGGCGGCCATGCCGCAGCTCCCGGACTGAAGATCGGTAAATACCACCACCGACCCGTCACCCATGGTCCGGTCCAGCTCTTCCTTGAGGGCGTCCGGGGTCTTCTGATCGTTGGACAGGGGCACCAGCGCGTCGGCCTTGTCTCCCGCGATTCGCCGAACGGCGTCGACCATTGCACGCGCCATGGGCCCGTGGGCGAGCACGACACCACGCACACCCGGGTCGCCCATCGGCGACGATTCGCTGCTCATCCCGGCTCTCCGCTACTCATAGTCCTGCTCGAGATACTGTCTCAGCTTCTTGTCGAACGCGGCCGCCGAGTGAGTCCCCGAGTATTTCAGCAGGTGGTTCATCGCCACCACTTCGGAGATGACGGTGATGTTCTTGCCCGGGTTCAGTGGCACGGTCAGCGTTGGCACATCGATGCCCAGTACGTCCCGCGTCTCCTCCTCGAGCCCTGTTCGGGAATACGGCCGATCCTGGTCCCACAGCTCGAGATTCACGATGACCTCGATCCGCTTCTGCTGTCGCACGGCACGCACGCCGAAAAGTGCAGAGACATCGATGATGCCGATGCCGCGGATCTCCATGTGGTGGCCCTGGAGTTCGTGCCCGCGGCCGATGAGGACGTCGTTGCCCTGACGGGTGACGATGACCAGGTCGTCTGCGACGAATCGATGGCCCCGTTCCACGAGATCGAGGACGCACTCGCTCTTGCCGATGCCGCTGTCACCCATGAAGAGCAACCCGACGCCGTACACACTGGCCAGTGAGCCGTGGAGCGTCGTCGTCGGGGCCAACGAGATCTCGAGGAAGGGCTTGATGCGTTGGTACAGCGTCTTCGTCGATCTCCGCGAGCGAAGGACCGGAATCCCGTGGCGTGTGGCCACCCGGATGAAGTACTCCGGTACGTCCTGACCCTTCGAGACGAAGACGGCGGGAACGTCGAAGGAAAAGAGCTCGTCCAGGCGCTGTTCCCCTTCCGTCTCATCAAGTGTGGCGAGGTAGGTCATCTCCGTTTCGCCGAAGATCCACATGCGGCCCTCGGGCACCCTGGCGGTGTACCCCGCCAGGGCGAGCCCCGGAGACGTGACGTCGGGATCGGCCGCCGTGTTGCCCAGGCCGACACCCTCGTTGAGCTGGGTGAGCTCGAGGGTGTCACGCTTGATCTCGACGATCTCCTTGATGGAGATGGTGCGCCCGGTCAGATCCGCTCCTCGACCGTCGTGGCGGTCCGTCGGTGGACGGAGATCACTCCCCGGAAACGCGCTCGGAGAGAGGTGGCGCCTGGTGATCCCGCCTCTGTGCACGCTGGTCGCGAAGCATCCGCTTCGCGCGGTCGGTAGCCTGATCAATGGCCGAACGAAAGTCTCGTCCCTCACCCCGGGCCACGACGTGGGGTGCGCCATCGATGTGAACGATGATCTCCGCCTTCTTGGTGTGCTTCTCGTCAGAGAACACGACCTCGGCTGCCGTCGCCCGATCCTCGTACTTGGTGAGTCCGCCCACGACGGTTTCCGTCCGGGTAGTCACACGGGAAGGGATGGTGCAGTGGCGCTCGGTGATGGTGATTCTCACCTATTCCAACCTGTCGAAAGGGATGCCCTGGCAGGGATCTCAAAGCTAGTCACGGGCTTTGCCGCCGACCACCCGACGGCGATTCGGCCACGCGGCGGAGTAGCGCCTCAATGGCGTTCGCCGACTCGTCCCAGGAGAAGCCCTCCGCGAATGCCCGCGCCTGGCGCCCCAACCGTGTCCGAAGCTCCACGTCGCGCAGAAGTCCCTCAAGGGCGTCCGCGAGAGCGCCTGCGTCGCCGTGGGGGACCAGCACACCGGTCTCACCGTCGACGACCGACTCCCGGAGCCCGGGCGCGTCACTGGCGACCGTGGGCGTCCCGCACGCCGCCGCCTCGATAGCGGAAATACCCCACCCCTCCTTGGGGGAAGTGAGCACGTGGACCCACGAGCGCCGCAGAAACTCGACCTTCTCACCTTCGGATACGAAACCGTGGAAGTGCACCCGGTCCGCCACTCCAAGCCGGTCGGCCTGCCCCCGCAACGCGACCTCACGCTCCCCCTTGCCCACCACGTCCAGGAGCACGTTGAGGCCACGCCCCCCGAGACGATCGACGGCTTCCAGGATCAGGTCCACCCTCTTGTACTCCTTCAGCCGTCCTACGAATACGAGCGTCGGCGAGACGGTCTTCTCCCCCGGGGCAGGAGTGTACCGGTCGATGTCGATGCCGTTGGGGATGACCTCGATATGTTCGGCTCGAAGACCGCGAGCGACGAGGTCGTCGCGGGTGCTCTCCGAAACCGCCACCGCGGGCAGGCCTCGGTACAGGAGCGGAATGGGTCGTTCGAGCCACCAGGTGGCGAGCGCCACCGGGAACGGGCCGGCCTGGAAGGCGGTGCCCCCGAAGAGGTGGTGGGCCAGAAGGACGACGGGAGCCCCTGCCCAGAAGCGAGCGAAGAGGGGCACCTTGTTCAGGTCCTCTACGACCACGTCGAAGGGCTGATCGGAAAGATGGCGTCGGAAGTACCGTGGAGCCGCCAGGGAAAAGGTGTATCGCCGTCCCGTGCGGTGGACCTCGATGCCGTCGAGTCGGGCCCGGGGCTCACATCCCGCCCACCCGGAGACCAGCGCCGTGACCGAGTGCCCACGGTTGGCGAGCCGGCCGAAGATCTCGTGGAGGTGTGTCTCGGCGCCGCCGGCCTGGGGGTTCTCCCGGTCGAGCCAGTTGACCACCAGTATCCGAAGCCCGGTCACGTCCGGCCCGCTAGCTCCTTGTACAGCGCGTCCAACACCCCGTTCACGAATCGGGGGGACTCGTCTCCGCCGTACGCCTCCGCCAGGTGGATGGCCTCCTGGATGGCAACCTTGGGGGGGATCTCCTCCTGGTAGAGGAGCTCCGCGGCGCCGATCCGGAGGACGGCGCGGTCGATCCGTGAAAGCCGGTCCAGAGACCAATTGTCCAACCGTGCCGCCAGGAGCCGATCGATCTCGTCGCCGTGCTCGTCGAGGAGCGTCGCGAGTCGACGGATGTAGGGCAGCCTCCGCGGCGCGATGTTGCGGGTCCCGGTCGTGTCGACGAGGGTGTCCCGGAGCGAGCCCTCGCCACCGCTGCTCTCCCACCGGTAGTGGATCTGGAGGGCCCAGGCACGTGCCCGACTGCGGTCGATCCGCTCACGTCGGTCGAGACGCTTCGGGTCCCTGCCCTCGGTAAGGCTCACGCTGAGGCACCGAGTTTTCGGTAGACCTGCACCATTTCGAGGGCAGCCATGGCCGCCTCGTACCCCTTGTTGTCCCGGCCGGCCCCCGCACGTGCCAGTGCCTGGGCGTCGTCATCGGTCGTGAGGACGCCGAAGACCACAGGGATGTCCGATCGCCGCGCCACGGCCCCGAGACCGAGGCTCACCTCCTGGCACACATACTCGAAGTGGGGCGTCTCACCCCGGATCACGCACCCCAGAGCGACCACGGCGTCGAAGTCACCCGAGCGGACGACCCTGGCGGCCGTCTGCGGGAGCTCCCATGCGCCGGGCACGCGGATGCTGACAATGTCTTCGTCCGCAGCGCCGTGCTCGCGAAGGGCGGCCAGGGCCCCGGCGAGGAGGCTGTCCGTGATGTGGCTGTTGAAGCGTGCGGCCACCACCGCTGTCCGCACATCCGCAGCGCCGACCTTGCCGCGGCGTTCGTCGACGGGAGACCCTCCGGTACTCAAAGGATGTGCCCCATCTTGGCGCGCTTCGTTTCCAGATAGTGCTCATTGTGCTCACCGGGGATCACTTTCAGGGCTTCCCGACCGACGATCTCGATGTCGTAGCCATCCAGCCCGACGATCTTCTTCGGGTTGTTCGTGAGCAGGCGAATGGAGTGCAGCCCGAGGTCGAGGAGGATCTGGGCACCGATGCCGTAGTCGCGCAGATCGGGGCGAAAGCCCAGATGCTCGTTGGCCTCCACCGTATCCATGCCTTGATCCTGCAGCTGGTAGGCCTTGAGCTTGTTACCGAGGCCGATACCCCGGCCTTCTTGACGCAGATACACGATGGCGCCGGACCCTTCTTCGTCGATCTGCTTCATTGCGGCAGCCAACTGTTCGCCGCAGTCGCATCGCATGGAGCCGAACACGTCTCCGGTCAGGCACTCCGAATGCATCCGGACTAGAGCGTCGGGCTTGCTCTCTATGTCGCCCTTCACCAGAGCGACATGCTCGCGCCCGTCCATGACGCTGGTGTAACCGATGACCCGGAAGTCGCCGAATGCCGTAGGCATGTTCGCCTCGGCAATCCGCTCCACGAGGCGGGTCTTGGTGAGACGGTACGCTACGAGCTGTGCCACCGTGATGAACTTCAAGTCGTGCTCTTCGGCGAAGACCTCGAGTTCTGGCCGCCGAGCCATCTTCCCATCGGCGTCGAGGATCTCGCAGATGACGCCCACAGGGGGAAGCCCCCCCAATTCCGCCAGATCCACCGAGGCCTCGGTCTGTCCGACGCGTCGGAGAACGCCACCCGCCTTGGCACGAAGCGGGAAGATGTGGCCGGGACGCCGTAGATCCGTCGGTTTCGTCTCCTTGTCCGCCAGGACCTGAATGGTCTTGGCCCGATCCTGGGCGCTGATGCCCGTCGTGACGCCAAACCGGGTATGAGCATCGACTGAGATGGTGAATGCCGTGCCTTGAGGATCGGTGTTGCGTTCGGTCATGAGCGGCAGATCGAGGGCGTCGGCCCGCTCGGGAGTGAGGGTGACGCAGATGAGCCCCCGGCCGAACTGGGCCATGAAATTCACATGGTCCGCCGTCACCATGGACGCGGCCATCACAAGGTCTCCCTCGTTCTCCCGGTCCTCGTCGTCGGCCACGATGATCATCCGCCCCTGACGGATGTCCTCGATGGCGTCCTCGACGTTGTCGAACTTCATGCCCGGCCCTCGTGCAGCTTGCCGGCGGGGTCGCGCCCCCGCGCGGAGAGAATCCTCGCGACGTACTTCCCGATGAGATCACCCTCTACGTTCACCGGAGAGCCCTCTTCGAGCTCTCCGAGGTTCGTGTGCTCATAGGTGTACGGGATGACGCCGATACGAACCCCGCTTTCCGGTAGGAGTTCACTCACGGTCAGGCTGACCCCGTTGAGCGTGATGGAGCCGTGCTCGACGGTGAGGTCGAGGATCTCCGTGGGAATGTCGAAGTCCAGAAGCCAGTACTCCCCCGACTTCATGCGCCGCTTTAAGTGACCGACACCATCTACATGTCCTTGAACGAGATGCCCATCGATGCGCGCGTTGAGTCGGGCCGCCCGCTCGAGGTTGACGCGCGCGCCGGGGCCATACATGCCGGCTACGGTCCGATCGAGCGTCGTGCCGATGACGTCTACCGAGAACTCGTCCGGGCTCAGTTCGGTGACGGTGAGACACGCGCCATCTACCGCGACCGAATCCCCGAGGCCGAGGTCTCCGGCGATGGTCGGAGCGCCGAACCGGAGTCGGCTGGTGGACTCGCGCTTCTGTACCTCGACCACCCTACCGGTCGTTTCCACGATGCCGGTGAACATCAGGCCTTCTCCTCGACGCCGGAATCCTCCTGGCGATCCAGAACAATGAGGGTGTCCGACCCGAGGGTGATGGGCGGTACCGCCGGGCCGAAGGCCGTCCAGTCCAGCCTGTCGCCGTCGGGGAAGGCCGGCACCGCTCCCGGGCCCAGCGTGCGAGGCGCCACGAAAAGGTAGAGGCGCTGCACCCTGCCCTCCTGGAGGAGACCCGAAGCGAGGCGGCCTCCGCCCTCACAGAGAATGGCACGGAAGTCCAGCTCGCGAGCCTTACGCGAAACCAACCCGAGGTCGAGGAGGCCGTTGTTGTGAGCGACGCCGTGCACCGCGGCTCCCTCCGCCTCCAAACGCTTGACGGCCAGATCTGGCGCGTCGGCGCGGCAGAAGACATGGACCGGAGCGTCCTCGATGTCGTCGAAGAGGCGCGCGCCCGGGGGAAGATCAGCGTCGGGCGAAAGCACGATCCTGGCGGGAGCCTTTCGGCCGGGAGGTACCCGCCTGACGGTCAGCCGGGCGTCGTCGATAGTGGCGGTGCTTCCCCCCACCATGATGGCGTCGAAGCCCTTACGGAGCCGGTGCACTTCCAGTTCGGCCTCGGGGCCGGTGATTCGGGTGCTCTTCCCAGCGCCGGCGGCGATACGGGCATCCAACGTCATGGCGAGCTTGAGGGCGATGAAGGGAGCGGGATCCCGTGCCCCATGCATGAAGGCCGGATTCTCGGAACGGGCCCGCGCGACGGTCCAGGTAGGACCCACTACCTCAACTCCGGCCTCCCGCAGACGGGCGCCCCCGCCGCGAGAGGCCTCCCCGGGATCGGCAGCACCATAGACCACCCTGCCGATGCCCGCTCGCAGCAGGGCTTCGGTACACGGTGGCGTCTTCCCCTGGTGGCTGCACGGCTCGAGGCTGACGTACGCCGTAGCTCCTTCGGCCGCCGCCCCTGCTTCATGGAGCGCCATGACTTCAGCGTGGGGGCCCCCGTACTCGGTGTGCCATCCCTCCGCGACCATCTCCCCATCTCGGACGATGACGCATCCGACGATGGGATTGGGGTGCACGTGTCCCCAGCCGCGATGGGCCAGGAGCCGGGCGCGCTCCAGGTGGACGCGATCGATGGCGGTGAATTCGCCCTCGTCGTTCAAAAGACCAACCGAGCAGAGAACGAGCCGAAGGCGCCGCCCGACGAGGGATCGAATGCTCCCGTGTAGCCGGGAATCACGGACGCCCCCCCGGCCCAGCCGCCCTCTACCGAGAGGGTCAGGACCAGGCTGAACGTCATGGCCGCGCTGGCGAAGTAGAGGCGCCGACTCCCCTCCATGGCGTCGTCGACGACCAACGTGCCACCTCCACCGTCGGACATCTGGAGCGTCACGTCGCTGAAAAAGCGGTCCCACCCGAATCCGCCGAGGACCTCGACGGCGAAGAGGTCCTTGCTCACGGCGAATCGCAGCGAGGTGGTCGACGGATCGACAACGACATCGACGACGTCGCCGGCCGGAGCATCGCCATAGCCCAGGGATCCGGAGAAGCGGCGAGCGAGGGAGACGGAGGCCCCGGGAAGCGTGAAGCCTTCACGGACGAGTCCGATCCTGGCTCCCAGGGCGAACGCGCTGTGCCGACCCGAGAAGCCGTCACCTCCACCCGTAAAAACCGTCGATGCGTCGACGAAGACGTCGGTGGCGAGGAACCCACCCACCGTGGGCATGAGGCGGAATCCGTCGAACAGTCCCGCCGCGGCGCCGAGCCGGATTCCCGTCACGAGTGGGCTCGTCTCCTCGGCGAAGTCGGCCCTCCCCGGGAGGCCCCACGACGAGGCGGTGGATTGAACGTAGAACGAGAGACGAGGGTCTCCCCCCACCCGCGTGCCGAGATTCGATGCGGTGCCGGGTATGGGAGATCCCATGCCAGCCTGCAGCGCTGAATGACCAAGGAGCGAGTGGGCAGCGGTCGCGCCGGTGCGGCAGAGGTCGACGTCGCCGCCTGCCACGACACAGCGAGCGGCAACCGAAGCCGCCGTCTGAGCGAGGACGGAAGCCGGAGCCAAGGACAGCACCGTTCCCACGCCAGCCCCCAGGGCGACCCGAGTCACCAGCCGACCGAGCCTCACCGGTAGCGGACTCCGCGTCCGTCCACCACCGACCCGATGGTCCACGCCTCGATCTCTGCGGCAGACGCCTCCGCCATCACGGAATCGACCTCGGATGGGTCGACGACGACGATCATACCGACGCCCATGTTGAATACCCGATCCATCTCGCCCCTGGAAACGTCACCGGCGTCCTGGAGGGAACGGAAGACGGCCGGGACCTCCCACGCCTCCCGATCCACCTGCGCCCCGAGACCATCGGGCAGAACCCGGGGCAGATTTCCGGGGATCCCACCCCCGGTGATGTGAGCCAGTCCGTGGACGATCCCCGAGGACAGCGGACCCGTCAGGACATTCAGATAGCTACGATGAACGGCAAGGAGCTCCTCGCCGACGCTACGTCCAGTCCCCGGGAGTCCATCGTCGACCTGTAGGCCCATGACCTCGAAGACGATCTTTCGCGCCAGGGTATACCCGTTGGTGTGCAGACCCGTGGACGCGAGCCCCACGAGGGCGTCACCGGCGCTGATCCTGGAGCCGTCCAGAACGTCGTCACGGGCGACGATGCCCACGACGAATCCGGCCAGGTCGTACTCGTCGTCTGCATAGAAGTCGGGCATCTGGGCCGTCTCGCCGCCGAGAAGGGCGCAGGAGTTCTCCTTGCAGGCGATTGCTACGCCCCGCACGACGTCGTTCACGACCGCTTCGTCCATCTCGCCGGTCGCGAGGTAGTCCAGGAAGAAGAGCGGCCGGGCTCCCTGGACCAGGATGTCGTTGACGCAGTGATTGACGAGGCATTGGCCGACCGTGTCGTGACGGCCGGTGGCGAAGGCCAGCTTGAGCTTGGTGCCCACGCCGTCGGCGCTGGAGACGAGAACCGGGCCGGCGACATCATCCGGCACCTGGTAGAGGCCTCCGAACTGGCCCAGCTCCGAGAGGGTGAAGCGGTCACGGGTGGACGCGACAAGCGCCTTCAGCCCCTCTTTGGTCCGCTCTGCGGCGTCGAGATCGACGCCTGCGTCGGCGTAGCTGAGTCCTTCCCTCGTCGGCCTTCCCGCCCCCTTCGGATCTTGGGTCATGATCCGTCCGGGGATCCCGTCGCTGCCGAGGCCACCGCGCCCACCGCGCCGTCGCCCTCGAAGTCGGTCTCGAAGGCCGTGAGCCTCCGAAAGTGCCGCACCCGCTCGCTTACCTCGTCACGAGTCAGGTCGCGTAGCCGTCCGATGCTGAACTCCTCGCACGCGAACGACCCGAGCGCCGACCCGTAGACCATGGCCCTTCTCAGATGGGCGGCGTCGACCGAATCCGACTGAGCCAGATATCCCATGAAGCCTCCCGCGAAAGCATCGCCTGCTCCCGTGGGATCGAAGATCTCTTCGAGAGGATAGCCCGGCACGTAGAAGATCCAATCGTCGCCGAAGAGGATGGCTCCGTGCTCCCCCTTCTTGACGACGACGATGCCCGGCCCCCGGTCCTGCACCCAGCTGGCAGCCTTCAGAAGGTTGCTCTTCCCAGCCAGCTGTCGGACTTCCTCGTCGTTGACCAGGAGGATGTCGACACGCTCCAGAAGACGAAGCAGAGCGTCCCTGCTCCCCTCGATCCAGTAGTTCATGGTGTCGCACGCCACCACATCCGGTGCGGCTACCTGGTCCAGCACGTCGAGCTGGAGGACCGGGTCGATGTTGCCGAGGAAGACGTAACGAGCCCCCCGAAACGCGTCGGGGATCTTCGGGTCGAAGTCGGCGAAGACGCCGAGTCGGGTGTCCAGCGTGTCCCGGGTGTTCAGGTCGTAGTGGTACCGACCGGCCCAGAAGAAGCTCTCTCCCGCAGCCCGCTCGATGCCGCCCAGGTCGGCGCCCCGGGCCTCGAGAAAGCCGAGATCGTCCAGCGGATAGTCGTCGCCGACCACGCCCACGATCTGGACGGGGTGGAAGGCCGTCGCCGCGGCACCGAAGTACACCGCCGAGCCGCCGAGCACCCGGTCGGCCTTGCCGAAGGGGGTCTCCACAGAGTCGAGTGCGACGCTGCCTACGCAGAGAATGGACACTCAGTCTTCCTCGTTTTCAGTGGCTTTCTTCGTCGGATCCGTCTTCGCCCCGGATCATCTCGTGCGGCGCATCGATGCCCAGCAGGGTCAGGCCGTTGCGAAGCACGATCTGCACGGCCCGGGCCAGGGCCAGCCTGGCCGCGCGGAGGGTCCGATCGTCGGTGAGAACGGCCAACTCGGGATTTCGCGTCGGGTTGCCTGCGTGATACCACGAGTTGGCGGCCCCCGCGGTCTGTTCCAGGTAGTCACAAACGACGTGGGGAGACGCATCCCGCGCGGCCCGCTCCACGATTTCGGGGAAATCCCCAAGCTCCTTTATGAGCTCGCGCTCGGACTCGTGGCGCAGTACCGAAAGGTCGGCGCCGGCGCCATCGATCTCTGACGGCTCGAGGCCCGCCTTTCGGAAAATGGAGCACATCCTGGCATGGGCGTACTGGACCTTGTAGACCGGATTCTTGTCGGATTGGTCCAGTGCCATGTCCATGTCGAAAAGCAGATGGGCGTCGGGCTTACGCATCTGGAAGAAGTAGCGGGTGACGTCGACGCCCACTTCCTCGAACAGCTCCCGGAGTGTCATTCCCGAACCGGCACGCTTGGAGAACTTCACCTCCTCGCCATCCTTCTCCACCCGCACCATCTGGTGGAGGACGTACTCGGGGTATCCGGCCGGCAGTCCCAGGGCCTGCAGGCCCGCACGGACCCGATCCACCGTCCCGTGGTGATCCGAGCCTTGCACGTTGATGACCCGTCGGTACCCCCGCTCCCACTTGGTCATGTGGTACGCCACATCCGGGAGGAAGTAGGTGGGCTGACCGTTTCCACGCACCATCACCCGGTCTTTTTGATCTCCGAACCTCGAGGTCTCGAGCCAGGTAGCGTCGTCCTTCTCGTAGACGAGGCCTGTCTCGCGTAGCCGCTGGATGGTCTCATCGACGAGCCCGCCGTCGTACAGCGACGACTCGAGAAAGTACTCGTCGAAGCGAACCCGGAACTCACCCAGGTCGCGATCCTGCTCAGCTCGGAGCATGCGGACGGCGTGCGTGCGGATGGCGTCCAGGGCGTCGTTCGAATCGTCGTCCAGGTACCGGTCCCCTACCTCCTCCACCAGACCGTCGGCCACGTCCTTCACGTACTCGCCCTGGTAGCCGTCGTCGGGAAGAGCATCGTCCCTGCCCAGGGCCTGCCGGTAGCGGGCCCGGACACTGAGGGCCAGCAGGTCCATCTGGCGCCCGCTGTCGTTGTAGTAGAACTCCCGGTGGACCTTCCAGCCGGTCCACTCCAGGAGGGAGGCTATGGCGTCGCCGAGGGCGGCCTGTCGACCATGGCCCAGGTGAAGGGGGCCCGTCGGGTTCGCCGAAACGAACTCCACCATCACGTCCTCGCCGGCTCCCGAGTCCGTTCGACCGTAGGCCTCGTCGGACTCGATGACCTCGGCCACCGCCGAAGCCACGGCTCCCGCAGCGAAGCGGAAGTTCAGGAAGCCAGGACCGGCCACTTCGACTGTCTCCACACCGGCCCGATGGACGTCCAGACGCGCCGCGATGTCCTCGGCGATCTCCCGTGGGGACCGTTTCAACGACCGGGCCAGGGTCAGGGCGACGTTGGTCGCCACATCGCCGTGGGTAGGGTCCCGAGGCCTCTCGAACTGAATCTCGGCCTCGGCGACACCCATTTCGCCGAGGATCTCGGCGATGGCTGCGCGAATGGCTTCGGAAGCCACCTCAGGAGTCCGAGCTCTTCGATGAGCTCCCCGACGGCGGGCTCGAGGTGCCCTTCGAGCCCGACGAGTCCGAGTCCTTCGCCGAAACCTTGGAGTCCGCCGCGCCACCGGACCCGCTGGAGGCACCGTCCCCGCCGGGGCCCGACGAGGGCGCCCCGGGCTCGGCGGAAGCCTTCTTCTTGTACTCGTCCGACCGGTAGTCGGTGATGTAGAAGCCCTCACCCTTGAAGAGAAAGCCGGCGCCACCGGAGATGAGACGCTGGGCGTCGGCACCGCACTCCGGGCACGCCGTGACGGGGTCGTCCGACATTTTCTGGAACAGTTCGAAACGATGGCCCTTCAGGCACTCGTAATCGTAGGTCGGCATGGCAAGGCGTGACGTGTGTCGGACGTGGGGCCGCCTCCTCTCGACGAGGGGCCGGAAGCCCCGGAAATTAACGACGATCCAGGGTGGGTACTACCCGTCGTACGTGCCCCATTCCTCACGCAGAGCATCGCTGATCTCCCCCAGGGTGACCCCGACCTTCACGGCCTCCACGAACGCCGGCACCAGGTTTTCGTCTGAGCCGGCCCGGGCCCGGACGGCGGCTAGGGCCGACGCGACCCCATCGAGATCACGCTCCGCCTTCATGGAGGCCAACCGCTCGACCTGGCCGCGTTCAAGGGTGGAGTAGTCGGGCTGGCCAATCCTGGGCGACGCTGCCTCGTCGACGTGCTGGTTCACCCCTACTACGCTTCGGTCGCCGGACTCGATCTCCATCTGGAAGCGGTATGCCGACTGATGGATCTCCTCCTGCATGTAGTCGATGGCCCGGGCGGCGCCTCCCAACTCTGCGATGCGCTCGAGGTACTCCCGAGCCACTCGCTCGACCTCGTCGGTGAGGGCTTCCACGTAGTGCGACCCGCCCAGCGGATCGGCGGTGTGGGTCACTCCGGACTCCGACGCGAGGATCTGTTGTGTGCGCAGGGCGAGCGTGGCGGACTCCTCCGTGGGAAGAGCCAGCGCCTCGTCGTAGCCGTTGGTATGGAGAGACTGGGTCCCACCCATGGTGGCCGCCAAAGCCTGCACCGCGACCCGAACGACGTTGTTCAACGGCTGTTGGGCAGTGAGTGTGGAGCCGCCCGTCTGGGTGTGAAAGCGGAGTCGGCAGGAACGGTCGGACGCGCCGAAGCGCTCTCGCATGAGGTTGGCCCAGAGCCGCCGGGCGGCCCGGAACTTGGCCACTTCCTCGAAAAGGTCGTTGTGTGCCGCGAAGAAGAACGAGAGGCGAGGCGCGAAGGACTCCAGGTCCAGGCCCGCCGCCATCGCGCGCTCGACGTACTCGAGTCCGTTGGCGAAGGTGAAGGCGACCTCCTGAGGGGCCGTGGATCCGGCCTCCCGGATGTGGTAGCCCGAGATGGACACCGTATTCCACCGAGGGACCTCGCGAGCGCAGAAATCCATGACGTCGGTGACCAGCCGGAGGCTCTGGTGCACGGGATAGATGTACGTCCCCCGGGCAATGTACTCCTTCAGCACGTCGTTCTGGACGGTGCCGGAGAGCCGATCTCGGGAAGTCCCCTGTTCGTCGCCCAGGGCCACGTAGAGGGCCAACAGGATCCCTGCCGTGGCGTTGATGGTCATCGAGGTGGACACCTCGTCGAGGGGTATCCCCTCAAACAGCCGACGCATGTCGTCGAGGGAGTCGATGGCCACTCCAACGCGCCCCACTTCGCCCCGCGCCATGGTCGCGTCCGAGTCGTATCCCATCTGTGTGGGAAGATCGAAAGCCACCGAGAGCCCCGTCTGGCCGCGATCCAGGAGGTATCGGAAGCGCTCGTTGGTCTCCTCCGCCGTACCGAATCCTGCGTATTGGCGCATGGTCCACACACGGCCGCGGTACATGGACTCGTACACGCCGCGCGTGAAAGGGAAAGCCCCGGGCGTATCGGGTCCGTAGAACGGCTCCACGGGGATGCCCGAATCGGTCCTCCGGGCTTCGTCGCTCACGGCTGGTCCTCGTCCAGGGCGGCGAGATCGACGAGGAGCTGATCCTTCTCAACGGCCTCGCCTTCACTCACGTGGACCTTCACCACTCGTGCCGCGGCAGCGGCCTTCAACTCGTTCTCCATCTTCATGGCCTCGACGATGACGACGCCCTGCCCAACCCCCACGGTATCGCCCTCTTCCACTTCGACCTTCACCACCATGCCTGGCATGGGCGCTTTGATGGGCTTCGGCCCGAGAGATGCAGCCACCCCTCCGGTCATCTGGCGGATGGCGCGGGTGCGCTCATCGACGACATCGGCCCGCAGCCGGCGTCCCCTGAGGTGGAGATCCCACGTCTCCTTGCCCACCCGGCGAGCCGTGAAGCGGTGGGAAGCGCCATCCAGCGCCAAGGACCAGGTGGGTCCGCCTTCCAGGCGCGAGAGATCCGCATCAAGCGCTTGGCCGTCCACCGAGACCCCGTCCGCTCCGAGCTCGACCTCGAACGTTCGCCCCGAGAGGGTGACCTGGTAGATCATGTCGCCTCCCGGCGCTGCAGGACGGCCACAGTTTCGACATGGGACGTGTGGGGAAAGAGGTCGAAACACCGGAGCCCCATGAGCTCGAAGGCCTCCTTCAATCGCCCGAGGTCGCGGGCCAGGGTCGCCGGGTCACACGAAACGTAGATCAGTTGCCGTGGCGGAGCCGCCACGATCATCGGAGGGATGCGGTCGTCCAGGCCGCTACGTGGCGGGTTGACGATGAGCAGATCGACGGGGAGGAGGTCGGCCAGGTGATCTTCCACGGCCCCAAGCCGAACGGCGAAGCCCTCGGGGGCGCCGGCCTGGGCGCCCTCCACGGCCGACTCGTTGCGCTCGATTCCGGTCACATGACACTCGGCCGACGCGAGGGCTCGCCCGAGACCGCCGGTGCCGCAGTACGCCTCGACCACGCCCGATGGTGTAGCCGCCTCGGCGACGTCGAGAACGTGGCGACGGAGCAGGTCCGCGCCCTCCGGATTCACCTGTTCGAAGGCGTCGCCACCGCCGGCTCGGGGCTCACCGGCTACCAACGCCGCGGCCTCTCCCCCGGAGGGCCGATGCCAGATGCCCGTCAGGTTGGGCACTTCGTCGGCGAGGCCGCCGGCACGCCATCCAGGCGCCCCGCCGATGACGACGAGTTCCACACCTTCCGGCGCGGACCGGAGGGTGAGTCGGAGGCGCCCTCCATCGGGAAGGCGGCGGGCCCCGCTCCCCCAAGCACGGCGCAGGCCGAGCCAGGCTGCCCCGATCTCCGGCCGCGGCAGAACGCACTCGCCTCGGACGTCCACCACATGGGCCGCGTTGTCCGTCGAGTGGAGGCCAGCCACGATCCGACCGCCTCGGAGGCGACGCAAAGTGAACGTCATCCGGCTGCGATACCCCTCCCTCGACGGCGAGGCCACCACCTCGGGCGCGGCAACGTCTCCGAGTTTGCCGATGCGCTCCAGGGCGTCCACGACGAAGCGCCCCTTCCAGTGGAGCTGCCGCTCATATGCCAGGTGCTGGAGCTGGCAGCCCCCGCAGCGATCGAAGAGCGGGCACGCCGCTTCCACGCGATCCTCGCCGGCCTCCAGCATCTCGGCCACCGACGCCCGCGCCCAGCTGCCGTGATCTTCCACGACCGCGACCCGTACCCGGTCTCCCGGGACGGTGCGAGGCACGAAGACGACACGCCCGTCGGGGAGATCAGCGACGCCGTCGCCACCGGACGCCACGGCGCGGACCACGACCTCGACCAACGCGGAGGGCGTGTCCTCGCTCCCCGGCGAGCCGACCGGCATGGACGCGGTCTCCCGCGGAAACTCGGTCATGCTGATCCCCCTGGCATACCCGCTCGCCGCCACCCCGACACCGGCTCGACGGCAGACGGCTCGATTCGCGGGGCACGATGGCGTCGGTGATCGTCTTCGAGGAGCGCCGCGGCGACGGCTGCCGCCATGAGCTCGTGCTCCGGCTCGTCGTCCTCGAGAAGCTCGGGGTGGTCGTCCAGGTACCTGATGGAGATGTCACCCTTCTGGAAGTCCGCCTCGTCCATGACCCGTCGGTGGAAAGGAGCGCACGTCTCGACCCCGGAAACGACCAACTCGTCCAGAGCTCGGGCCATCCGGGCGATGGCAGCCTCCCTGCTGGCGGCGTGGACGACCAGCTTGGCCAGCAGGGGGTCGTAATGCAGGGTCACCTCGGTGCCCTGAAGGACTCCCCCATCCCATCGAACCCCGGGCCCCGTGGGCACGCCCAGATGGGTGATGGTTCCGGTGGACGGCAGAAACCCGCCCAGGTGGTCCTCCGAAGTGATCCGGCACTCGATGGAGTGACCCACCAAGCGGATGTCTTCCTGTTCGAAGTCGAGCGGCTCGCCCGACGCCACCCGGAACTGCCACTCCACCAGGTCGATCCCCGTGATCAATTCCGTCACCGGGTGCTCGACCTGGATCCGCGTGTTCATCTCCAGGAAGAAGAACTCGCCGTCCTGATAGAGGAACTCGATGGTCCCTGCGCCCCGATAGTCTACCGCTTGAGCTGCGCGCACGGCCGTCTGCCCCATCCTCGCTCGCTCTTCGGCGGACAGCACCGGAGACGGAGCCTCCTCCACGAGCTTCTGGTGGCGCCGCTGGATGGAGCACTCGCGCTCGGCGAGGTGCACCACGTTGCCGTGGGCATCGCCCAGGACCTGGATCTCCACGTGGCGGGGCCGCTCCAGATACCTCTCCAGGTAGACGCTCCCGTCGCCGAAGGCCGCCAGAGCCTCCCGCGACGCGGCGTCGAAGGCCCGGCTGAGCTCGGCCGGCTCCGATACGACCCGCATGCCCTTCCCGCCCCCACCTGCCGACGCCTTGAGGAGTACGGGAAAGCCGATCTCGGCGGCGGCGGCGTCTGCCGCCTCGGGGTCGGCGACGGCCTCGGTAAGCCCCGGCACGATGGGCACGCCCGCCTCTTGCATGCGGCGGCGGGCTTCGGTCTTGTCGCCCATGGCGGCGATCGTCTCTGGCGCGGGCCCGACGAAGACCAGCCCTGCGTCTTCGACCATCCGGGCGAAGTCGGCCCGTTCGGCGAGGAAGCCGTACCCGGGGTGGATCGCTTCGGCCCCGACGTCCTCGGCCAACTCGACGAGGGCGTCGGCCTTGAGATAGCTCTCCGACGACGGCGCCGGGCCGATGCAGTATGCCTCGTCGGCCTCCAGGACATGGGGCGCCATCCGGTCGGCCTCGGAGTAGACGGCGATGGCGCGGATACCGCATTCGCGGGCGCTGCGCACGATGCGAAGCGCGATCTCTCCACGGTTGGCGATGAGGACGGAGCCGATCACGGGAGCCTGGATTCGGGCGCGGAGGGTGCCGACCATGCGAGATCCGCGCGTCACTGGGGGATGCGAGCCCTCAATTGTAGGCTTTCACCCCCAACGCCGGGAGGGCCGCGTCCCCCACTTCGTGGAGCACGGCCCTCCGAGCGCGATCTATCGCATGGGCGCGGTGACGGTGATCTCTTCGCCCCGTCGGACGATGCTGAACTCGGCCTGCTCGTCGTCGGCGTAGCTGGCCAGAATGCGCCGGAGGCGCTCGGGGGTGGCGACCTCACGTCCGTCCACGGAGAGCACGACGTCCCCCGGTTCCAGGCCGGCTGTGTTCTGCCGATCCACGGCCGTGACCAGGACCCCACGATCGGCACCGAAGTATTCGCCGAGCTCTGGATTCACCTCCACGAGACCCAGCCCCGACGACAGCCCTCTGCCGCCGAAGAAGAAGGCACCCTCTGGCCCGAAGACCCGTATGTCCGCGCCCGGGCCACCCTCGAAGCGATCATCATTCCATTCGGGTCTTCGGATGCGGAGCCGCTGGGTCCAGCGGTTTCCGAGATCGGCCGCCTCCACCATCGTCGTCTGTTGTCGCCCGTCGCGGACATAGGCGATCTCAACGCTGTCACCCGGCTCGAGCTCGCCGGCCAGCGCTAGAAGTCGCTGGGCCGGCACCGAACCATCGAGGTCGAAGTCCTGCTCATATTCGGCTCCGGTTGGCTCCGAAAGCGAGCGCCCGTCTACATGGGTGATGATGTCTCCCTCTCGAATGCCCGCCTCTGCGGCGGGACCGTCCTCGAAGACATCCACCACGCGCGCGCCGTCAAGCGCACCCTGCTCCTGCGCCGACACATCGACAGAAATCCCGAGCCGTGGCCGTTGGTCCGAGAACAGGGAAAGGGCCCGCGAAAGGTCAACCCGCGGCGAGCGGAGACAGGTGCAATCTTCGATCTCGTTGCCGTCGGCGTCCACGCAGCGACACTCGACGTTTTGATCCTGGGCTGCCACGGCAGCCGGAGCCGGAAGCTGGGCTCCCACGGCCAAAAGTAGTGCGAAGGCGCCTGCAGCCAGGAGCCCCCAACCGATCTCGTTCCTCATCGTTCCCCTCCCTGGGTCGTACTGGTTGTATACCGGTACGATGCGAGATGGGCCGGACCGGGTTGCTCCGAAAAAGGGACGGATCGGCCCGTCGGCCGTGTCGTCAGAGGGGGATGTTGCCGTGTTTCCTGGGCGGGTTGGAGTCGCGCTTGTTCCGGAGCATGTCCAGCGCGGATACAAGCCGTGGCCGGGTGTCCCGCGGGTCGATGACGTCGTCGACGTAGCCGCGCGCAGCGGCGATGTAGGGGTGCGCGAACTTCTCCCGGTACTCCTCGATCCTCGCGTCCGTGGCGGCCTGGGGATCTTCGGCGGCGGCGATCTCCTTTCGGAAGAGGACCTCTACCGCTCCCTTCGGTCCCATGACGGCGATCTCCGCCTGAGGCCACGCCAGATTGACGTCGCCCCGGATGTGCTTGGAGTTCATGACGTCGTACGCACCACCGTACGCCTTGCGGGTGATGACGGTCACTTTGGGGACTGTGGCCTCGGCGAAGGCATAGAGCAGCTTGGCACCGTGCCGAATGATCCCGCCGTGTTCCTGAGCGACTCCGGGCAAGAACCCCGGCACGTCCTCGAAGACGACGAGGGGGACATTGAAGGCGTCACAGAAGCGAACGAATCGAGCGCCCTTGTCCGATGAATCGATGTCGAGAACACCAGCGAGGACCGATGGCTGATTCGCCACGATCCCGACGGGTCGACCGCCGAGGTGTGCGAAGCCCACAAGGAGGTTCTCGGCGAACTGGCGGTGAACCTCGTAGAACTCGCCGTCGTCTACCACACGCGTGAGCACCTCACGCATATCGTAGGGATGATTGGGGTTATCGGGCACGACCTCGAGTAGTTTCTCATCTCGTCGGTCGTGGGGATCCGAGGTGCCTGCCGTCGGGGGCAACTCCTGGTTGTTCTGTGGAATGAAACGGAACAGATCCCGTACCGAGGCCAGGCATTCGGGCTCGGAGTCGGCGGCGAAATGGGCTACCCCCGAAGTGGACGCATGGATATCGGCGCCGCCGAGCCCCTCCATGTCGATGTCTTCGTGGGTTACCGTCTTCACCACGTTTGGGCCGGTCACGAACATGTAGCTCGTGCCTCGCACCATGTACACGAAGTCGGTGATGGCCGGCGAGTAGACCGCTCCGCCCGCGCACGGCCCCAGGATGACGCTGACCTGGGGGATGACGCCGGAGGCGAGGGTGTTGCGCAGGAATATGTCGGCGTATCCGCCCAGACTCACAACGCCCTCCTGGATGCGCGCTCCCCCGGAGTCATTGAGCCCCACGATGGGCGCGCCGTTCTTGAGAGCCATCTCCTGGAGCTTCACGATCTTCTCGGCGTGGGCCTCGGACAGAGACCCTCCGAAGACGGTGAAGTCCTGGCTGAAGGTGTAGACGAGCCGCCCGTGAATGGTGCCGTAGCCGGTCACCACGCCGTCACCGAGGATCTTCTGGTCCTCCAGACCGAAGTCGGTGGATCGATGGGTGACGAAGCGGTCCAGCTCTACGAAGGAGCCGTCATCCAGCAAGAGGTCGAGCCGCTCTCTGGCGGACAGTTTGCCGCGCTCGTGCTGAGCGGCAACCCGTGCCGCCCCCCCACCCTCCTCGGCCCGGCGACCGAGTTCCTCGAGTCGCTCGAGCCTCTCGTGGATCGACATGCTCTACCGATTCTCCGGCGTTATCGGGCCGGACATCTCGATGGGCACAGGCCTTCCGTCGTCGATGCGGACCAGTTCGGTTCGCCGAACGACCCGCCCGTCGACGATGGAGAAGATCCCCGTAGCGCCCTCGATGTCCTCCAGCCGCTCCAGTTCGAAGCGGAGGCGTTCAGGCTCGATCTGCCCTCTTCGGAGTGCCTCGAGGAGGATCAGCGTCGCATCGTATCCAACCGCGGGGGCCGTGCTGATGAGGGACTTCTGGTACGCCTCCTCGTACAGCCCTCGAAAGCGCGTCGCTCCGGGGGACGACGGATCCGTGCCTGCCGGGACCGTTGCCACGACACCGTCGGTGAGGCGGTTGTCCACCTCGGCCAACGTCTGCCGATCCCCCCACCCCGAGGTCCCGAGGATCTCGATGGCCAGCGTGTCCAGGCCGAAGTGGATCACCTGGGGAGCCAGAAACTCCACGTCCTCAGGGGGAAGAGGCATGAACAATCCGGCCGGCTCCAGCACCTCCATGTGGAGGGTATCGTCCTCGGACAGCGACAGCGCCG
>JABDLS010000126.1 GCA_013002885.1 Gemmatimonadota bacterium | reverse complement strand
GATCCACCGATCTGGAACGCCCCGATGTGGGGCCCGTCGTTGTGCATCGCCGCTCGCAGAAGCAGGCCCAGCGCCGGCCGGACCTCCTCGGGCAGCACCACCTCGTCGACGAAGCCGCGGGCGGCGGCGAAGCGGGCGTCGAGCTGCCGATCGTAGTCGGCTCGGACCTCGTCCATCTTCGTGGTGAGATCCTCGTCGGGGACCTTCCCCTCGGCCTTGAGCTTGTCGATCTGCCCGCTGAACAGGGCCATGACGGCACTGGCGCCTTCCATGACGCCCATTCGCCCGGTGGGAAGCGACAGGATGAAGTCGGGGTCGAAGCCCTGACCGGCCATGGCGTAGTAGCCGGCGCCGGACGCGTGATTGAGCGTGAGGACCAGCTTGGGCACGGTGGCCGTCGCCATGGCCTCCACGAACTCCGCGCCGGCGCGGATGATCCCCGAGTGCTCGGCGTCGGGGCCCACCATGAATCCTGAGACGTCCTGAATGAAGAGCAGCGGCGTCTGGTGCCGGTTCATCGTCTCGATGAAGTACGCCACCTTCCGAGCGCTTTCCGTATAGACGATGCCGCCGAAGCGCGGCGGGCCGCCCTTGGTGGGGAACATCCCCCGGGCGTTGGCGATGACGCCGACGGGCTGGCCGTCCAGGAAGCCGGTGCCGCAGATCATCTCCTTCGCGTACTCCGGCTGGAACTCATCGAGCTCCTCGCCGTCGAGGATGCACTCGAGGACGTCACGCATCTCGTACGGCTGTCGGTGATCTTCGGGGAGGAGGTCGTAGAGCTCGTAGGCGAGGCGCTTCGGGGGCGTCGCCATGCGGCGGCCCCCGCCCTCTCCGTCGGCGCCCGCGGACTCGCCACTCGTGGCGTGACCCGGCCCACCGCCCGCGCGCTCCTCCTCCGGCAGCTCCGACACCAGCCGGCGCAATCGCTGAATGCACGCTTCGTCGTCGGGCACCATGTAGTGGGCGACGCCGCTCACCTGGGTGTGGACCGCCGCCCCGCCGAGCTCCTCGGCGTCGACGGTCTGCCCCGTGGCGCCCTTCACCAGGTTGGGTCCGCCAAGCCCCATGAACGACGTCCCTTCCACCATGAGGATCACGTCGGAGAGCGCCGGCAGATACGCGCCGCCGGCGATGCACGGACCCATGACCGCTGCCAATTGGGGGATCCGCAGGTACCGACGCATGACCGAGTTGTAATAGAAGATCCGGGCGGCGCCGTACTGGCCGGGGAAGACACCGCCCTGGTACGGCAGGTTCACGCCGGCCGAGTCCACCAGGTACACGATGGGAATCCGACACCGCATCGCCACTTCCTGGGCCCGGAGGATCTTGGTGATGGTCTCGGGCCACCACGAACCGGCCTTCACCGTGGCATCGTTCGCGACGACGACGACCTCTCGGCCCTCCACACGGCCAACCGTGGTGACGACGCCGGCGGCAGGCGCCTGACCGTCGTACTTGTCGTGAGCGACGAGCATCCCGATCTCCACCGACGGCTCGCCCTCGTCGAGGAGGAGTTCGATACGCTCCCGGGCGGTGAGCTTACCCTGGTCGTGTTGGCGCTTGATACGCCGCTCTCCCCCGCCCTCACGGAGTTCCTCCCTGAGTTCCTGGAGCTCGGCGGACAGCTCGCCCAGCCGGCCCGAGGTGGCCGTCGCGCTCACGCCGTGTTCTGGGCCGCGAACCACTCCCTGACGTACTCGATGGCCGCCGTGGTCGGCGTTCCAGGCCCGAACAGGCGTCCGATTCCTCGCTCTTCGAGGGCGGCGACGTCGTCCTCGGGGATGATGCCACCGCCGGTGAGGAGGACGTGATCGGCACCTGACTCGTCCAGGAGCTCCTTGACCCGGGGAAAGAGCGTCATGTGCGCCCCGGAGAGCACCGACATGGCCACCACATCGACGTCTTCCTGGACGGCGGCGTTGACGATCATCTCGGGGGTCTGGTGGAGCCCGGTGTAGATCACCTCGAAGCCGGCGTCGCGGAAGGCGCTGGCGATGACCTTCGCCCCCCGGTCGTGGCCGTCGAGGCCGGGCTTGGCCACGAGGATTCTGATTTTCCGTTCGTCGGACATGTATGTCTGGTCGCTCGGTTGTGATCGTTGTTCGTTCGGGGGGCGCGCCCCCTAGAAGAACACCGGCTCCTTGTAGGCGCCGAAGACGTCCTCCATGGCGGCCCGGATCTCGTACAGCGTGCAGTGCGCCCGGGCGCAGTCGAGGATGCGCGGCACGACGTTCTCGTCGGCTCCGCACGCTTCGCGGAGGGCGTCCAACGTCTCCCTGACGCGGGCGCCGTCACGGTCGTCACGCATCGCCGCCATCTTCGCCACCTGACGCTTCTCCACATCGGGATCGATCTTGAGGGTGTCGATCTCGATCTTCTCCGACCCTTCGGTGAAGTGGTTCACACCGACGACCACACGGTCGCCCGACTCCACCTCGCGCTGCTGGCGCATGGCCGAGGCGGCGATCTCCTGCTGGAACCACCCTTGCTCGATGCCAGGCACGACGCCACCGAGGGCGTCGATCTCGTCGAAGAGCTCCAGTGCCTCGGCTTCGAGGTCGTCGGTGAGGGACTCGACGAAGTACGAGCCGGCCAGCGGGTCGATGGTGTTCGTAACTCCGGACTCGAACGCCAGGATCTGTTGACTCCTGAGGGCGATCCTCACCGCCTTCTCCGTAGGCAATGAAAGGGTCTCGTCCATGGAATTGGTGTGCAGCGACTGGGTGCCACCCAGGGCGGCGGCCATGGCCTGGTATGCCACCCGAACGATGTTGTTCTCCGCCTGCTGGGCCGTAAGGCTCACGCCCGCGGTCTGGCAATGTGTGCGAAGCCGCCACGACTCGGGGTTCCTGGCCCCGTACTTCTCCTTCATGCCGCGAGCCCAGATGCGGCGGGCTGCGCGGAGCTTGGCGATCTCCTCGAAGAAGTCGTTGTGGACGTCGAAGAAGAACGACAGACGCGGTGCGAAGGCGTCTACGTCCAGGCCCCTGGCGATGCCACGCTCGACATACTCGAAGCCGTTCCGGAGCGTGAAAGCGAGTTCCTCGGCCGCGGTCGCTCCTGCCTCACGAATGTGGTAGCCGGAGATGGAGATGGGGTTGTACTTGGGCGTGTTCTCACTGCACCACTCGAACATGTCGACGATGCACCGCAGCGCCGGCTCGGGCGGGAAGACCCACGCGTGTTGTGCCTGGTATTCCTTGAGGATGTCGTTCTGGACCGTACCCCGGAGCTCCGACACGTCGACGCCCTGCCTCTCGGCGGCGGCGACGTAGAAGCAGAAGAGGATGATGGCCGGCCCGTTGATGGTCATGGAGACGGAGACCTGATCCAGCGGGATCCCGTCGAAGAGCTGCTCCATGTCCGCCAGCGACGAGATGGCCACTCCGCACACACCTACCTCGCCCAGGGAGCGAGGATGGTCGGAGTCGTATCCCATGAGCGTCGGGAAGTCGAAGGCGACGCTCAGTCCGGTCTGGCCGTGGTCGAGGAGGTACTTGTAGCGCTCGTTTGTCTCCTCGGCCGTGGCGAAGCCGGCGAACTGCCGCATGGTCCAGAGCCGGGTCCGGTACATGGTGGCGTACGGCCCGCGGGTGAAGGGGAACGAGCCGGGCATGCCCAGGTCGTCCTCATCGCTGGCCTCGGTCCGGTCCAGCGCCGTGTACAGCGGCTTGACCTCGCGTCCCGAGATCGTGGAGAAGAGCGTCTCACGCTGGGGGGTGGACTCAGCGGTCTCTTCCCACTCGGCGAGACGCGCCTTGAGGTCGGCCAACTCCCGCTCCCGCTCCCGCAGCGTCCGCTCCAACTCGGATCGGCTCTCGAGCTCTCGTTCTATCGTCGACATCGCTTGCTCCCCGGTGAGCCGCGACCGTCCGGCGGATCGCAGCCCTGAAAGATACTCACGAACACCCTGCTGGCGGAGGGTTTCGCCGGGATCGTCCGACGCCACGATGCACCGGCCGCTCTCGCCGTCGTCCTCCTGAGACCCCCAATGGAGACCGCCCCGACCCTGCCACTCGGCGTCATCACCGCAACAAAACCTCCACGATGCGGCGCGCTACCGAGTAGGGCGTCTCCTCACCGCCGGCGATCTCCTCGACCCCTTCGCGCAGCAGGTCCACGACCTCGTCTCGACGCCACGCGATCCGCATGAGCTCCCGGTTCACCACGTCCCGGATGCGGCCTTCGGCCCGATCTCGGCGCCTCACCTCCAGCTGCCCGCTTTCCTCCAGCCACGACCGGTGCTCGTCGATGGTGCGCAGCAGCTTGTCCACGCCGTCGTTGGTGAGGGCGTTGGTGGTCAGGACGGGCACCGACCACCCTTCGGGCTCGGTGGCCGGCGCGTCGGTGGTGCGCTCCTTTTTCATGGCCTGGCCGAGATCGACGCCGTGATGCGCCGGGATGTCCTTCAGGGCGCTACCTGCCCGGAGGTGGAGGGCTTGCCGAAGCTCCTTTACGAGCCTCGCCGAGCCCGGTCGATCGGCCTTGTTCACCACGAAGATGTCGGCGATCTCCATGAGGCCGGCTTTCATGGCCTGAATGGCATCGCCCGACTCGGGCACCAGGACCACGACCACCGTATCCGCAGCGGCGGTGATCTCGAGCTCGGTCTGGCCCACGCCCACGGTCTCGATGAGTACCCTGGGAAAGCCGAAGCCGTCCATGAGGTCGACGACCTCCTTGGTGGTCGTGGCGAGACCGCCCAAGGAGCCCCGGGTCGCCATCGAGCGGATGAAGATGCCCGGATCCATGGCGATGTCGTTCATCCGGATCCGGTCGCCGAGGAGGGCGCCGCCGGAGTACGGCGAGGTGGGATCGACGGCCACCACGCCGACTCGTTCGTCACGCTCCCGGTACGATGTCGCCGCGGCCGCCACGAGACTCGACTTCCCCGCCCCCGGTGGACCGGTGACGCCCACGCGTTTCGCCTGGGGTCCGCCGGCCATGACAGTGTGAAGCAGCGACTGAAAGCCCGACCGCTCTCCCTCCACCACAGAGATCGCTCGGGCCAGTCCCGGGATCTTCCCGTCGCGGAAGCGCTCGAGGAGTTCGGCAGTCGTCGTGTCCAGGGGCTCGACGGGCGTCATGGAGCGCTCATGGTCGGCGCACCGGCCGGATCCCCCGGGCGTGGCGCAGCGGGTTCTCGAGCAGATGCGTGGGGATGAAGAGGACGACGATGAACATGACCAGCGACGCGAGGAGTCCGATGCCCAGGAGCCACCAGTTCCGAAGGGCAATGAAGAGGATGGAGGAGATGACGGCCGTCACCGACGCGAAGATACTGAGAAGGAGTCGTCGGGCCTGGAGGTGGAGGAAGCGCTCCTGTGACTGGATGTCCCGGGGGTGCACCCGGACTCTGAGTTCCTCCCGCTCCGCCCGGCCGACCAGGTCGCGAACCGACCGCACTACCTGCTGAGACTCCTCGACGAAGCTCCGAGCGATCTGCGTCGGCTGCTGCCCGGTGGTCCGAAGGAGCTCCGCCTTGTTCTCCATGACGACGCCCCGGATGAACTCCAGTCCATCGAAGCGACTGTCGTAATGGAAGGCCAGTCCCTCTATGAGGGCCGACGTTCGCAGGAAGTAGACCAGCTCCTGGGGCAGCACCAGGGGCCAGGTGAAAAACGTGTCGTACAGCTCGGAGATGACGTCCTGTATGATCATCTGCCGGTTCGTCGTCTTCGCCCGCTCCACGATCCGAAGGATCTCGGTGGCCGCCTCCCGGATCTCTCCGCGGGAGACCTCCGGACTGATCATCCCGAGCCGGTACATCTCGTTGATGACGCCGTCGATGTCTTCCCGCCCCAGGGCCAGCGCGGTGCCGAGGATGGACTCCCGCGTCCACTTGGGGACCTCGATGGCCGCGCCCCAATCGAGCACCACGAGCGTGCCGTCATCCTGAACCAGGAGGTTGCCGGGGTGGGGGTCGGCGTGCATGAAGCCATCCACCATGAGCATCCGAAGGTAGACCGTCGTCAGGGTCTCCATCACCTGCCGGAAGGAGAGCCGACCGGACTCGAAGAGGCCGTGGAGCTCGTCGATCTTCGTGCCCTCGCAGTACTCCATCACGAGGACCCGACGACGGGTGAATCGATGCACCACACCGGGAGCGCGGACCTTCCGGTCGCTGGCGAACACCGTCTGGAAGCGAGTGACGTTCTCGGCCTCCGCCTCGAAGTCCATCTCGTCCTTGACCCGCACGGAGAACTCGCGCACCACGTTCGTCAGCGCCCGCACGTGATGGTTGGGAAATACGACGTTGACCCAGAAGAGGAGGCGGAAGGAGATGTCGAGATCGAGGGCGACGAGGGTCTCCACCCCGGGCCGCAGCACCTTGACCACGACTTCCTGGCCGTCGACCTGGGCTCGGTGGACCTGTCCGAGGCTGGCCGCCGCCATCGGCTGGTCCTGAAACGCCTCGAACAGCTCTGAAACGGGTGCACCCAGCTCGCCCTCGATGACGCGGTGGATCTCGTCGGACGGATCAGGCGGCACACGGTCCTGGAGCTTGCCGATCTCCGTGAGATAGGGCTCGGGCAGGATGTCGGCCCGGGCGCTGAGGAGCTGGGCAATCTTCACGAAGGTGGGTCCCAGGCTCGCCAATCGAGCCGACAGTCGTTCCGCCCGCCGCTGATGGTGACTCTGGGAACGATTCGCGGGCCGCCCGAACAGGACGAAGCGCCGACGGTCCCGCAGAAAGCCGAAGACGAAGGGGCTCAGGCGCCGAAAAACCGACAGGGTCCGACCGAGCCGCTTCACCACCACCTCGTGGTGGACGCCCCGATCGCCGCGGCTGTCTTGTTCAGCCGAGAAGGAGCTTGGACGCGAGCCCGAGAAGGAGGAAGAATCCGCACAGATCGGTGAGGGTGTGGACGAAGACCGAGGACGCTACGGACGGGTCTACCCCCAGACGGTCGAGAGTTGCCGGCACGAACGCCCCCGCGAAGCCGGCCACGATCTGGTTGCCCCACATGGCCATCATGACCACCAGGCCGAGCATGGGATCGCCGTCGACGATGATGGCCAGGGCCGCGATGCCCACGCCCAGGACGCCCCCGATGACGAGGCCGATGAGGATCTCCTTCACCACGAATCCCCGGGCCGCTCCATGTCCCTCGACCGCGAGGCGGCGGATGGTGATGGCCAGCGACTGCGTTCCCGAGCTGCCACCCATGGCGGCGATGATGGGAGCGAGAAAGGCAAGCGTGATGATCTGATCGATCACCTCCTCGTAGATCAGGATCACGGATGCGGCGGCAGCCGCAGTGACCAGGTTCAGCGCCAGCCAGGGCAGTCGCGTTCGGACCGAAGCCGTCCAGTTGTGCCTGAGTTCCTCGTCGTCCGTGATACCGGCGAGGCGCAGGATATCTTCGGTTTGCTCGGCCTCGATGACGTCGATCACGTCGTCGAAGGTGATTCGACCCAGCAGGATCCCGTCAGGCGACACCACCGGAATGGCTGCCAGGTTGTAGCGACCCATGAGTCGACCGACCTCTTCCTGGTCCTCCTCCGGACCCACTGTTGAGACCGGTTCTGCCACGAGCGACGCGATGGCACTGTCCGGGTCGGCTACGACGAGATCGTCGAGGCGGAGGGTGCCGATGAGCCTGCGTCGGGCATCGACGACGAAGACGGTGTAGAAGTCCTCGACCTCGCGCCCCTGGTACCGTACCTGCTCGAGTGCCTGTCGGGCGTTGAGCGTAGCCCGGACGGCTACCAGATCGGTGGTCATCCGCCCACCGGCGGTCTCCTCGTCGTACCTGAGGAGGTCGATGAGCTCTTCCGCCGTCTCGCCCGGGAGGGCCTCGAGGATCTTCTGCTGCTCGGCGAGGGCCAGCTCGCCCATGAGGTCGGCAGCGTCGTCGTCTGCCAGCTCGACGATGAGCTCGGCACCCTTCTCGGGAGTCAGCGCCGCCAGAAGGTCGCTGCGGTTCTCGCCCTGCTCCATCTCGGCCAACGTCTCCGAAGCGAGCTCCGGAGGCAGGACCGAGACCAACGAGACGCGCATTCCTTCGCCGAGGCGCTCGATGATGTCAGCGACGTCCGACGGGTGGAGGTCCTCCAACAGCCCCCCAGCCTCACTGAAACCACCACCCTCCACGAGCGCCTCGATGCGCTGCTGGATGGCTTCCTTCTCTTCGGGCGAGGTGGTCATGGGAGTCGGGGCCGGCGGAGCGTGTCGAACGGACGCCGAAGCGAACCGGCGTCGTCGGGAGTCGGCGGCTGGCGAGAGCCCCGGAAGATCCCCGAGCCGAGGGTCAGTGGCAAGACGGGGCTACGAGGAGCCCATGACCTCGCCGACGAGGCGCTCCTGGAGGCGGTACATGGCGCTGGCTTCCCGATCACTTCCGTCGGGATGGTCGTGACCGAGCACGTGGAGTGTCCCGTGGATGACGAGACGGACCACCTCCTCGTCGAAGCCGACACCCCACGACTTCGCCTGCCGGCTCGCCTGATCGGCGCCGATGTAGATGTCGCCGAGAACTTCGCCCTCTTCGCCCAGAGAAAACGCCACGACATCGGTGGGCCGGTCTTTCGAAAGGTACGTTCGATTCATGGCCTGAATGGCGGCGTCGTCGAGCAAGGTGACCGAGATCTCGGCATCGCGAGCCCCCTCGGTATCGAGGGTACGCACCACCGCCTGCCGGATGAGGGACACGAGGGCGTCGGGGGCGTGGTGGACGCTGACATCCCGCCTCGGGATCACTCCGCCGGATCGTCCTTGCCCGGCACTTCAGCGTCCGCATCGTCCAGGGCTCGGGGCGCTCGACCAGGAGCCGAATCCGCATAGCTGTGCCCGGGCCTCAGCGACACATCATCGTCCCTGGCGTCGTCACCACGGCCTGTGGTGTCGGCATCACGATCCTCCGACCCTGCACCCTCCTGCTCATCCTCGGCGGAGTCGGCCTCCGTGAGATGCTTCGTCTCGGGATACTCGATACGTCGATGGACGACCCCGCCCAGAATCTTCACGAACTGGTCTTTGATCCGGGTGATCTCCCCGAGGGTCACCGGCGCCTCGTCGAGCTGCCCATCGGCGAGCTTGCCCGACACCACCATTTCGATGAGGTCCCGGACGCGCTCGGGCGTCGGGTCCCGCATGGCGCGGGCCGCAGACTCGCACGAGTCGGCGAGCATCACGATGGCGGTTTCTCGGGACTGGGGCTTGGGCCCTGGATAGGAGAAGCGGGTCGCATCGACCGGCTCTTCGGACTCCTCCCGGGCCTTCTCGTAGAAGAAGCCGATGCGCTGGGTGCCATGGTGCTCGAGGATGAAGTCGATGACGATGTCGGGTACGCCGGCTTCCTCGGCCAGGCGGACTCCCTCGGTCACATGCTCCCTGACGATGGACGCTGACGTTTCGGGTTTGAGCTTGTCGTGGGGATTTCGACTGTCCGGCTGGTTTTCGACGAAATAGTGGGGCTTGAGCATCTTCCCCACGTCGTGATAGAGCACTCCCACCCGGCACAGGAGGCCGTTGGCGCTGATCTCCTGAGCGGCTGCTTCGGCCAGATTGGCGACGTTGATGGTGTGGGCGTACGTCCCCGGAGCCTCCATGGAGAGCCGTCGCAGGAGCGGGCGCGTAGGGTCGGCCCATTCGAGGAGCGTCTGCTCCGTGGTGATGCCAGTGAACAGCTCGAAGACCCAGAGGAAGCCCACCGCCAGCAGTGCCGAAATCATGGTGTTGCCGGTGAGTGGGCCCACAGCGGCGGCGACGTCGACGAGGGGCTGGGCGGTAGCGAGGCCGTACGCCAGAGAGACGCCTGACCCCGCCGCGACGATGAGCGCGATGGAGACCCACGTTTCTGCCCGTCTACGCACCGCCCGGACACTCATCGCGGCGGCGGCCCCTCCGGCCATGACCGTGAGAACCACGCCGTACTGGCCAGCGAAGGGCTCGAGCGTCCCGGTCAGCGCAGCGAGGACCAGGACGAGGAGCAGGGAGGTCCGCATGTCCCACAGCACGGCCACCGGCAATCCGACGAAGGCGATGGGCAGCCACTCGGGAGCCATCCCGGCCTGGACGATTCCGCGGGCGGCCCCGAAGTACGCGGCGCTGAGCAACGCGAGGAGGAGGAGCCAACGGTAGTTGGCGTAGATCTGGGGCCTGCTGAAGAAGATCAGGAGCCCGAAGATGGAAAGAAGGATGAAGGTGAGGAGCCCGCTGCCTACCCATGCCCCGAACACCGGTCGCTCGGTCTCGAGAAGCCCCTGATCCCTCAAGGCATTCTGGTACGCCTGGACCCGTTCGATCGTCTCTGCGCCCACGGGGTCGGCGGCGCGTACGATGGCCTCGCCTTGCAGCACCTCGTCCTTGATGAGCGACACGGACGCCCGCGCGGCCTCCCGGTCCTGTTCCGTGGCCACGATGTTGGGCACGAGGCTGTATTCGAGGTGCGAGATGAGGATCCGACGCAGGAGCTCCTGGGCCCCCGGGGGCGAGCCGGAAGGGAGATAGGCACCAGCTTGGGCATAGAGCTCTCTCGACGTCATGACGTCGCCGACCTCCCGGGTCTCCTCGACGTCGTCTCCCCGCTGCACGTAGATCACGTCGGTAGACACGTCACTGATCTCTGCCGGGTCCGCCATACCGCGGGGAATGACCTCGAGCGCGGCACGCTGGGCCGCGTTGCGCAGCGCCTCCCTTCGGCTCTGTTCGAAGATGATCCCGAACTGCAGCGAGTCCACAGTCACGCGATGCTCCGTCAGGATCTGCTCGACCGCCGTCGTATCCCTACCTGCAGCAGCGCTGTCCAACCGAGCGAAGAAGCGGCCCAGGCGACTCGCCACGGTATCGCCGACGGCCAATCGCTCCTGAAAGGTGGGAGGCACGAGCGCAGCCTCTTCCCGTCGGTCCTCCGCGAGCTCCGCCGCTGATTTGGGGACGTCGAACGGGATGGTGGCGATGATATCCTCGGCCGCGACCGTGCCGTCGTCCACCTCGGGAGAGGAGATCGACTCGGCCGGGGGGAAGAGAACGGTGACCAGGACCGAGAGCCCTACCAGGAGTCCGATCCGAGCCCCATGATGGAAGATCCGTTCGCCCAGCGTCTGGCCGGGATCGCCAGACAGGCGATACAGCACGGAGTCGACACCCCGCTCCTGCGTCGGGCGGCTCACGGTCCGGCGACCTCGCCCTCGTCGTTCTCATCTTCACGGGCGTATGCCCGGATGATGTCCTTCACCAATCGGTGTCGGATGACGTCCTTCGAGTCGAGATAGACCACAGAAATCCCGTCGATACCGCCCAGGATCTCCTCGATCTCCAGGAGTCCTGAATCCTCGCGCCGTGGCAGATCGATCTGGGTCTTGTCCCCGGTGATGACGACCCTCGAGTTCAGCCCGAGGCGGGTGAGGAACATCTTCGTCTGGGCACGCGTGGCGTTTTGAGCCTCGTCGAGGATCACGAAGGCATCGGCGAGGGTCCGGCCGCGCATGTACGCCAGTGGGGCGATCTCGATGGTGGAATCCTCCAGCGCCCGACGGACACGCTCGTGGGGCATCATGTCCTCCAACGCATCATAGAGGGGGCGAAGGTAAGGATCGACCTTCTCCTGGAGGTCCCCAGGTAGGAAGCCGAGGTTCTCGCCGGCCTCCACAGCGGGGCGCGCCAGGATGATCCGCTTCACTCGCTTCTTGTAGAGCGCATCGACGGCCGCCGCCACGGCAAGGTAGGTCTTTCCCGTTCCTGCCGGCCCGATACCGATGACGATGTCGTTGTTCTGGATCGCGCCGATGTAAGTACGCTGGCCATCGGACTTGGGCGAGATCACCCGCCGTGAGCCCGGCAGTGCGATGCGTACCTCGTCGTCGGGGTGCACGATTCCGTCGGCGCCCAGGGCATCCACCCCTTCGGCAAAGCGAGCGATGTCCGGGGTGTCGAAGGGCGCTCGGAGGCGAGACAACTCGATCATGTGCTGCACGACCGGAGCCGCCCGCTCCACGGCGACGAGTTCACCCGAGAGGATAAGGTGATCGCCGCGAAGCACCACGCGCACCGAGAAGAGGCGGGTGACCTCGTGGATGTTGCGGTCGTTGACCCCCGCCAGCATCAAGGGATCCGCGCCTTCCGTGTCCAGCCTGTGTTCCACGATGGTGTCGCCGTTGGCCACGCGCACTCCTGGAAGCGCCTACGCTTCCCGCTCGTCCGCCCGGCTTCGGGCGGACTCTATGATCGATAGTCCCAACGCCTCGAGGTCGTCGTCTCCCACCGAGGTGGGTGCCCCTTCGAAGAGCGCGCGGGCCGCCGTCGTCTTCGGAAAGGCGACCACGTCCCGCAGGCTCGCCGACTTGGTGAACCGCTGAACGATACGGTCCATGCCGAGGGCGATGCCACCATGGGGCGGTGCTCCCGCCTCGAGGGCGCTCAGGAGGAAGCCGAATTTGGCGTCGATCTCTTCGTCCTCGAGTCCCAATACCCGGAGTACCCGACGCTGGAGCGACGAGTCGTGGATGCGGATGCTGCCCGACCCGAACTCGGTGCCGTTGTAGACCATGTCGTACGCACTCCCACGAACCGCCGCCGGATTCTCCTCGAGAAGACCCACGTCGTCGGGATGGGGCATGACGAAAGGGTGGTGGCTCGCGGTGAGGACCCCGTCTTCCTCGTCGAAAACCGGGAAGTCGGTGACCCAGAGCCAACCGTGCTCGCGTACCGGCTCCATTTCCATGGCGTCGATGACGGCCGGACGCACCGCCGACAGCCAGGGAGAGGTCGATTCGTCTGGTCCAGCGGCGACCAACGCCAAGCCCCCGACCTCGAGGCCCATGGCGTCGGCGTGTTCGGGCTGCAGAAACTTGCCCAATGGGCCGGACGTGCCGTCGTCCGAGCGTTTGGCCCAGAGCAATCCCGGCGCGCCCGCGGCTTTGGCTTTGCCCTCCAGCGCTTCGATCTGGCGGCGGGAAAGGCTCGCTCCCGCCCGAACGTGAAATCCGCGCACCCGCCCACCGGCGTCGACCTGGCTGCGGATGATGCCGAAATCGACGTCGGCCGTGGCCTCGGTCCAGTCGTTGATCTCCAACTCCCACCGGAGGTCCGGCCGATCGGATCCGTAGCGTTCCATCGCCTCGTTCCACGTCATCCGAGGGAAGGGCAACGGGGCGTCGATGCCGGCCACCGCCGCCACCGACGCCATCATCCCTTCCATCCAGACGAGGATGTCTTCCACGCCGACGAAGGAAGCCTCCACGTCGATCTGAGTGAACTCGGGCTGACGATCGGCTCGAAGGTCCTCGTCCCGGAAACACCGGGCGATCTGGAAGTAGCGGTCGAACCCGGAGACCATGAGGATCTGCTTGTAGATCTGGGGACTCTGGGGTAGCGCGTAGAACTCTCCCCTATGGACACGGCTGGGCACCAGGTAGTCCCGCGCCCCTTCCGGTGTCGCCTTCGTCAGAATGGGTGTCTCGACCTCCACGAAGCCGTGACGGTCCAGATAGTTGCGCACCTCCAGGACGAGGCGATGGCGCAGCACGAGCTTACCCTGCAACTCCGGGCGTCGGAGGTCCAGAGCGCGGTGCTGCAGTCGAAGCTCCTCGGCCGGCAGCTCGTCGTCAGGGGCCCGGTAGACGGGGATCTCGGGCGTGCGAGCGTCGGAGAGGACCTCCAGGCTGGCCGCTCGGAACTCGACCTCGCCCGTGGCCATGTCGTCGTTCCTCGCCCCTGTCGGCCGCTTCGCAACCACACCCCTCACGAGAATGACGTCCTCGCGGCCCAGCTTTCCAGCCCGCTCCAATGA
The DNA here is from genome assembly GCA_013002885.1 of Gemmatimonadota bacterium. GTDB lineage: Bacteria > Gemmatimonadota > Gemmatimonadetes > Longimicrobiales > Gaopeijiaceae > UBA2589. The sequence goes on along the minus strand of JABDLS010000126.1, from coordinate 8,389 downwards.
CTCGGCCTCGGTCCAATCAGGACCGAAGGACACCTGAACGAGACCGCTCCGGTCACGGAGATCCACGAAGAGGAGCCCGCCGAGGTCGCGACGGCGGTGGACCCAGCCGGCCAGCGTCTCCTCGTCCCCGTCGTTGGACGCACGGAGCCTCCCCACCATCCGGGAGCGCACAGCGGTCTTTTCGATGTCGGCGTGCGCCGTGGTGTCACTCATGCTCATGTCAGCAAGCGTCTCTCTCGTCACCCGCAGCGGTTCCGGCGGGGTCGTGTTCGTCTGTCGTGCGACCCAGAATCGCCCGGGTCGTTCCATAGCCGAGAAGCAGACCTACGACGTCCGCCGCGAGGTCCGCCGGGTCGGGGCTGCGTCCTGGCACGTACATCTGATGGATCTCGTCGGACAGGCCGTACAGGGCTCCCGCCAGCAGTAGCCAAATGTCCCCGGGGTGACCGTGAGACCGGTAGGACCCCCAAGCCAGTGTTGCCCCGAGTACGGAGTACATCCCGGCGTGGGCCAACTTGTCGTTGAGGATCAGCGGTTCCGCCACGCCCCCGTCGGGTAGGGCGCTCAAGAAAAAAAGGGCCGCCGCCCACAGAACGGCCGGTCCCCATGCAATGAGGTGCTTCGTGAAGCCCAGGTTGTTTCGTCCGCGGCTACAGTGCTTTTCCTCGGTCGGCTAAGTTATACGGGTGCCCGAAACGACTCAAGCGAGACCCATGTCCTCCGTCGACCGAATCGACCTTCTCTCCCTGACGCCCGAAGAGTTGCGCGCCGCTCTGAGAGCCCACTTCGCGGCGAGGCGGCAGCCCGGCTACCGAGCTGAGCAGGTGGAGCGATGGATCTTCCAGGAGATGGCCCGGACATTCGATGAGATGACGGTTCTGCCGGTGGCGGAGCGCAACGCCCTCGGCGAAGCCTTCCGAATCGACGAGCCCGAGCCCGCGACCATCCAGGTCAGCGGAGATGGGACGGTGAAGCACCTCTGGCGCCTCGCCGACGGCGAGCTCGTCGAGTCGGTTCTCATTCCCACGGAGCGACGGCTCACCCTGTGCATTTCGTCCCAGGCGGGATGCGCCATGGGGTGCACCTTCTGCGCCACCGGGTGGGGCGGCTTCGACCGGCAACTCACGGCCGGTGAGATCGTCGGCCAGTACCGCGGCTCGCGTCGTTGGGCCGAGGAGAACGCCTACGGGCCCATCACGAACATCGTCTACATGGGGATGGGCGAGCCCCTCGCGAACCGTAAGGCCGTCCACCCTTCGCTCACCATCCTGAACCAGGGCTACGACGTCGGCGCCCGCCGTATCACGGTCTCGACCGTCGGTGTCGTACCGGGCATCCTCGAACTGGCCGGACGGCCGGAGCAGTTTCGCCTCGCCCTCTCCCTCCACGCGCCTGACACGGACCTCCGCCGGGAGATCATACCGTTGGAGAAGCGTCATCCACTGCCCGAACTCATCGAAGCGCTCGAGCATTTCGATGACGCCGGCGGGAAACGGATAACGTTCGAGTACACGATGATCGACGGAATCAACGACGACCTCACCCTCATCCAACCGCTGGCCGAGCTGGCCGACAGGGTCGATGCGTTCGTCAACCTCATCCCCTTCAACCCCATCCCGTATCAGCCTGACTGGGGGCCGTCGCCGAAGCAGCGCATCCGGGCGTTCGAGTCAGGGTTGTCGGACCGAGGTGTCGCCGTCGCGGTCCGTGAGACGCGAGGGCGCGACATCGACGCCGCGTGCGGTCAGCTCAGGGGGCACACCCTGGTGCAGATCGAAAGGCACTCGCGAACCGCGACTTCAGGAGATGCCGCGCCCGATCCGATTCCAGCGGACCTCGCGTAGCGCCGGGAAGGGCCGGTACGAGTCTTTGTTGTACGAGTAGTAGGTGAAGACAGCTCGTCCCTCCAGGCGCCAGTCTTCGAGAAGACCCCAGTACCGGGAATCGAAGCTCTTCTCCCGATTGTCACCGAGCATGAAGTAATGCCCTTCCGGCACGACGAGGGGCCCCCATGTATCCCGGGTCGGCGCGTACGATCGGGGGTCGACCGCGTCCACCAGATGGTCTCGCTGCCAGGACATCCATGGATGCATCTCGTCGGGCTGATCTGAATGGACAGCGTAGGGCTCGTCCAAGGGCTCACCGTTCCGATGAAGGACCCGGTTTCGCATCTCGAGGGTGTCGCCAGGCATCCCGATGAGCCGCTTTATGAGCTTCAGCGTCTCCTCGTGTGGTGGGTCGAATACGAGGATGTCCCCCCGCTGAGGCTCGGAGTAGCCGGGGATTCTGATGCTGGTCCCGGGAATGGGAGACCCCATGGCGGCTCGGTTCACCATGAGCATGTCGCCGACGAGGAGGGTGTCTTCCATCGAGCCCGATGTGATGACGAAGGTCTGGACCAGGAAGCTGCGGAGCACGAGGAAGAGAACGACGGCGATGACGATGGATTTTGTCCACTCCATCGCCGAACTGGACTGCTGCGCCTTCTCCGCCTCCTTCCGACGAGCTCTCCGCTCCTCGCGGCCTTCCTTGCCAGCCGAGTCGGCCGCTCCGCTCTTCCCTTTGTCCTTTTTGGCCATCTATTTTCTCCAGCCCCTCAGGGCCTCCGAATCAGAACCAGGTGCGAGGGTCCCACCACGCGTCATTGCCGATGACGGGTTGCGCAGCTTCGATCCCGTCCGGACGGACCCAGTCTCGCCCTACTATTACGGTGACTTCGACGAAGAGGTTCGGGTCCGGGTCGGACTGGACGTTATCGATTCCCATGGCCGAGGCAACGGCCTGCGCGATGTCGGTGCGGTCCACCCGGTCGAGGACCTCCGAACGCCGCTCCGGATCGAACGCGGCGGCGTTGCCGAACTCCACGACGTCGAAGCCTGCCGCGCGGAGCACTTCCGTGGCCTCGCGGGCCATGCCCGTGACACCTCCGGCGTTGAGGACCTCGACGCGCACGCGCTCGCCCGTCCACCGTTCTGCCGGGTCGGCCAGGGTGTCGATCTCGTCCGTCTCCATGAGGGACAGGTTGACACCCACGGCTGCCACAAGAGTGACCACGACTACGGCGAGGCTGAGTCGAATGGCCGAAAACACACCCTTGGCTGCCCCAGCGCTCCTCTTCGAGCTCCCGCGTTTCGACCCGGAGCCCTTTCGTCCAGCGCTCTTTCGCCTGCTCACGACCGCTCCTCGACCATCCGGTTCCAGAAGTCCAGTGTGAGTGAGAGGATCCGCCCACCCTGCTCCACGCGGTGGCGGATTCGTGAGCCGACGATCTCGAAGACGACATCATCGAGCTCACTTGGGGCTCGGGCGCGCAGGGCTTGGCGCCACTCCGGCAGAAAAGAGCGGCCTGGGTCCAGGAAGTCCGCGGCGTAGAGTGCCCTTCCGAGTCCCCCGAAATATGGACTGCCCACCGTGTGGTAGGCGACGGCCGACAGGAGCTCACCGTCGTCCACACCCGCCACGCGAAGGCGCTCGGCAGCGGCGGGGCCGTGGAGCATGAGCCCCGGAAGTGCCTGGAGAGCCGGCGGAACACGCTGCCGGAGCGTCTCGGGGTCGGCGTCACGCAGGACATCGTGGAGGTGGGCTGCCGCACGCCATCGTAGGACGTCGCCGGTGCCGAGTCCGGCCGAGGCCGCCCATGCTCCCATCAGGTCGGCCACTCGCGTCATGTGAGCCCTCCGGTCTTCGCCGGCCTCGGCCCATTCGGGCAGTCGTCCTCCGGCAGCGTCCTCCACGATGGGGTGGTGGCTCACGATGTGCTCGACGCTCCGACGGTGTCGTCAGATTGGGGGGGATGGGCAGGACTCGCCCCAAGGTTATGTGTACGGGGGAGCCGACTCCACCCTCTTCTCACATGACTATCTTCCCCCGATGTCGATCCGCTGGGATTCCCTCCTCGTCCAACACTTCGCCCGATCGCTCGACCGGCGCTTCGCAGGCGCACGCCTCAGGGCCGTCCGCTTCGACGGAGGCCGTAGAGATCTGGTCCTGCTCTTCCGCGAATCCACCCTCGTATGGAGGCTGCACCCCTCCCGGGCCTCTGTCTTCGTCAGGGAGTCCATCGAGCCCGCCGAAGGGGACTTCCGGCTCAAGGCCCGAATCCGCGCCGTCGATGCCCCCCCCGACGAGAGGATCGTACGCTTCGAGATCGTCGGCGGTGGTAAGGCTGCCCGGGCTGTGGAGATCCTGGTGGAACTCATGGGAAATCGGCTCAACGCCGCCCTCACTGAGGGCACCGGTCGCACCATGCGTCACGTCCTCGTGCGGAGAGGCGGGGGCCGTCCCTTCGCCGTCGGACAGGAGTGGACGCCGCCCTCGCCCACAGGCCGCGCCGGTGCGGGCGGTGATTTGACCCTCGACGGGTGGCTGGCTCTGTTGGAGCGAGTCCCGCCCCCGGACCGACCCCGGGCGCTTGTGACCGGAGTGGCATGGACCTCGCCACTGAACGCTCCAACCTTCCTCGAGCCGACGCTGGAAGCGGGGTGGGAGGCGTGGCGGCGCGTAGCGGTCGAGGCGACGGATCCGGACGCGGCTTCCCCGCTACCGGGCGCTCCGGTGGCCTACCTGCTGGAGACTGAGGGTGGCCTCCAGCCGTACCCGATTCCACTCCTTGGCTTTCCTTCGCGTTCCGCCGCTGGGCTCATCGAGGCCGTGGAGGAAGGGACGAAGGCTCAGGCGGACGCGGAGCCACTGGTCCCGGCTCTTTCCGTCCCGCCGGCCCTCCTGGAGCGTCTCGACGAAGCGGTGGCACACGAGGAGCGCAGGCTCTCCGCTCTCCGGACAGAGTTGGAGGGTCGGGAAGATCCCGACGCCCTCCGCTCCGTCGGCGACCTCATTCTGGCCCGTTTCTCCGAGCTCTCCTCCGGCGTGGCGGCGACCACGCTCACGGGATTCGACGGAGAACCGGTCGAGGTCTCACTCGACCCCGAGCTCCGGCCCGACGAGAACGCCGCGGAGTACTACGACCGGGCAGCCCGCTCCGAGCGGGCTGCCGAGCGAATCCCCCGCCTCATGGACAAGGCCGAGAAGCGCCTGGCTCAGCTCGACGACCTCCGTGAGCGGGCATTGGCCGGCACGGTGGAGGTCGATGCCCTGAAGAAGACCTTGCCCCCCTCGAAGCGCTCCCAGAAGGGTGGAGGCGGCCGTCCATCGCTACCCTATCGCAGCTACCGGAGCAGCGGCGGCCTCGAGATCCGCGTGGGGCGAGGTGCGAAGCACAATGACGACCTCACCTTCCACCACTCCGCGCCCGACGACATCTGGCTCCACGCCCGACACACCGCCGGGGCCCATGTCATCCTTCGCTGGACCCAGGACGGGAATCCCCCGGCTCGCGATCTTGCGCAGGCCGGTGTTCTCGCGGCTCTCCACTCGAAGGCGCGAACGTCGACGAGTGCCCCTGTGGACTGGACGCGACGGAAGTATGTCCGAAAACCCCGGGGCTCAGCCCCGGGCTCCGTGGTGCCGGACCGCGTCCAGACCATCTTCGTGCGGCCCGACGAGCAGCTTCTGGACTCCCTCGTTGACGAAGCTTGAGGAAGGGTAAGCGGGGCGTCTAACGCCCCGAGTCCAGCCCTTCCCGGAGTGATCTCACGAAAGCGGCACCGGCGTCAACTCCCTCCGCGCCGAGCCGTTGGACCAGCGCGCTTCCCACCACGACTCCGTCCGCCACGTCACCCACGGCCGCCGCCTGCTCGGGCGTCGATATTCCGAAGCCCACCGCGACTGGCAGGTCGACGGTTCCCTGAATGGCCCGGATCTCGTCGTGGAGCTCTCCACGCAGCTCCTGCCGGGCGCCAGTGACCCCCGTTCGCGAGATGTAGTACACAAAGCCGGAGCCGCCCTCGGAAACCTGCCGCACCCGGTTCAACTGCGTCGTTGGAGCGATGAGCCGGATGAGATCCAGCTGCGAAGCCACCACCTTGGCCTCGAGCTCCGGGTCGGCCCCCGTGGGAAGGTCCGTGAGGAGCAGCCCGTTCGCGCCGGCCTCGACGGCGTCGGACAAGAAGCCGTCGATGCCGTACCGGAGTACGGGGTTCAAGTACGTGAAAAGCACGACGGGGGTCTGGTGCGCCTCACGGAAGTCGGACAGGTCCCGGAGAACGCGAGCCACCGTAGTCCCGCTCTTCAGCGATTCGAACGACGACTTCTGTATCGTCGGTCCATCGGCGAGAGGGTCGGAGAAGGGAATCCCCAGCTCGATGACATCGGCACCGGCGTCCGTCAGGGCCGAAAGCACCGTCGCGGTGGAATCGGCGTCAGGGTGACCGGCCGTGAAGTACGGCACGAGAGTGGCCCGGCCTTCCGAGCGCCGGGCGGCAAACACAGCGGAGATCACGAGAGGAGGTAGTCGCTGACCCGGATGCCGTACTTCTGCGGATCCGTCGTCTTGATGATCTGATGTATGGGGTTGCCCGACGCGTCGGACTGGGCAAGGTCGACGGTCTTGGTCTCGGGCAGCGGGAGCCCCATGGGATCGGAGATGACACGCACCTTGGGGCGGTGGAGGAGATCGGGGTCCGGGTTCACCTGGGAGACCACCGCCAACTCGTGGCTGTCGAGAATGACGAGGGTGCCCACGGGGTAAACCCCGGTTGCCGAGATGAGGACCTTGACGATGAGGGGGTCGAGACCCCGCTTCGGGTTGTCCCGCATCTCCTGGAGCACGGCGTCCGGGGGCCATGGCTCGTACTGATAGCTGCGTACAGACGTCCCCGCGTCGAAGGAATCGGCCACGGCACAGATCCGCGAGAAGAGGCTGATCTCCCGTCGACGCTTGTTCGGCGGATAGCCGGTGAGGTCCGTCTTCATGTGATGCTCGTAGGCCATGAGCATCTGGCGGTAGGGCACGTCGGTGAAGCCGTGCATCTGGAAGAGCAGAAGCAGCCCGTCGGTCGGATGCGCCTGCAGAAGGGACCACTCCTCTTCGCTAAGACTGCCGGCCTTGTTGATGAGCTCCGAAGGGAGGCGTTGCTTGCCGATGTCGTGGAAGAGGGCGCCGAGACCCAACTCGTAGAGCTGGAGGCGATCGAGGCCCAGGCGCTGGCCGATAATGACGCTGAAGATCGAAACGTTCACCGAGTGGGTGAACGTGTACTCGTCGAAGTCCCTGAGGGTGGTCATGGTGACCATGGACGACTCGTTGGAGAGGACCTGGTCGACGATCCCCTGCACCGCCCGCTTCACCTTCCGGACGTTCACGGCCTTCCCGATGCGCATATCACCCATGACCTCCTGGGCGACCTTCACCGACTGGGCATACGTCCGCTTCGCCGCGGTTAGGGCCGCCTCGTCATCCTGGGGCTCTTCGACGTCGGTGGCCGGCCGTACGGAGATGTGTTCGATGGGCGCTTGAGCGAATCGCTCCTTGAACACCACGTACGGTTCTTCCTCCGGCGGCGGCCGAAGAAGCATCGAGATGAAGGGTGCCCACTCGGAGCGTTGCACGCCGTGGACGATCTCCACGGCGCCGATCCCATGACCGGAGAGGGCGCCGGCAAAAGCCCCGAAGGTGGAGAAGTTGGTAAGATCGAGGCGCAGGCGCGTTTCGTTGAGAAAGAAGAAGTCGCCGACGACCCGGATCTCCGCCGAACCCTCGATCTGCACGATCCCGTCAACCAACTTGTGTAGCTCGGTGAGAGCGTGCTGCACGGTCTCGTTTTCGACGGGATAGAGCTTGAGCGCGCTCTGCGCGCCGAACAGGGCGGTGAGGAGCTTGCGGCCCAGGTCCTGGTAGTTGAGAGAGCTCTCGTCGGACACGCCTCTACTCCTCCTGTCGGAGCGCGCGGTTGACGTTGCTGCGAACCACGGGGTCCTCGTCCTGCGTCGCCTGCTCCAAAACCGCACGCGCCCCAGGGGTGGCTACGCACCCGAGGCCAAGGGCCGCCGCCGCCCTGATCTCGGTGGACTCCCTCTTCGCGAGGATCCCTCCCTTCTTCTTCAGGAGAGATCCGAGGAGGCGGATCCCGTCCTCACCCGCGACGGTTCCGTAGGCCTCGAACACCGCAACCTTCTCCGAGATGTCCGCGACGCGAATCCTCCTGCCACCGATGATCGCCGCGAGCGTGGCCGCCGCAGGCGGATAGCGGAGCTCTGCCAGGGCCCGAGCGGCCGCGATCCGCACGTCGCGCTCGTCGTCTTCCAGCCGACCCTCGAGAACAGCAGCCACGCTCGACGCCTTCAGCACCGTCGCCGCTTCGACAGCTGCCAAACGCACCGCGGGGTCGGAGTGCTCGAGAAGGCGGGCCAGCGCCGGCCCGGCCTCGCTGATGTTCATCTCGGCGGCGAGCTTCGCGGCAGCAGCCGCCACGAGGGGATCGTCCTGGTCCAACAATGCGATCAGCGCCGTTCGGTTCTGCCCTGCGATGCCCTGCACGGACTTTCGCAGTAC
>JABDLS010000100.1 GCA_013002885.1 Gemmatimonadota bacterium | reverse complement strand
CTTCTCCGACTATCGGCCGGACGGAACCGGGCAGCTTTGCAACCCAGGGGGAACCTGCGTCACACCTCCGACCGTCCAGGTCGTCAGTCCGGGCGACGGTGAGCCGCCATCTCTTTCATCGCTGGGCATCGCGGTGAGCCAACCCGATGTCGTCACCACGTCTTTGGTGACCGACGCCATCAGCGGGGTCGCGCAGGTTCGCATCTGGTACCTCAGCGTAGAGTCCACTCAGTCGCAGTCCTGCTTTGCTTCGCTCGACGCGGGTAATGCCAACGCGGGGTCGTGGTCTTGCACCATCACCTTCTCGGAGTTCGCAGCGCTCGGGCAGTGGGAGCTGAACGTCGAACTCTGGGACGTGGCCGGGAATCGTCGCTACTACTTCCGGCGATCGTCCGACGGGTACCTCTGTTACTTCGATCCCGTGACCAGCACCCAGGTGTGCCAGGACTTCGGGGACACGGACCTCATCCTGGAGTGAGAATGCCTTGTTGATAGTGTTCGCCGGTGACGGCCTCACGACTCATCAATCACGGACATAGAGTACGGGGGCGGCTTGCTTGCGTAAGCCGCCCCCTATTTCCCACCGTCAACGGGCAATACCACCCCCGAGATCCAGCCCGCGTGCTCAGAGGCCAGAAAGAGCACCGCGTGTGCGATGTCGGCCGGAGTGCCCAGCCGCTGAAGAGCGATCCCCTCCAGTAGGCGGTCTTGCCCGTCCGGCCCGTACGACTCCCACTGCCGCTCGGTGGTGGGATTCGAAAGGACGAAGCCGGGCGCGATGTTGTTCACCGTGATCCCGTAGGGTCCCAGCTCGTGGGCGAGCTGCCTGGTGAGGCCGATCTGGCCGGCCTTGGCCGACGCATACGCTTGGATCCCTGTCTTGCTCACGCCGAGTCCGGCGCCACTGGAGATGTTGATGATCCGGCCGGACCGGGCCTTCTTCATGACCGGCGCCGCAGCCTGCGCCGTCCAGAAGGCCGCCGTCTGGTTCACCGCCACGACGGACTGCCACTCGGCGGGGGACACCTGTTCCAGAGGCTGACCCACTTGCCCGAGAACCCCGCCGGCGTTGTTCACGAGGACGTCGATCCTCCCGGTCCGCCGATGCGCGTCGTCCACCCACCTGCGCACGGCTTCCCGATCGGTGACGTCCACGGCGGTACCGACGCACCGGTCCCCGACGATGGCGACGGTCTCGGCCAGCTCGTCCTCAACGACGTCGCACACGAATACGTCGGCGTCCCGGACTCCGAAGGCACCGGCGATGGCGCGTCCGAAACCGTGAGCGGCACCCGTCACCAGGACGGTCCGTCCCCGGAAGTCGAACTTCATGCCCACCCCTCGGTAAGCCGCTCCCGCACCTCGTCCAAGGCCACCGACCAAACGCGCTCCATCTCCTCGTCGCTCCTCAGGTAGTCTCCGCCGAAAGAGCCATCGCCGAGGTTCTCGCGGAAGCGCTCTGGCGACTGCTCGTCCCGACCGGATAGGTCTACCGGCCCTTTGTGGCCGGCGGGTGGAACCACACCCTCCACCCGGGTCCACGGGAAGGTCTCCATCCAGGACGCGTGAGAGGCGTCAGCGTCGAGTGCGTCGACGGCGGCCCGCACGCGGGGGGCCTTCCACCAGTCGTGCCAGCGCAGCTGGACATCGTTCTCTTCGGCCCACGCCTCGGCTCCGGCACGAGCTGGGCTGTTCCCTCCATGGCCGTTGAGAATCAGGATCCGCCGGAAGCCATGACGTCGGAGGCTACCGAGGATCTCCGCGAGCACGCGTTCATACGTGGCGAGTGAAAGCGTCACCGTACCTGGATAGGCCATGAAGTACGGGGTGATGCCGTAGCAAAGCGGAGGAAACACAGGCACGCCCAACGGCTCGGCGGCGTCGACTGCAACCCGCTCGCTGAGTATCGAGTCGGTGGCGAGGCTGATGTACGCGTGTTGCTCGGTACTACCCAGGGGAAGGACGCACCGGTCGTCGTCCTCCAGGTAGGCCTCCACCTGCATCCACGTCATCTCCGCGACTCGCACGCCACCTCCTTGGAAGAACGGGCCTCGTGCCACGCTTGCAGGACCTTTCGTTGAGCCACCGGCAGGGCGACCTCCGAGTCGTCCGGTCCGATCCAACGCAGAGGTCGCACCTCTTCGAGCTCCTCGCCGATCCCGTCGGCCTGCCAGCCGCCACCCGAAGCTACACCCTCGGCACCCGGGCCGACCCGGAGGACCACGGGTAGGTACGTGGCGTGCAGGTGCGAGAAGCGATGCGAAACGGCAGGCAGCCGCACGTGTTCGCCCTCGACCCGGAGGCCCAGCCCCTCGGCGATGCCGATGGCGATGCCGATGGCGGTGCCGCCGACAGCCTCCTCGCCGGACCCGTCGCGCCGTCCCGCTTCGTCGGGCACCCGTTGCTCGGGGAACGCCCAAAGCCCCCCGAGCAGTCCACCGGCTGGCCGCCTCTGGAGAAGGACCTGCCCACCCATCTCGACGACGGCCAGAACGAAGCGACCGTGGGGTACGACTTTCGCCTTCCTCGCCGCGGGGCGCTTCTCCGCCGTCCCCGCCTCCCTGGCGGCGCACCAGACAGAAAGCGGGCATGTCTCACAACGCGGACCCTGGGGCGTGCACACCGTCGCCCCGAGCTCCATGACGGCCTGATTCCAGTCGCCAGGCCGACCCCGGTCGACGAGCTCTGCGGCTCGCTCCCTCAGCCACGCGGGCTTCGGGTCGGGCTCGTCGTAGAGCCGGGCGAGGACCCGTCGCACGTTGCCGTCCACCGCGGGTGTGACTTCACCGAAGACGATGCTCGCCACCGCACCCGCCGTGTACTCGCCTACGCCTGGGAGGGCCCTCAATTCGTCGGAGCTCCGGGGGAAGCCCTGGGGTCGCTCGCGGACAGCCTTGGCAGCCCCGTGGAGATTTCGGGCACGTCGGTAGTAGCCGAGGCCTTCCCACGCCTTCATCACTTCGCCCTCATCGGCGTCCGCGAGCGAACTGACCGTCGGGAACCGCTCGAGCCAGCGATCGTAGTATCCGACGACCGTATCGACCCGGGTCTGTTGGAGCATGATCTCCGACACGAGGACCCGGTAGGGATCACGATCTCGCCGCCACGGGAGATCACGGGCCTCGCGGTCGTAGTGCGCCAGGAGCGCCGATCGCAGCTCGGGGAAGTGGTCCGGAGCAAGCGGAATGGGCTTCATGGCGGGAAGGTACCCCGCGAGCTAGTGTGGTGCCGAGACCCATTTACGCCGGTGCGACCATGCGCTTCACGACGTATTCGAAATACAAGGGCGGCTGGCTCGATGCTCTGAACCTCGAGTCCCTCCTCGAACACCTGTCGGACTTCCTCATGGACGGGGGATTCGCCGGCGGTCCCAACTATCACCCCTATTGGGGATGGTCCGGCGACGAGGACATCTCCTCTACCGATGCCCTGAAGAACGCTCTACTCAAGGCGCTCCTGGAGAGCGGCCAGCTCACTCCCGAGATGATCGAGGAGCTCCGCGGGGAGGGGGAAGGCGACGAGGAGGTCCAGAAGCGTATCGCCGAGCTCCTCGACGACCTCATCAGTCGAATGGCCGACGAAGGCTACATCAACCTGGAGACCGGCAATCCGCAGATGCCGGGAGCCACGTACGACGTCACGGGGCAAGGCAAGATTGACGAAGCCAAGGAGGCGGCTCAGCAGGTCCAGTTCAGCCTGACCCAGAAAGGGATGGACTTCCTGGGGCATCGGGCCCTCAAGGGCCTGCTTTCGGCCCTGGGCAAATCCAATGCGGGGTCTCACGACACGCCACATCTCGCTACCGGTGTCGAGGCGGAAGCCGCTTCCAAGCCGTACGAGTTCGGCGACACGATGAACCTGGACATCCCGGCGACGCTCAAGAACGCCATCGAGCGGGAGGGACTGAAGGTGCCGCTGGAACTGGACTACGGCGACCTCATGGTGAACCAGTCCGAATACAGGTCATCGTGCGCAACCGTCCTCCTCCTGGACATCAGCCACTCCATGGTCCTGTACGGAGAGGACCGCTTCGCTCCGGCCAAGCGGGTGGCGCTGGCCATGTCGCACATGATCCGGACCCAGTTCCCGGGCGACACCCTACGCGTCGTGACCTTCGGCGACCGGGCAGAGGAGATACCGCTTTCGCAGCTGGCAAAGGCACAGGTCGGGCCGTTCCACACGAACACGGCCGAAGGCCTCGAGATCTCCCGCCGGATCCTGAATGCGCAGAAGAAGGACATGCGGCAGATCATCATGATCACCGACGGAAAGCCGAGCGCCATCACGATGCCCGACGGGCGAGTCTACACCAACTCCGGCGGCCTCGACCCCATGATCTTGAAGAGGACCTTCCGTGAGGTCTCGGCATGCCGGAAGGCGGGCATCCTCATCAACACCTTCATGCTGGCTCAGGACCCCTATCTGGTGCAATTCGTCCAGAAGGTGTCGGAGATCGCCCGAGGCAAAGCGTACTTCACGACGACGATGACGCTGGGCCAGTACATCATGATGGACTTCATGCGCAACAAGCGGCGACGAGCCGGCTGACTTGGGATCGCACGCAGATACGACCGTGGGCGAGGCCGGGGCCAGCCACACCAACGAGGAAATGGGATGATGAAGAGGAGGACGCTGACGCTGTTGGTCGTGGCCGCCCTGGGGGCCATCGCATGCGCGCCAGAAGCGCCACCGGAGACGACCGCCGAGACGCCGCCCGAGACCCGAGAGGGTCCACTTTCCAGCTTCGACATCCGCCTCGACAGCGAGTCCAGCGACCCGGCCCTTTTCCAGATCGCCGAAGACGACGACGGCATCCGGGTGCAGACTGGCCCCGCCGGCATCGTCTACAGGGAGGTCGACGCCGTCCTTTCGGGCGACCTACACGTCCAGGCCACTTTCCACCAATTCGACGCCCCTCCGGGATATCGCGAGGCCTACGGGATCTTCGTCGGGGGAATCGACCTCACCGGCCCGGACCTCGAGTACAGCTACCTCCTCATCCGGCCCACAGGCGACTTCCTCATCAAGCGGCGCATCGGGACCATCACCGAGACCCTCGTCGATTGGACCCCCCACCCCTCGGTCCAGACGGTCCAGGCCGAGGGCGACGAACCGGTGAACACCCTGGGCATCGACGTCTTCGGCGGCGAGACCCACTTCGTGGTGAACGGAGACGTGGTCCATATCGAGTCCGCCAGCCGAGTCCGACCCTATGGCATCGCGGGGGTCCGCGTGAACCATCGACTCGACGTCCGTGTCGACGACTGGCTGGTGCAACGGACGTCCGACAGCGAGTGACGGGGCCTACGCGCTCTCGGCAGCCGTAGCGGGTTTTTTCGCCTCGAGGAGACTGAATGCGCGAAGGCGCGCCATCACCTCGAGGAAGACCGCCTCGGAAAAGAGGCCGACCACGGCAAGGGTCACGCCCAGCCGCGCACCGTTCTCGCCCATAGTCCCCAGAAGGAGGGGAGCGGCGGCCAGGATCACCACCACCCGCAGGACCGCCCCGCGCCCGACGAGCCCGGTACACCCGGCCCGGACGAAGAGACCCTGGTAGTACTGCCGGTGGCCGTAGAGGAGTGGGTAGAGCGCCGCGACGGGGAACGCCAAGCCGGCAGGCTCGAGTAGCGATGGATCAAGCCGGAAGCCGGTCCAGAGGATGAACTCACGGATGTCCGGGATGGCCAGGACGCCCAGGACGGCCGTCACTGTGACGGCCAGTCCGAGGGCGTAGACCCTGACGCGACGATGCTGGGCCTTGCAGTCCACCAGGGCCAGTGACGCATGCTGGAGTTGCCCCACCGGGGCAGCCAGGAACCAGGCCACCGCCTCCACCACGGTGAAGGCCGCGATAGAACAGTCGGGCTCGGGGGTTCGGGCCAGAACCGAGTTGATGATCAGCGGCGTCGTCCACCAGAGGACGACGTTGAGCATGAGTGGTCCCGAGAACGACAGGAGGCGGTCCTCGCCCTCCGTCTCCAGCTCGGTGACCTCGGGAACCACCGGCGTCGGCGCCGGAGCCAGGGAAACCAGAAGGGCTTCGGCAGCCAGACCGGCGGTGAAGGCGACGGCGCCCAACCACGCCCCCACGGGGGTCGTGGTGAGGCCGAACGCCACCACCGCCAGCACACCCGTGCGCGCCCCGGTCGCCACGGCGATGGGCTTGGTCCGGTGGCCGGCGACCAGGCGACCCTGGTGGAGGGCTCGCACGCCGGTAAGGGCCGGAACGAGCCAGAGTGCCGTCATTGCCGAAAGGGCCTCGTCGAGGATGGCGTCGTGGACGCCGACGATTCGCTCGAAGATGAAGACGCCCAGCGGTGTGAACGCGACCAGCCCTGCGACACCGGAAAGCAGCAGGGCGACGACAATGGTGAATCGCCGGACCGGCGTGAGGTCACCTACACTCAGGAGCCGTTGCGCGGCCACCTGCTGTACGACGAGCAGCGGTGCGTAGATGACGCCAATGAGAGCGAATGCCACCCCATAGCCGGCCAATGCCGTCGCCGGATCCGACGTCCGTGCCAGGGCCGCCGCCAGGAGCGGGTTCGTAGCGGTGAGGAGGTAGCTGGTCGCTACCAGCGGGAGGTAGAAACGAGCGAAGCCGCGCGGCGTGACCGGCGTGCCGGGCTCGGGAATCACCCTCCCCTCGACTCGGCGTTACATCGTGAGGCGATCATCGACCGCTGCGCAGCGTCGCAGCCACCCGGCGTGTCGTTGGCGGAAACGTCCAGAAGATGCTCGCGGCGAGAGTTTCGGGGACGACCATTCGTGACGCGACGACGCCGTTGGCGCAAGTACGCCTCGGCCCCACAGATGCCCTCGCAACCGAAATCGACTACCGTCAGCCATGCTTCATGGGCTGACGACACTCCGATCCGAGCGCCGGCCTCGGTGCGGGCGACCCACTACGTGACGGACTTCGACGACCTCCTGGCCGACGTTCGGCGCTGCACGCTCTGCGCCCCACACCTCCCCCACGGGCCCCGTCCCGTCGTTCAGCTCCATCCGAGGGCACGGATCCTCGTCGCCGGTCAGGCGCCAGGCAGGCGAGTCCACGAGTCGGGCGTCCCCTTCGACGACCCTAGCGGCGACCGGCTTCGGGACTGGCTGGGCATCGATCGCGACCGGTTCTACGACCCGAAGTTCCTCGCCATCCTGCCCATGGGATTCTGCTACCCGGGCACGGGATCGTCGGGAGATCTGCCTCCGCGCCCCGAGTGCGCTCCGGCTTGGCGCGACGCGCTGCTCCAGCACATGTCCGCGGTGGAACTCACGCTCGTCATCGGGCGATACGCCCTTGATTGGCACCTTGGCGCCGGCTCCCGGACGGTCACCGACGTGGTCCGCAACTGGCGCGAGCAATGGCCGCACGTGCTGCCACTCCCGCATCCCAGCCCACGAAACCAGCGTTGGCTGAAGAAGAATGCCTGGTTCGGGGAGGAAGTGCTGCCGGCGTTGAGGACCCGCGTGAAGGAGATCCTCTAGGGCTCCGGCCGATTCGGATCCACCGGCTCGTCACCCCGAGCCTTGACCTTCTTCCGGATCCAGAGTCCGGCGCCGGCAACCATGCCCAGCGGCATGAGACTCAGGAAGGCCGTCGTCGCGATGAACGCCATTCGATTCTCGTCGCTGGAATCGAAGCAGACCGGACACGCGGCAACGCTCTCGGGGAAGACGGCGAGAAGGACGGCCGCCGCGCCGAAGAAGACGAAAGCTCTCATAGATAAACCGTCCAATAGAGGACCGGCCACACCAGCACCACGAAGTACCAGAAGGCCGACACCGTGGCGAGCTGCGCCGAAGTGAGTGCACCCTGATCGAGGCGCTGGAAGGCCCAGGCCAAGCCCGCGAGAGCACCCAGGGCGTGAACGCCGTGGGCTCCGACGATGAGGTAGAAGAACGCCCCATAGGTGCTCGACTGAATCGTGAGCCCGTCGGCCAGCAACGCCGCCCACTCCACACCCTGCAGCCCGACGAAAGCGATGCCGAGGAGCATGGCCATAAAGAGCGGGATCCGCGCTGCGGTCTTCTCACGCTTGAAGGCGAACCACGCGAGGACGAGGACGACGCCGCTCACGAGCAGGCCGAGGGAGTTGAGGGCCGTCTCCTC
>JABDLS010000087.1 GCA_013002885.1 Gemmatimonadota bacterium | reverse complement strand
CGTCGGAGGAAGGGTAGGACGTCCGCGACTACGCGAGCGTCTTTTCGAACCAATGGTCGGCGTAGAGCTCATCGTTGAACGGTGGCACCTCCTGATATCCTGAGGTTCGGTACAGGCGGATCGCGCCGGTCAGCGCGCGATTCGTCTCCAATTGAGCTTTGGCGCAGCCCAGATCCCGCGCGGTGTCCTCCAGGGCGACCAAGAGCTTTCGCCCCATACCTTGGCCGCGACGCGACGCGTCGATCCACATCCGCTTGATGTAGCCCACCGTGGGGCCAACCAGGGTGACTCCTCCGCACCCGACCGGGTGCCCATCGTTGTAGACGATGAGGAACGCCCCTTTCGGGCGCACGAAGTCGGCGGGATCCGAGCTCACGCTCTTCGAGATGTCGAAGCCCTCTTCGAACCGCTGGCGGAGCTCAGCGAAATACTGCTCCAGGCACCAGGTCGCGTCTGGGCTGGTTGCGTCGGCCTCCTCGATACGCTCACCCCGCCGCTCGCGATGACCGGAGTGATGCACGTGCCGTTTCTTCACCTGCGTAGCTTCCCGCGTCTAAGGGGCCAGGATCGTTGCCAGCCGCCATCTCTCATCGCACCAGACATCGCGTGGCTCGGCGGCGGCGCGGGCGAACATCCAGAGTCGAACACGATCCGCCGCAATGTCCAGTAGGCTGGCGAACCGCCGAATCGTTTCGTGGGGGTCGGTCAGCATTCGGGGGAGGCAATTGAAGAGGTGTTGGGTCGCGTCGTACGCCGGATCTCCCACGAAGGGCTTGGGATCGATCACGAGCCACGGCTCACGCTCCGCTCGCAACACGTTGCCCGCGTGCAGGTCGGTGGCGAGCAGCACCCTTTCCTGGCCGCCTTGTGCGAGCTCCTCGAACAAATCGAGTCCCTCGCCAACGAGGGTTGCGTCGGGCCACGCGTCTTCCTGCGCTCGCGTCTCGTCGGACCATACCGACAGCATGGTCGAGAGCGGACGAAACGGGTGGCCTGGGCTGGTCCTTTGCCACAGTCGCCGTAGTAGGGAAGCGATCACGACGTCTTGTTGATCGTCCGTTTCGTTTCGAAGGGGCGTACCCGGGGTGCAGCGTTCGAGGAGGAGAGCATTCAGGCCGCTGTCCCCATCGAGGAGGTACACGGTGGGATCACCGTCCCAGAAGCGAAGGCCGTCCGCTTCGTGGTGCGCTTCCATGTGCGGCAGTCCGACCTTGAGTACCGCCGGCGCGCCGTCGGGTAGGCCAACGGGCGCCACCCAGGACGCTGTGACGTCCAGAGAGTCGTAGGGCGCTTCCACCTCGAGGGACCACCGTGCGGTGAGTTCCTGCACGACGTTCGGGAGCGCCTCCAGCCACGCTGTGCCTTCTCGCGTCTTTCGGCAGTTGGCCGCCAGGTCGGCCGGGATCAGCACGGTGGGGAATCAGGCACGATCCACCCTTCACTTCCTCAGGAGCATGCTCAGCGACCCGTGGAGGTCGGCTGCGCAGTGCCCCAGTAGTTGTAGCAGGCCGGCCGCCACCCGGGTATGTACATCGTCTCGAGTTCTGAAATCGAGAAGCCACCCGCCTCGATCAGATCGGGAATTCTCCGATTCAAGCGACATCCTCCTCCGAGACGGCGCCAGAGCGGGTCTATACGATCCTGCCATCTTCGAACCGGCGGGTCGGGGGCTGCACCGTGCTCGCAGAACAGCAGGCGACCGCCCGGCTTCAATACCCTGGCCATCTCCCGGACTGCGGGCACCGGGTCGGGGATGGAGCAAAGCGTGTAGGTGATGACCAGCGTGTCGAAGTCGTCATCGCCAACGGGGATCTCCTCGGCACCGCTGTGGAGAAAACGGACCTGGAACTCGACCGCGTTCGCGGCGCTCGCCGCGAGGTCGGTGATCTCAGGAGAAGGGTCGAGCCCCACGACCTCCGAAACGGATGCGGCATCGTAGTAGGGAAGGTTCAGGCCAGATCCGATCCCGACCTCGAGCACGCGGCCTTGCGCCCGCGGCACGATCTTGGCGCGCTGCCGCATGGTTGGCTTCGAGCCGCAGGCCATGTGTACGACGTGTGGGAGCACGTATCGGTTGTATAGACCGATCAAGGGTCAGCGCCTCCGTCCCACGCGGAAACCGCCGCTTCGACGCTTACGAGAAGCTCGTCGAGGGTGGCACGGTCCTGAACCCTGCCGCCGACGAGCACGGCCTCGATGCTGAGGGTGTTCGCGATGTCGGCCAGCGGATCCGCGTTCAACAGAAGAAGGTCGGCAACCGCGCCAACCGAAATGGTGCCGAGGTCGCCCGAGCGATCAAGGTACTCGGCCGGCGTCGCCGTGGCGGTCCTGAGGGCGTCCATTGGACTCATCCCGGACTCCACGAACCGCGCGAGCTCGTCGTGGAGAGCGAACCCGGGGATGATCATGGTGTCGTTGGAATCGGTACCCGCCATGACCTTCACTCCAGTTGCGTGGGCCATGCCACTCAATCGGACGCCCAACGCATAGAACTCGCCGTACATCTCGACCAGGTCGTCGGAGGCGCCCGCGGTCCGATCCAGGTCCGCCTCCCAGCCCTCCCGGATGGGAGGGAGCACGTACCGCAGGCGATCGTTCGCGCGATATGCGGAGTCGCCAGCCAGGTAGTCCATCTCCCGCGTGCCATGTGTAGGCACCAGGTAGGTCCCGTTCGCCGCGAGGGTAGTCAACACGGCAGCGCAGACCGACTCATCGAAGGCGTCGAGTGTCGCACGGATCCGCTCAAACGCGGAGGGGCCGTTCACCCCGTCGTCCCCCGCGACGACACGAGCCATGACCTTCCGGTAGGTATCGCTGTAGCTACCACAGGCCACCGGAAGATCGCGCGCGTGTTCGATGGTGCGATGTCCGGCGTTCGAGGCCTCGACGACGGACACACTTAGTGGCAGGTGTCCCGAAACCTCCATGTCGAGTCCGGTCGCCTCGTCCAGGAGAGCGAAGTAGGCGTCCCTCGGCACGGAGTTGTACACCTTCACCACATCGATCTGGCGGGCGTTCAGCCATTGAGCCAGCGTTCGCCCGTCGTCGGCGGTGCCGGGGGCGAGGAACTCGGGAGCGCCCTCGGGAAGACCTCCGCGCTGGCTCACGCCATTGATGGGCAGGCTCGACATGGCCAGCGGGCGGGGGGTCGTTCGGCCGCCTGCCGCCACGTCCCGCGTGAGTTCCCGCAAACTGTCGGTGCAGAACGCGTGCTCCACCGTTGCATCCCAGCAGTCGGAAGCCATCTCCCGGAATCCCGTGATTCCGTTGGCCAGGAGCAGGTTCAGCGTTGGCCGCGCCACGCGGGCGTCCCTGAACAGGTGTACGTGCATGTCCATCAACCCGGGGATGACGAAGCGGCCGGAACCGTCCAGGGAGTCCGTCGCTAAGAAGGCTGCTCCACCGGCCGGCTCGACGCCGACGATCCTGCCCTCGGACACGAAAACGGAGTGGTCTGGCAGCACTTGCCGCGAGAGGGGATCGATCACCGTCACGTCGTGAATGGCGAGCGATGCGGTCTGCGGTGGTGAGCCGCAGGCCACGGTGAGGCCGAGTCCGAGGATTGGGATCAGAGTGCGGTGCATTGGTCGATCGTGGGTGTCCGGTCGATGGGATTCTGCCGCCGCCGCATCAGGATCGCCAGTCAGCGCTTCCGACGTCTGCCGCCCACTCGACCCGAGCACGCTGGTGAATACGACCTCCTCGGGTACGGGGAATCGAGGACGATCGTCGAACTCCTGATCCATTCACGATCTGCGCCCCAAGACCCACCCGGTCGATGCCCCGGACGCTCCGACCAAGGCAGCAGTGATGAAGGGATCGGCCAAGGTCGCTTCCAGACTCCACAGGTTGGAGGTTCCGAACTGGGCGAAGTCATACCCAACCGCCATGAGGAAGCCCAGAATTGCACCGGTTTGGGCTCCGCCGGTGAGGCTCTCTTTTCCGCGCCACGAGATCACGAGCGCGACCAGAGTTCCGAAGCCTACCTGACCGGCGATGATCCAGGCCACCGAGGGGCTCTGCCGCATGACTCCAGGGAGCAGGAGTGCGCCTTCCTCGAAGAGAAACGAGAAAACGACGCCATACAGCAAGAAGCCGACGGGGAGGAGCGTGGCTGAACCGGCCAGCACAGCGCCGAGGAATCGACGGTTCATTCCGCACCTAGCGGTTGTACCGCCACTCCACCGGAAGGCGCGACGTCACTCGTCAAGTGCTCGCACGAGGCTCGCAGGCGCGGCCAAGCGGTACCCGTCATGGACGAGTCGCTCGACCTCATCCCAATCCGCTGGTGGTAGACGCGCGACGGAGGTCCACCCGTGCTGACCGATGTAGGGCGTACGATGGTAGCCCCGGTGCTCGATGAGGAAGCGCTGCGTATGCGCATCGGCCTTGATGGCAAGCGAGCCGTCGCCCTTGCCGTTGCCGATCAGCACGAACGGCTTGTCACGCACCCGGAATGCGACGTGTCCGAACTTGTCGATCTTCTCCACGACCTCGGGCAGCCCAGCGACGGTCTCCCGCAGTCGCTCGATGGCTGCGATGGCTGCGGGGGCGGTCGGGCCGTTCGAGTCCTTGCTCATTGCCCCCCTCGTACGTGGTGTGTCGCAACGTCCCGGCCGGAGAGCCGGTCGCGGAGCCACAGCAGGGCAAGGACGACCACCGCCACCATCGTCGCAATCGCTGCTCCGAACTTCGCCGCGGTGACCAGTGGTAGCCCGCTGGACAGAGCCACGCGATCCGGGAAGGCGCTGACCGCGACCGAGATCACGAGGTTTTCCAGAAGGTCTGCCATCAGAAGGACCACCGGGAACACGACAACCCATCGCCAGACAGAGGTCGCTCGTCGGCCCCGCTTGAGAAGCCAGCCGAGAAGGAGCGCGCCGGCAACTCCCATCAGGATCGGGTTGAGCAGATCCCAGACCTGAAACTGCAGGTACGACGCTCGACCCGCGGCACCGAGTGCTTCGAGAACCTCCGCTAGCCGATGGGGTGGTGTGATCGTTTCTTCAGGGAGGCTGGCGCCGTTCAGGCGGGCCTTGAGGGCGTCGTACGGGCTCAGGCGGAACAGAGCAGTGCCGCCGAGGGCGAGGGCTGCCGCGGCAACCGCGGACCTGGCACCGGTCGTCAGCTCGACAATGCGGTCAATCATCGATCAGCCCGGCACCAACCCCACGTACGCCCCGGCGGGATCTCGGACCACCGCGTACGAATGCTCGCCATCGCCGCCCAGTTTGGTGTGGATGACCTCGCCACTCCGCTCCGCCACTCGATCGAGGCTTGCTACCAGATCACCGACCGGAAGGTAGATCATCCACGTGGCCGGCAGATCGCGGTTGACACCGCGGGCGTGGCAGACACCGGCCACCGAGGTGCCGTCGGACGTGGAAAAAGCGTAGTCGAAGTAGCTCCCCTCGGCGTCCTCCATCTGGACGTCCCGGGCCGACCAACCTACGACCTCTTCGTAGAAGTCCCGCGCCGCTTCAGCGTCGGGAACCGTCAGGTCGAGCCAGGATATCCGTCCCACCGGTTTCGTATCGTCGGAGGCCTGGGCGGGGTCCGGCGGGGGCATGTCCAGGGGTGATACGACCGGGATGAGCCCGAAAGCGGCCCCATCGGGGTCCAGAAGTACGGCCCACTCGCTCGTTCCTCCTTCGTCTTGGGAGTGCATGAGCTCACGGCCTCCCCGGGCCAGAGCGCTTTCCACGCTGGCGGCCACATCGGCGACCTGAATGTGGGGCATCCACTGTAGTGGAAGGTGGGCATACTCCGGTGTCCGTTTCCCCACGCCGATAATCGGAGTCCCTCGACTGTTCATCAGGTCCTCCCGCCACAGGGGATGATCTCCCGTGCCGAGCACGCTCGAGTAGAAGGCAACAGCCTCCATGTGCTGGGGGACGGCGATGTCGGCGCTGACGACTGAGCCAGCGCCGTACTCAAAGGGTTTGGCCACGGTTCGACCTCTTCGGGAACCTGTCGGCCTCAGCCGACGGTAGGTGTTCGGCATCTTGGGCGCCCTTCGCGATCTGAAGCAACCCCGCCCCGAGCCCACCACCAAAGCAGCCGCCGATCCCGACGAACCACAGCCCGATGCCCAACGGGGGCGCAGACCCGACGATCAAGGAGGCGGCTAGTAGCGGGCAGACGGCGCCGGCCGCAGCTCCAAGAAACCCGGCGCGCCAAAGGCTCACCTCTTCCAGTCGCCGCCGACCGGACGTCGCGGTCAGGAGCATGCCGAACCCCACCCCGGTGGCCGCGCCCAGGAGTCCCCAGATGGACGCGAGCGCGGTGAGTGACAACATGAAGACTTCTGGCCCGCCCATCAGGCTCTCGACGAGAAACCAACCACCTCCGATGCCTGCGCCGAGGAACCCACCGAGCGTCCCCAGGCCCAGCAGTCCCCTCAATCGGTGAAACCATCGCTTCATTGTCTTGCCCTGTAGGTCACGACGAGTCGAGACTAGAGCGAATGGGCCAGTTGACGTGGCTCGAAGACATCCAGTCTCTTTGTTCTCATGACGCCGACTGACCGAGACTCTGCTCGGACGCTGACTTTGGCAACCTTGGGAGGGAATGGGAAGGTCCACCTACACCCGCGGAGCCCGGGCCCATGACCCAGACAGCCCCCGAACCCAACGCGCTCGTCGATGCATTGGCGACAAGCGACACCCGATTCCCCGCTTACCAGGACTTGGTCGGCCTGGGTGAAGAGGCCCTCCCTGCGATCCGGCGTGGCCTGGTCCACGACGATTGGCAGGTCCGGAAGTGGAGTGCCATGGTCCTCGATCAGGTCGCCGATGCCGAAAGCCTCGCCGCTTTGGTACCGCTGCTCCGGGACCCGAAGGCCGACGTGCGCTTGTGGGCCGTCCACTCCCTGGCGTGCGATCACTGCAAGGACGAGGTCGCCTGTCCGGTCGATGTGGTGCCGCATCTCATCGAGCGCATCGAGGTCGACGAGAGCATCCGGGTTCGCAGGATGGCCACCATCATGCTGGGAACAGACTACGCTGACCCGCGAGCAGTGCCAGTTCTGCGACGGCTACTAAACGAGTCGGACGCGAAGCTTCGCGTCCACGCCCGACGAGCCGTCGACCGCTATGCAGAGCTCGGAGTTACCTGATCGCGGTCCCGAACTAGGTGACTTCGCTGATCTCGAACAAATGCCCATCTGGGTCCCGGAAGAACGCACGGATCTCGCCACCACGATCGACCGGCTCTGCGAGGAAGTCAGCGCCCCGAATCCGGAGGGTCTCGTAGGCGGCCCGACAATCGGGCACTCGCATCGTCATCTGGTGACTCACCCGATCGGGATTGCCCGGCGCCTCGAACGTGACGGTGGGCTTACCTGGAGTCGGGCCGCCGCCCGTCACGAGGAGAATCCAAGTGTCGAGGAACTGCAGTACGGCTGAGGTCCCACCGTACTCGCGGTGGACCGTCGCACCTAGGACGTCGACGTAGAATTGCCGTGCGCGATCCACATCGGCGACGACCAGCAGCAGGGTCAGCTGCACGCCCTCTACAGGAAAATCTTCCGACATCCGGCCGACACTCCTTTTCTTCGCCCTCTAGGTCAGGCCGACGTCCCCGCCATGATCCGTTCCAAGAGGGCGGGCACCCCGGCCTCTGACAGTAGCTGGAGACCGAAGCGCTTGTCCGAAACACCCGGACGAAGCCGGTAGGAATACGTTGCCCGGCCATCGACGATGTCTCCCTCGAGGTGGACGAACCGTACCCGGCCGAGCTCAGAGAGCGATTCGGCCAACTCGACGAGGTGGGACGAGAACATGCAGCCGCTGCTTCGACCATGAGCAAAGCCGGTGATAACCTCCTCGGTGGCAGCCATGGCGTCGCGGACATTGGTACCCTTGAACACCTCGACGAAAAGGACCAGGCAGCGTTTCCCTTCTGCGACGTGTTGAGCGGCCGTCTTCACCCTGAGCACCTCCGCGAAGAAGAAGCTCAGCCCTGCCCGGATGTTGTCGGAGGGATTCAGGCCCGTCACGAGTACCTCGACCGGAGTCAGCCTGAAGCGGTTGGCAGGCACTCCTGCCCCGAGTTGAGCCAGAACCGTAGCTACGCCTACCGCCTTCATGTACGTCGTCTTTCCGGCCATGTTCGGACCGGTCAGGAAGACCAGGGGCTTGCCCCCCTCGAGATGAGCCGGGTTGCCGACAGGATCTTGCAGGAAGGGGTGGTAGAGGCCTTCAGCCTCGAGGATGAAAGAACCCGCCGACACCAGGTCGGGGAAGACCCAACCCTGTCGACGCGTGGTCGCCCCCAGAGCCCGAAGAGCGTCGAGCTGCGCAAGGCAGCCTAC
>JABDLS010000044.1 GCA_013002885.1 Gemmatimonadota bacterium | reverse complement strand
GGTCGGCCGCCGGCGTCCGGGCTCCGAAAGGTACCAGAAGGCCGCCGGGAACGTCTACTCGGACCGCAGCGCGCACACGCAGCGCCAGCACGACGGGTGCGACTGCGGGCGATGCGGATCCTGAGCTGTTTTGTTCAGTTTGTATATATACTGTTCAGGAAAATGCTTGACACACTCTGAGACTAGGGGTAATATGGATAACAAATTCTCACACCACGTCATCGACGCGGTGCTGATTCCGACCCCGTAGCTTCATAGCCAAGCCGCAGATCCAGGGGTCGGCGGGTCCCGGGGCGCAGTCAGCCCTGGGGCCCGTTTCTTCGTTCGGTGTGCATGTCGGAGTCGAGGTGGTCGTCCTTTAAGGGGGCACGGAGGGAGAAGAGACCGGGCCCTCGGGGAAACCCTCTGCCCGAAGAGGCAGTAGTACTCAGCGGAGACCACGATGAGCGACCTACACGAGATCAGCGCGCGGGATCGGCGCCAGAAGGAGCGGAGGATCTGGCGGAACGGGCTGATCATATCGGTCCTTATCCACCTCGTGGTCTTCCTTGGCTGGAAAGGCAACGTCATTCCTGCTTCGCCTTTTGCGGCGGCGGGACCCCGATCGGGGGACGATCGAGCGGCGGCCGGCTCCATGCAGGCGCTCAATATCTCCAGCCCGGAGACCCGGCCCATCATCCCCCCGCCACGGCCCCTCGAGGTCGCTATCGAGGTCGAGCCTGTGGAGTTCGAGGACGAAGCCCGGGTCGACCCTGCGGCCGTGGCCGGAACGGAGCCCGGAGCCCTGGAGGGCCCTGGGCTGCCCGACGGCACCGGCGAGGGAGACGACGGCAATGCTGCCGAGGGGTTGAATCGGCTTCAGCCTGCTGCCCCCAGGGGGATGATCATTCCACCCAGAAACCGTGATCTCAGGGGGACCGAGGTGCAGGTCTGGGTCTTCGTGGACGAGCGCGGTCGCGTGGTGGCCGACTCGACCCGTCTGGATCCCCCCACCCGCGACGGTGGCTTCAACCGTCGCCTCATCGAGGAGGCGGCCGAGTGGGTGTTCCGGCCGGCCTTGCAGGCCGGTGAGCCAGTAGCGTCGTGGTTCCCGTACCGGATCTTCATGTAGGCTGCGGCGGCCATCATCACCTTGCTGGCCCTCCTTCTGCTCCTTACGGCCCGACGCGTAGCGATCGGTGCTCTGCCGCGCCCGGCGGTCAGCGCGGTAGGTCCTCCAACGCAAAGCCATGCCGGGTGACGACCTCGCGGACCCGCGGGTCCGTGAGGACCACGCCGTAGATCCACTCGTAATGCGTCCACGACGCCATGACGTCCCGTGCCGCCTCCTCGCCAATGAGGCGGGCCATGGCCTGTAGCTCCAGATCGCAGACCAGGAGATGGCGGTACGTGGATTCGTCGTCGCTAGCACCGCCGTTGCGAGACGACGGGACTTCAGGAAACATCTCCCGGAACTCCCGCATGGCCGCCCGGAAGCGCTGGAGGGTGTCGCCGTCTTCGAGCCAGTGGAACTGCTCGTGGACAAACGTCGACAGCAGATGGTGGTCCTCGCCGAGGTGTCGCGTGTGCAGCGTGAGGACCGGGTGGCTGTGGGGGATGGCCGTCTGGTCGATGATGACCCGGTCGGTATAGAGCCACGACGAGACATCGTACTCGTCGACGAGGCGGAGAAGTCGGTCCCTGGTGAGTTCCTCGACCTCCGAGCCGTGGGCGAGCTCGACGCTGATCTGGGCGGCTGTGTTGTCAGGCAGCAGCATGTGCCCTGTCGTCGTGATGGCTGCGGCGAGGATCAGCGCCGCGGGCTTTCGCATACGAGCCGCGAGGGTAGCTCGGGCATCGGTGCTCCTCTCCATGTCGTTTCCGGTCCACATGTCTCCCATCCTTCTCCGAGTCGCTCTTTACAGCTCCACCTCACGAACGCGTGGCTCTCCACCCCTGTCGGACCTGCTTTGGACACGCGTCGTTCCGCGTCCCGGTCGTCCCGCGAGTTCGTTTCTCGGTCGGACCACTACTCGGACCGTAGCGCGCGCGACGGGTCGACGCCCGCGGCCCGGGCAGCCGGAATCCAGCAGGCCACCACCGAGATGGCCACCAGCAGGACCGAGACCGAGGCGTAGGTCAACGGGTCGGTGGCGCTCACCCCGTACAATAGAGACGAGACGACGGAGCTCAACGCTCCCGAGGCTACGAGACCCAATACGACGCCTCCCACCGCAAGCAGAAGCCCCTGTCGAACCACCATGTTCCGGACACTCCCGGCGCTGGCTCCCAGCGCCATGCGCACACCGATCTCACGAGTGCGCTGGGACACGATGTAGGAGATCACTCCGTAGATGCCCACGAGTCCAAGGAGGAGTGCGATGCCCGAAGCCGTGCCGAGGAGCGACATGGTGAACGAGGTGCGTGAGGTGGCCGCCGACACGATGTCGGTCAGTGCTCGTGGGTTGGAGACGGGAATTCGCGAATTGAGGGACTGAGCCTCTCGACGGAGAACGGGAAGGAAGTCCAGCGGATCCCCGCTCGTCCGGACCACCACGTCCATGCTCCGTGTGGGCTGGGGCTCGTCGGCAGTACCGAGGGTAGCCGGCCAGTAGATCATCTCTTCCGGCACCTCCTCCAGGCTCAGATAGTGGGCGTCGGGGACCACCCCCACCACCTGCCACCATTCATCCTGGGGGCCCTGTCGGATCCGTCGCCCGATGGGGCTTGCGTCCGGCCACCAGAGTTCGGCGAACCGCTGGCTCACCACCACGGCCCGCATCTCCTCTGCACCGTCTCCACGCTGGATGGTACGACCCTCGAGGGGCTCGATGCCCATGGCCTCGAAGAACCCCGCTTCCACCTGGTTCTGCCGGGCGAAGACGGGAAGCTCACTCTCAGCTCGAGGATGGTCCTCGAGCTCGGTGCTGTAGTACGGCACACCGTTGCCAGCGAGTGGGGTCGACAGGGCCATCCCCACCGACTCCACACCGGCCTGGCCCTCGAGTCGATCACGCAGCGCTCGGAAGAAGCCTGCCGTCTCCTGCCAACCATCCATCTCCGCAGTGGGAATGGTGATCCGGGCGGTGAGCACCCCCTCGGAGTCGAAGCCCGGGTCGACAGCACGGAGGGCCTGGAAACTCCGCAACATGAGTCCGGACCCAATGAGGAGGACCAGGGCGAGAGCCATCTGCGCCACCACCAGACCACCGCGGATCTTGTTGGTGTCGCGGCCTCCCGTAGAGCCTCTGGCGCCACCGTCGCGCAGGCGAGAAGCGAGATCGTCCACACCGAAGCGGACG
The DNA here is from genome assembly GCA_013002885.1 of Gemmatimonadota bacterium. Lineage (GTDB taxonomy): Bacteria > Gemmatimonadota > Gemmatimonadetes > Longimicrobiales > Gaopeijiaceae > UBA2589. The sequence continues at coordinate 33,787 of JABDLS010000044.1, read as the reverse complement.
AGTGGGAACAGACCGAAGAACGCCGCGCACACGACCGTCACACCCAGGGTGAAGCTCAGGACACGCAGGTCGAGACCGATCTCGTCGATGCGGGGCAGGTTCATGGGGACCTGCGCGATGGCAAGGCGAAGGGCAACCGACGCGATGGCGAGACCTGCGGCGGCCCCGACGGTAGCCAACACGACGCTCTCGCTCATGAAGGAGCGGATGACCTGGCTCCGGCCTGCTCCCACGGCCACCCGAAGGGCCAGCTCCCGTTGGCGGCTTTCCGCTCGCACCAGGAGGAGGTTGGCGACGTTGGCGCAGGCGATGAGCAGCACGAGTCCCACGGTGCCGAGCAGGACCCAGAGCGTCCTGTCGAGATCCCCCACCACGGCGGCCTTCAACGGTCGGACCACCGGGCGGAGGTTCACCTCTCGGAGGAAGGCCGGGGCTCCCGAGTCCGGGTACCACTCCTCCAGGCGCCCGATGAGGCTCTGGAGTTCTGCATCGAGACTCGCTGGAGTGGTCCCTTCCGAGAGGCGGGCGATCCCTTCCGATCCGAAGGCGGCGAGCGGCGCTTGTGCCTCGTCCACGGCGAAGGGGAGCCACAGCCGCATCTGGCGATCGGGGAAGCCGAAGTCCGTCGGCATGACGCCGACGATGGTGCGGGTCGTGCCGTTGACGTCCAGCGTCTGTCCGATGACTGACGGGTCACGGGCGAATCCCGTCTCCCACAGCCCGTGGCTCAGGATGACGGTGGGCTCGGCCCCAGGGGCCCCCTCGTCCTCGGTGAAGGTCCGACCCAGGAGGGCGTCGACACCGAGCACACCGAAGAAGCTCGGGGTCACCCACTGAGCCGCAATGCGCTCGGGCTCACCGTTTCGCATCAGGTTGACGGCGGTGAGGGCATGGAGAGCGACTGCGTCCAGCACGCTGGACCGGTCACGGTAGACCACGTAGAGGCCTTGGGACATGGGTAGAGCGTCGCGGCCGTCTCTGCCCTGATGCTCCAGGGAGACGAGCTGTTCCGGCTCGTCGTAGGGGAGCGGTGACAGCATCACCCCGTCGACGAGGGTGAAGACGGCGGTGTTCGCCCCTATGCCCAAGGCGAGAGTGAGCACCGCGATAAACGCGAAGCTCGGATGCCGGGCGAGGCTGCGCACGGCAAAACGTAGGTCATTGAACAAGCCCGTCATCTTCATCGTCTCCTTGCGCTCCCAAAGGGCGTCGATCAAACAGGTAAGAACTCTGAGTCTCAAGCGGATCACGCTGCCGGCGGGCCTTCCTCTCTCGAGGATGCCCCTCCACGCGTACGTGACCTCCGCCTCCCACTCCTTCCGCCAAGCGTCTCGCCGACGGGGTGGCACGATGGCCGAGACGGCCTCGATGAAGCCGAGGCCCGGTGGCTGGGAGGGCGCGTTCATGCGAGCCCCGGATCTCCAGCTTCTCCGGGATCTCCCGCGAAGAGGCGTGACAGCGTCGGAAAACGCTCCACGACCTCGGCCAACGATGCCTCCCCCACCTCGGTGAGAGCGTAGTACCGGCGCTGTGGGCGTTGCTCACGCTTGGCGGTGGCTTCGGCTTCCCACCGACCCTCCAGCACGCCCCGCCGTTCGAGACGGCGGAGGATGGGGTAGACCGTGCCGTCGGGGAGACCCGTGGCGTCCATGATGTCGAAGCCGTATCGATGCCCATGTGCGATGGCGATCAGCACGGCTGCGGTCGGGTACGTCAGGCTGAAGAGTCGTCCCACGTCGTCCTCACCATAGAATCCTAGGTAGGGTCACATGACAGTACGACGGCGATTCGGCCGGAATGGTTGCATCGATCTCACTCGCACCGAACGGGCGCGACGACGGGTCGTCACCCTTACGCGGTCCAGAGCAGGGGCCCGAGCCGAGGAGTCAGGACATGAATGACCGGCCGAACTTCATTGCCGCCCGGCCCGTGGCCCTGGGCGTCGCCCCCGGGGACCCCCTCGCCGATCGCATCCGCGAGATCGCCGGCCGAATGGCGGTCGACCTGGCTGAAGGCACGCCCATCGACGGTCGGACAAGCGTCGGGAGTACGATCCTCCCGGATGCGGACGCCGCAGACTGGCTCATCGAGGCTGCCCTCCTTCGCGCACTGGAGCCGCGCCACGTCCTCTTCCTGTGCGTGGCGAACTCGGCCCGGAGTCAACTGGCCGAAGGAATCGCTCGTGCCCTCGCCCGACAGTCCGGGCCTGGCGGAAGCACGATTCCCGTGAAGGTGTCCTCGGCAGGGTCGGAACCCACCCGAGTGCGACCGCAGGCCATCGCGGTACTTCGAGAGATCGGCATCGACATCTCCCACCACCGTTCCAACGGCGTCGACGACGTGGAGCGCCCTGTGGATGTGGTCGTCACCCTCTGTGCCGAAGAGGTTTGTCCCGTATGGCTGGAGAAGTCGGTCCGCGTCCATTGGGGCCTGCCGGATCCGGCAGGGGCGGGTGGGTCGGAGGAAGAAGAGCTGCAGGCCTTTCGCGACACGCGCGACGAGCTTCGCCGACGCCTGAGTGTGCTCTTCACTGGACGACCCCAGTAGTTTCACATATGGCTACCTCTGCTCGCGCCACGAAGCGCATCCTCTGGGTCGATGACGAGATCGATCTCCTGAAGCCCCACCTCCTCTTTCTACAGGCGAGGGGCTACCACGTGGACGCCATCTCCAACGGAGACGACGCTCTGGAGCTCATGCAGGAGGCGCCGTATGACCTCGTGCTCCTCGACGAGCAGATGCCCGGTCGCCGCGGCCTGGAGGTCCTGGAGATCATGCGGCGCGAGGCACCCCACCAGCGGGTCGTCATGGTGAGCAAGTCAGAAGAGGACCACACCATGACGGAGGCCATCGGTCGTCGGGTGGACGACTACCTGGTGAAGCCCACCAGCCCCCGTCAGGTCCTCTCCGTGGTGACGCGCATCCTGGAGGGGTCGTCCATTCGGCAACAGCGTGCGGCCCAGGACTTCGCCGCGCGCTTCGGCGAACTCTCGCGGAACGCCCAGCAGGCCTCCACCGCCGGTGAGTTCGCTTCGGTCTACACCGAGCTGGTTGACTGGCAGCTGCGCCTGGGGAGCGCGGGCGAGGAGGGACTCCTCGACACGGTTCATTCCGTGCTGGTGGATCTTCGCCGCGACTTCGGAGAGTGGGTCGTCCGCGAATATCCCCGTTGGATGCAGGACTCCGAAGACAGGCCACGGCTCTCTGTCGACCTGGTCCGGGAGTTCCTCGTCCCGCGCCTCGGCTCGGACCCCGTCTACTTCGTCGTTCTCGACTGCATGCGACTGGATCAGTGGCGGGCCATGTCCCCCCTACTTGCCGAGTTCTTCGAGATCGAGGAGACGTACCACTACTCCATCCTTCCCACCGCGACCCCGTACGCCCGCAATGCCATCTTCAGCGGGCAGTATCCCGACGAGATCGCCAGGGCTCGCCCGGAATGGTGGGACGCCTCCGACGACGAGGGGAGCCTGAACGCCTTCGAGGACGAGCTTCTCGTGGAGCAGCTGAAGCGGCTCACCGGACGGGAGGTGCCCGTCCATTACGAGAAGATCTTCTCGGACCGTCAGGGAGAGCAGGTCCGGAGCCGGGTGAATTCAGCGCTCAAGACCGAGGGCACCGTCGTGGCCCTCGTCTTCAACTTCGTGGATCTCATGACCCACGGGCGCTCCGAGTCCCCCATCCTCATGGAGGTGGCGCGCGACGAGCGGGCCCTGCGTGACCTCACACGCTCGTGGTTCGAGCGTTCGACGGCCTTCGCCGTGCTCCGGGAGGCCTCGAGGCGGGGTCACAAGGTGATCCTGACCACGGACCACGGATCGATCCTCTGTCAGAACCCGTCCACCGTGTTCGCCCGGCGAGACGCCACGAGCAACCTGCGCTACAAGTTCGGCCAGGATCTCCGGGCCGAGGACAGGTCCACCGCCTTCGGCACCCGGGACGAGAAGGACCTCCGGCTGCCGCCTGGCCGCCTGGGCATGTCGTACCTCCTGGCCCTGGACGACTACTTCTTCGTCTATCCCACGAAGCTGAGGGAGTATCAGGCGCGGTACCGGAACTCGTTCCTTCACGGAGGCATCAGCCCGGAGGAGATGATCGTCCCGGTGGTGAGCCTGACGCCCAGGCGCTAGCGTCGGGGAGGTTGTCGGCGGGCTTCGTCGGTGACCGGGCTGTGCCCTACCAGGGCCAGCCCCGAACGATCACCACACCCAGGGCCACCAGGACCAGGGCGAGCGCCCCGTTGAGGCGTCCGAGAAGCGATGCCTGGCGGCGCAGTCGGGTCGCTGCGGCTGAGCGTGGATCGGTCCGCATGACCTCCGTGGCCCTGGGGCCGAGCACGAAGTCGTGGAGGGCGCTGGCGACGACGACCACCGAGAACACGGCCAGCTTGAGCGCCACGGCCGTGCCGAGGGGTGACGCCCACCACTGTGGGTCCACGAGCGGCGCGAGGGTCACTCCGCGGACCCAGAGATTGAACGCCCCTGTCACGAGGAGCAGCGCGAAGCAGATCCAGCCCACCGCGCGGAACCGCTTCCCCGTGTCGCTCAGGAAAGCCCCTGGATCTGTCGCGCCCTCCCCCCCTCGTCGAAGCCAGGGAACCACCACCAGGACGATGAAGAAGAGGCCGCCGATCCAGATGGCGGCGGCCACGATGTGTACCCACACGGAGAAGAGGTAGAGAAAGCGCATGGGAATCGCCGCGTCAGGCGGTGTCCGCCTTGGCCTCTTCCTCGGGCCGGGCCGACCGCTTCAGGATGGTCAGGAGGATCTTGAAGGGGACGCCGCCATGCAGCGCGTGAGGGATGGATGGAGGCAGATGCAGGACGTCCCCTGCCTCCAGCTCGTGCTCCTCGCGGCCGATGGTGATGCGTGCTCGACCGTCCACCACCTGGACGATGGCGTCGTGAGGCGAGGAATGCTCCGTGAGACCCTGACCCTGGGCGAACGCGAAGGCCGTCATCACGCCGGCGTCGTTTCGGAAGACCACGCGGCTCACCACGGAGCCGTCCTGATACTCGACGAGGTCGGACAGTGGTTGGACGCTGGAGAGGTGGTCCGTCATGGTCGTTCCACTCGAATCAGGCTCCGCCCGTTGTCACCGAGGGTCAACACGCCAACGTCGCCCGGGCCGAGCTCCATGTCCCCCGACCAACCGAAGGCGGCGGGTAAGCCTTCGGCTTGGTAGTCCTCGGGAACGAGGGCGGCGTAGGAGACCTCGACGTCGTGCCGACCTGGAGGCACGGCTATATCCCGGAGGACATAGACGGGCCGGTCCCTCCGCAGCCCCGACGGGGCAACGGTATCGACGGCGACGGACTGGCCGTCGATCTCGAGTCGGAGCTCATAGTCGACGCGGTAGCCGGTACAGCTTTGGGCCCGCCGCATGTGGGCCGGCACGTCAGCCTGGTCCTCATCGCTTAGTGTGCGGCACTCCTCCACCCGAATCGGCTCGTTTCGCCAGGACAGGCGAACGCGGGCATCGCCGTCGGCCGTGGCGACGGGGACCTGCGACAGACCGGCCATCCCGGCCGCCAGAATCAAGCTGGCCACCACAGCCATCACTCTTTGGGCAGGGGGCATGTCGCGTGCAGGCGTCATGTCACCTCCTCGGCCACCGACACCGCAGGCTGTTCGCAGGTGGTGTCGAGTTCGATGGCTCGCTCGGAGAGGGCCCGGTCGAGGGCGCCGATCTGGGATCGGAACAGTGCCAGCGACTCGGCGAGCACCCGGCCTTCGGCTTCGGCGGCGTGGACCACCCGGATCCGGGTGCGATCCACCCGGTCCTTGAGCTCGGCCTCACGGCCGTCGTAGACCCGGGCGTCCATCCACTTCACGCCTTCCCGGTTCCAGCAGTCCCGCGGCGGGCACGACACCACGATGACACCACCCGCGCCGGCGCGCACGAGGTACTCGACCACCGAAGTGTGGACGTTCCCCACGCAGTCCACCGGCAGCACCGGGGCGCCACCGAAGTCGTCGGCCTCCCAGCCGGCGGCGCTGCGCGAGCACGCCACGAGGACCACGTCCTGACTGCTTGGCTGATGGCGGGTGATGAACTCCTTCACCGACCGGAGCTGGTCGCGGCCGGCCCGCTTGGGCGGACCGACGCCCATGGGCGCGCACGACCCGGCGCAGATCCCGCAGCTGACGCACTTATCGGGGTCGACGAGACCCACCGTGTAGGGCCGGTCGTCGTCGCGAGCCACCATGCTGATGGCCTCGTAGGGACAGTCGTGGTAGCACTGCTCGCACCCGGTGCAGAAGCGGGGGTCGACCCAGGAGGGTTCGACGGTTTCCAGAGCGGGGCGGGTGAGCCAGGGGATGGCGCCGACGGCGACCAGACCGGCGACGAGGGCGAGCCACGAGACCCCGGCAGGCACAGCGGCGCTGAGCGGCACCCAGAAGTTGTAGAAGAGGTCGAGGGCCACGTCCTGGGGGACGCGGAGGGGGTCGGCTTCCGGGCCCAGCACCGCTGGCCAGGCGACGGACAGCACGGTGAGCACCCCGACCATGCCCCACGTCAGAGGTCTGGGTGGGAGAAGCTCGGTTCGGGCCAGCCGCGATACATGGATCCAGAGGATGAGCAGGATGCCCACGGGTATGGCGATGTGGGCGAAAAGATTGAGGAAGAAGAAGGCGCTGGGAATGGCACGGTCGCCGGCGAAGGCCCGGGCGATAGGCTCGGAGAAGATGGGGAAGACATCGAGGAGTCGGGCTCCCTCCTGTGCAAGGAGCTGAGCCTGCGTGTCCCACACCATGACGTAGCCCGTCCATCCACAGATCAGGAAGACGCCGAGGAGGACGATGCCCGACAGCCAGGCCAGGGCCCGGGGTCCCCAGGCGCGATTCTGCACACCCATGCGGAAGGCATGGACGAGGGCCGCGACCACGGCCAAGTCCGACGCGTACCGGTGAAGGCTCCGAATCCATCGACCGGCGAAGGCCTGATCGGCGATACGCTCCACCGAAGCGTAGGGTGAGCCGATGCGATAGAAGAGGAGCAGGTACAGGCCCGTCACGCTGAGGACGACGAAGCACGCGACGACGAGGGCCCCCGAGTGGTACAGGGGGTTGTACCTCCACGTGTAGAGCCTGTTGAAGAGGGCGTCGAGGTGGGCGAGGGGGCGGCGGAGAGGGGCGTATTGCTTCGCCGGATAATTCATCATATCCTCATGATAATTAACGTGCCCTGGTGCACAACCCTCTGAAAGCGTGACCGGTGATCCTCTCCAAGTCAGCCAACTACGCGGTCCGAGCCGCGCTCTACCTGTCGGAGTCGGCGGGTGACGGGCCTGTGCCCGTCGATGAGATGGCTGAGCAGTTGGACGTGCCGCGGAACTACCTCTCCAAGGTGCTCCATGAGCTGGCGCGCACCGACATCCTGGAGTCGACCCGGGGACCGGGGGGAGGGTTTCGCCTGGCCCGCCCGGCCGAGGAAGTGGCGCTCTCCGACATCGTCAGGGTTTACGACGAGGTACCGGACGAAACGACATGCCTCCTCGGACGGTCGGCGTGCAGTGACGTGGATCCATGTCGGGCTCACGACCGTTGGGCGCGGGTTCGATCCCAACTCATCGACTTTCTCGCCGACACGCGGCTGGCGGACCTGGCGGGTCGCCCGCCCGACGCGTTGCGAATGACGACCCCCGATCCCTAGGATCGTCATGCCATAGGATAGCCGTCATTTCGGATTAGCTGCCGTTTCGGATCCAGTCCCCGCGACCCTCCCCTCGCGGATCCGGTGTTTTCCATCACCACCGGAGGTCAAATGGACGACCGAGCTTCTTCGGACGCCCCGCAGGAGATCCCCTTCTTCCAGCGCTTGTACGACCGGCCATTCGTGCTTCTGGTCATTGGCTTCGTCATCATGCTGGTACTCTTCACCGGCTGGGGGCTGTGGGAGGTCATGAGCCTGCCCACGGCCACGCTTCCCTGAGGGTGCGCCCATGAGCAAGCAGACGTACGCCACTGGCGTTACTCCCCCTCAGGGGGTCTGGTGGAAGCCGGCCCACAAGTCGGAGAAGGTCTGGTTCACCATCGCCTTCGTCTGGTGCATGGTGCTCTTCGCAATGATGCCGCTCTGGCATCTGCGGGGCGGGCAGAACCCGACGGGGATCCGCGCCAAGGTCGAGCCACGCGATTACCTGGTACGCGTTCAGCAGTTCGTCGCGGACTACGGCACAGGTGAGTCGGAGAACGGCATTCCGGTGGTGGAGCCGCCGCCGGGGGCCGACGTGTATCTCCTGGCTGCCCAGTACCAGTGGACGCCGGTACTGCGACTCCAGGAAGGTGCGGAGTACACGCTCCACCTGTCGTCGTTGGACGTGAACCACGGCTTCAACCTGTACCCCTTCAACGTCAACTTCCAGGTGGTCCCGGGCTACGACTACGGTCTCCGGGTGACCCCCACCGAGGCCGGCGACTACCGCATCGTCTGCAACGAGTTCTGCGGCGTCGGCCACCACCTGATGGTCGGCAAGGTCCTGGTCATGCCTGCCGAAGACGGCGCCTCGGCGTCCGCCGACCAGACCGATGGCGCGCCCGTCGTGCCGGGAGCTGACCGATGAGCCAGGCCACAGCGAGCACGGGTGCCATGGGCACTGCCGCGGCACTGTTCAGGAAGTGCCCCACGACGGGGCTGAAGGTGCACAAGGACGCCGACGCTCTCATCAAGGCCAACGCCGTCGCGGCGACGGTCGCCCTCCTCATCGGGGGCATCGCGGCGACCCTCGTACTCCTCACCCGATGGCAGACCGTCCATCTCCTGTCCGACGAGCTGTTCTACCGCTGGCTGACCGTCCACGGCATGAACATGCTCATCTTCTTCATCATCTTCTTCGAGATGGCCGTCCTCTACTTCGCGTCGGCCGTCCTCCTCAACTGCAGGGTGCCGACGCCCAAGCTCGGGTGGGTGGCCTTCGCACTCATGGTGGTGGGCGCCCTCATGGTCGAGTGGACCATGTTCACCGGCCGGGCCGACGTCCTCTTCACCTCCTACGTGCCCCTGCGGGCACACCCGGCCTTCTACCTCGGCGTCATCCTCTTCGCCGTCGGAGCGATCGTCGTCACGGCCATCTTCTTCGCCACCCTGGTGGTGGCCAAGCGGGAGGAGACGTACACGGGGTCGGTCCCCCTGGTGACGTTCGGCGGAATCACCGCGGCCATCATCGCGGCCATCACGCTGGGTCACGGAGCGGCGATCTACATCCCGACGTTCTTCTGGTCCTTGGACATGATGAACGTCGATCCGCAGGTCTACCGGCTGGTCTGGTGGGGCCTGGGACACTCGTCGCAGCAGATCAACGTGGCCGCGATGGTCGCTATCTGGTATCTGCTCGGGGCCTTCACCGTGGGTGCGGTGGTGGTGAACGAGAAGATCAGCCGCACGGCCTTCGTCCTCTACATCGCCTTCATCTCCATGGCGTCGGCCCACCATCTCCTGGTGGACCCGGGCTTCGGTCCGTCGTGGAAGATCGTGAATACCTCGTACTTCATGTACATGGCGGTTCTGGCGTCGATGCTCCACGGCTTCACGGTGCCCGCCGGAGTGGAGATGGGCATGCGTCTCCGGGGCTACACCCAGGGTATCTTCGGCTGGCTCCGTCGTGCTCCCTGGAACGATCCGGGGTTCAGCGCTCTGGTGTTCTCCGTGGTCGTCTTCGGCTTCGTCGGGGGCATCACCGGTGTGACCTTCGGGACCGAGCAGATCAACATCGTGGCCCACAACACGCTCCGGATCCCGGGTCACTTCCACGCCACGGTGGTGTCGGGCACGGCGATGGCCTTCATGGGGGTCACCTACTACGTGATCCCCCTCATCTTCAGGAAGAAGGTGGCGTTCTATCCCTTGGCCAAGATCCAGCCGTATCTCTTCGCCGGGGGCATGCTCCTCTTCTCCTTGACCATGACCTTCGCCGGCACCTTCGGCGTTCCGCGGCGGCACTACGACATCACCTTCGCCGGCGCGCCCTTCACGCTCGAGTACTCGCCGGCGGTGAACGTCATGCTCGCCCTCATGGCCATCGGTGGACTCATCGCCATCGTGGGTGGTGGGATCTACATCCTGGTCACCGTCTGGTCGGTCTTCTTCGGACAGCCGCTGGGTGATGACATGAGCGAGGCGGCCCTGGCCGGCTCGGTTCCGCCGGGAGTGTACAAGCGGCCCTTCACCGAGCTGCCCGAGGAAGAGGTCGAGCTGGAGGAGCACGGCGCGCTGGGCATGATGCCCGGGACGATGATCCTGGTGCTGATCTTCTTCGTGGCCTTCGTGGTCTACTACTTCGCCAACTGGAAGCTGTTGTCGGCGATGTGGCAGATCGGGTGACGCCATGAGGGATGCCGTGACGTCCGGGGTGTCCGTGAACGGGCTCTCCAGGCGCGACATCTGGCCGCTCGGGGCCGTGGGGTTCGTCCTCGCGGTCTCGGCGGCCTGGTGGACCTTGGCGCTCTGGTCCGTTCCGGGCGCTCCGGAGTGGCTGGAGCGGACCCGAGCGGTGTGCTTCAACCTCACGGAGACGGGGCTACCCGACGCCAAGGGCTGGCTCCTCCTCCTCGGTCAGCCTCCGACGATGCTCGCCATGCTCATGGTGGGGTGGGGGGCGGAGGTGAGAGCCAGTCTCGGGAGGCTGGTGAGCTTCTCCGGTGGACGTCTGGCTGTCCTCGCCGTCGTCACCATGGTGTTCACCGGTGGTACCCTGGCGGTGCGAACCGTGCTGAACGCCCAGCTTCCCGACGTCGCGTGGGGAGCGGACGAGCCGGCCCCCGAGACGTATCCCCGGCTGGACCGGTCGTGGCCCGCGGGTGAAGGCCTCGTAGATCAAACCGGGACCCACTTCGGGACCGACCGACTGGACGGACGCCCGGCGCTGGTGACCTTCGCCTTCGGGCACTGCGCCACCCTCTGCCCTGCGATCGTCCATCAGGCCCGGGCGACGAGGCTCGAGTTGGGTCCGGAGTGGAGAATCGTCGTCTTCTCCCTGGATCCATGGCGGGACACGCCGAGCCGCCTCTCGACTTTGGTGGACCAGTTCGAGCTCGACGGCGCCGCGGACTTCGTCGTGAGCGGTGACGTGGAGGCGGTGAACGATCATCTGGACGCGTGGGGCATCCCCCGCGTTCGCGACGAGTCCACCGGTGACATCACCCATCCCGGTATCGTCTACCTGGTGGACCGGAGCGGTCTAGTCGCTTTCCAGTCGACGGGCGGCGTCGCCCAGATGGTGAGTCTGGGCAGGCGGGTGGAGTAGCGCCCGCGGGGAGCGTCGGCGCGGCGCGGGCGGCCCGGTCCGACGTGTGACGCCGCGGTGCCCTCCACTACCTTTTCGTCGTGTCCCTGAATCGGCGAATCCTCTCGTATCTGAAGCCTCACTCCCCGGCGATCTTCCTCGCCGTGGTGGCTGCGGCCATCTATGCGTTGTTCGACGCCGCCGTCTACGTCCTCCTCATTCCCTTCGTGGAAGCGATCTTCCTGGACAGCGCCTCGACTCCGGAGGCGGGCGACAACCTCATGCAGAGGATCCTCGACGGGACGGTCTACCGTTGGGTGGACCTGGAGGGGGACCAGTTGGTGGCGGTGGGCCAGATCATCGTCCTGCTCATCATCGTCTTCCTCTTCAAGAACCTCTTCGCCTTCGGCCGGGCCTATGTCCTGGCCCACGCCGAGCAGGGCGTCAACCGGGATCTGCGGGACGCCGTCTACGACCACATGGTGGAGCTCGATCTGGGCTTTTTCGGCCGGACCCGTGCCGGCCAGATCGTGAGTCGCCTCACCACGGAGATCGAGCAGTTCCGGATGCTCGTCACCCGGGAGATGTCGAAGCTCATCTCCGCGGTGTTCGAGTTCATCGTGGCCCTGGCGGCCATGCTCCTCATTTCCTGGAAGCTCACGCTGGCGGCTTTCGTCGTGATTCCCGCGGCGATGGGCATATGGGGTCCCCTGGTGAACGTCCTCCGCCGTCGGGACCGTCGGGTCCTCCACCTGGGGGGCGAGGTCAACGCCCACATCTTCGAGACGCTCTCGGGCATCCGCCTGGTGAAATCGGCGTCGGCGGAGGAGCGGGAACGCGAGCGCTTCCACGAGCTCACCGCCGACTACTTTCGCCAGTTCATGCGGGCCGAGTTCGCCCGCTCCCTGGCGGCGCCCATGACCGAGATGCTGGCCGCCCTGGGGACGGTGGTCCTCCTGTGGTACGGCGCTCGGTTGGTTGTGGCCGGTGAGATCGGCCCCTCACTCTTCGTCGGCTTCCTCGGCCTCTCGCTCAAGCTGTACGCCCCCGTGAAGAACGTGGCCAAGTTCCCGGCCACGGCGCAGCCGGGGCTCGTAGCCGCCGAACGGGTCTTCGAGTTTCTCGACGCGCCTATCGTGGTGGAGGACGCACCCGGCGCTCTGCCTCTCGAGTCCTTCGACGACGCCATCGTTTTCGACGACGTCTCCTTCGCGTACGGCGACGGCGACTCGGCTCTCGAGGATGTCTCGTTCACCGTGCCCAAGGGCTCTGTGGTGGCGCTGGTCGGACGAAGTGGTGCCGGAAAGAGCACGGTGGTCGACCTGTTGAGCCGCTTCTTCGACGTCTCGTCGGGCGCGATCCGCATCGACGGCCATGACGTTCGCGAAGTGGGCGTCCACGACCTCCGTTCCCTCATGGGCATCGTTTCGCAGGAAACCGTCCTCTTCCACGACACCGTGCGGGCGAACGTCGCCTACGGGCGGCCCGACGCAACGGATGAGCAGGTCGAGGCGGCGGCCCGCGCGGCACACGCCCACGACTTCATCGTCGAGATGCCCGAGGGCTACGACACGCTGGTGGGTGAAAGGGGCGTCGAGATCTCCGGCGGTCAGCGCCAACGCATCGCCATCGCTCGAGCCCTGCTGCGCGATCCACCCATCCTCATCTTCGACGAAGCGACCAGCTCCCTGGATACCGAGAGCGAGCGCCTCATCCAGGACGCCATCGAACGCCTCCTGGAAGGTCGGACGGTGTTCGTCGTCGCTCACCGGCTTTCCACGGTCCAGCGGGCCGACCAGATCCTGGTGCTGGAAGCCGGGCGGGTGGTGGAGCGAGGAGACCACGCCACGCTCATGGCCAGGAGCGGGCGGTACAAGCGTCTCTACGAGCTCCAGTTCGAGGACGTTCCCGCCTCTACGGGATGAGGGTATGAGCCTGCGCCACCGCCTCGAGTACGCAGCCTTCCGCGTACTCCGGGCCGTCCTCGGGGTGCTTCCCGAGGCCCTCGCCCTCCGGTGCGGCGCGGGGCTCGGGCTTCTCGTGGGATCGGTCCTCCGTATTCGAAGGCGGGTCGTCGACGAGCATCTTGCCTTCGTCTTCCCGCAGAAGGACGGCGCATGGCGTCGCCGGGTGGCCCGAGCCAGCTACGCCCACCTCGGTCGGGAAGCCGTCATGCTCTTTCGCATGGGGTCGTGGTCCGACGGAGAGCTTGTCGCCCGGACCCGCCTCGAAGGCGCCGAGCATGTGGACGCCGCCCTCGCGGAGGGCCGGGGAGCGGTTGTGCTGACGGGGCACCTGGGCAACTGGGAGGTGGCCGGGGCGGGACTCGCCGCCCGGGGCGTGGCCCTGGATGTCGTGGGCAAGGGCATGGCGAACCGCCGCTTCGAAGAAGACCTCTTCGAGGCCCGGCGAAGGTTGGGCATGCGGGTCATCGAGATGTCACAGGCACCGAAGGGTGTACTGCGCTCTCTGCGGGAGGGACGGGCCACCGCCATCGTGGCCGACCAGAACATGCACCGCAACGGCATCTTCGTCCCTTTCTTCGGCCGCCTCGCCGCCACCGCTCGGGGGCCGGCCCTCTTCGCTCTGCGCGCCGGTGTCCCGGTCCTCTTCGGCTACGCCCTCGCGGAGGAGGGCCGCCGGCGCGGCTACGTCCTCCACGCCGAACCCTTCGAGTACGAGGCCACAGGCGACCTGGAAGCCGACGTCCAGACCCTCATGGCGGCGTACCACGCCCGACTCGAGGACGTCATCCGTCGGGTGCCCGAGCAGTACTTCTGGCAGCACAAGCGGTGGAAGACCCGGCCTCCCTTCGAGTCGGGGGAGCCGAGCGATGGCACGTCCGGAGGAACAGGAGCCGCGAGGCCAGGTTAGTAGGAGCATGCGGCGGATGGAGCCCGGAAGGGCACGACCGAAGCGTTTTCCGCCCCACCTCACGCGAGCCTCCTGTCGATTCCGCACAAGGCGTGGATCGGCCCGGCCGTCATGACCTGCCAACCGTGATCTACGTCTGCATACCGACCCACAACGAAGCCTCGACGGTGGGCGTCCTCCTCTGGAAGACGCGCAACGTCCTGGGCGAGTTCGACCGGGACTACCGGCTGGTGGTGCACGACGACGCGTCCACCGACGAGACTCCGGACGTACTCCAGCGCTACCGTCGATCGGTTCCGCTGACCATTCTTCGCTCCGAGGAACGGATCGGGTACGGGGCTTCCGTGGAGCGTCTGCTTCGCCACGTGAAGGACGACGCACCGTACCCCAAGCGGGACTGCGCCGTGGTCCTCCAGGCGGACTTCACCGAATCACCCGAGGACATCGTCTCGTTGGTCAAGGTTCTCGAAGGTGGGGCCGACATCGTGGCTGGCGTGGCCGAAGAGGTCGACGAAGAGCAGAAGCCGACCCGAATGGTCCGCTGGGCCGCCCGGAAGTTCCTTCGCGGCGTCATGGGCGGAGCCCCGATCTCGGATCCTCTGCCGGGTCTGCGGGCCTATCGGATCATCGTCCTCAAGAAGGCCTTCCGTGAGTTGGAAGATGGTGGGCCCCTCATCCGCTCCGACGGCTGGGCGGCGAACGTCGAACTTCTCGGGAAGTTGGCGCCCCATGCGCGGCGCATCGCCGAGGTGCCCACGCGTGTGCGCTACGACCTGAAGGCGCGGCCCTCGCGCTTCCGTCCATGGCGGACGTTTCTGGGGCTGGCCAAGCTCCGTGGCTCCATCTGGTCCAACGTGGACGTGGAGGCGGCGTGAGCACCCGCGACGAACCTCGTGGCTTCACCCCTGTGAGGCGGCCTGTCCGGATCCTCGCGGCCGTCGCCCTCGCGGCCTTGTTCGCGGCTCCCTTTGGCGTTGAGGGTCAGAACGGCACCAACGGCGAACCCGCACGCGACCGTGACTTCATCGTGGACTCCTTGCGCACCGTATTCCCGCCGGCCGACGTCCCCGTCACCCTCACCGCCGACGACGTGCCCGAGGATCGCTTCGCCGCGCGTGCACCCTTCGGCCCTGGTGAGCACCTCGTCTACAAGGTGAAAGTGGGGATCTTCGGTGTAGGCGAGGGCTTCATGGCCGTGGTGGGAACCGACGAGCATGAGGGAAATCCGGTCTACAGAGTGGAGATGGGCATCCAGGGGAGTCTGGGCCCGGCCAAGGTCGACGACCTGTACCAGACCTGGTTCGACGTCTCGACGCTCCAGACGTGGCGATACGTGAGAGACATCGACGAAATCGGGTACCAGAGCTATCGGCACTGGGAGTTCTTCCCCGACCGCATGCGGTGGGAGCGACAGGACAACGACGAGGCCGGTGACCTGGGCTCGGCGCTGCCCCTCGACGAGATCGCCTTCATCTACTATCTGCGCACGCTTCCCCTGGAAGTGGGCAAGTCGTACACGCTCAGCCGGTATTTCCAGGAAGACGGCAACCCGGTCACCATCAAGGTGCTCCGGAAGGACCAGCGTGAGACCGAAGGCGTGCACTACAACACCATCGTCATCAGCCCGGAGATCCAGACGGACGGTCTCTTCGGCAAGGGCGGTAAGGCAGAGATCCACGTCACCGACGACGAGCGCCGGATCCCCGTCTACGTGAAGTCCGACATCCCCGGCTTCCCAGGGTCATTGACGCTGCACCTGCGCTCCATCCAGGACGGATACCCGCTCCATCCCCAGTCCAGGGCCGAAGCGATGGAAGGCCGCGCCCTTCGGGCCGACCCGACGAACCAGCGCTGAAGGCACCGACGTGGCGTTGACCATGCGCCAACTCCGCCTGCGGGCGGTCTGGCTGATCGTCATCCCCTTCCTCTGGTTCTCCAGCCCTTCGGTGAACGCTCTGGCCGTGGGAATGGCCTTTGCCGCCCTCGGCCTCTTCATCCGCGGCTGGTCGGCGGGGACGATCCACAAGGATCAGGAGCTCACCGTGTCCGGTCCATACGCCTTCACCCGTAACCCTCTCTACCTGGGGAGCTTCTTCATCGGACTCGGTGTCTCCATTGCCGGTGGACATTGGATCTGGCCGGCGGTCTTCCTGCTCTTCTTCGCCACGATCTACACGCGGACCATGGCCGGAGAGGCGCGGCACCTGGGTGAGCTGTTCCCGGAGCGGTATGCCGAGTACGTCGCCAGCGTACCGCCTTTCCTGCCACGGCTCAGGCCGTACAGGCCCCTGGGTGGGCAGACAGCGGGCTTCCGCTGGGCCCAATACTCCCGCAACCGGGAGTGGGAGGCGTCGCTGGGGGCTCTGGCCGCCTTCGGGCTTCTCGCCGCCAAGGCGTTCTGGTTCTGACGCCGCGGCCGGATGCCGCGCCTACCTCAACGCCTCTCGCGCCGCCGCTGTCGCCCTCTTCAGGAAGCCCTCGATACGGTCCGCTCGTTCTCCTGGCGCGAACTCCATGACCTCCGCACCGGAGAGCACCGCACCCGTCCACCCCTCGGTCTGCCAGCGTCCGTCGCGTCCCAGATCGGGAAGGGCGGTGGCGTCGGGATAAGGCCACGGCGTCACGTACAGGTACCACGTGTCGTACCCGCCTCCCATGGGAGCCAGGCCGATGCCGATGGTGCGGCTTTCCTCGGCATCGACGGATGCCTCGATGGTGAGGAGTGTGGCGAGGTCGAAGTGATGGGGCCAACACCGGATCTCCGAGGCGTCGTCTCGATCGCCGTACAGCCGCGTCAGGATGGACGCGGCCGATGAGTAGAGAGCAGCAAGGGCGGTGAGCTCGCTTCTACGATCGCGGGAAAAAGCGGCGGTGCCCCCGACGGGGTGCTCGGGCATATCGTACTCGGGCCGTTCGATGACCGGCGGTGTTCCGCCGCGGTAGGTGGCCATCCCCAGGGCCAACCAGTCGTATGCCTCCTGTCGGGACCGTCCCGGCAGCTCGAAGACGCTCAACGTCCCGTCGGCCCGATCGAGAAGAACGAGGCTCAGATCGGCGGGGCGAAGGGCGAGGCGGAAGGCGTAGGGGCCGGCGAAGTCGGCGCCGACAAAGGCGCCGAGCTCCGGGCTCCACGACATGGCCCGATGACTGTCGTCGTCGCGGGGCTCGGCGAAGGTCTGGCCAGCGGAGGCGACGAGCTGGGCCGCCCAATGGAGCTCGAGGGTGGTGTCCACGAGGGCGTCCGGAGCGAAGGCCAGAGCTTCGTTCCAGCTCGGGTCGCTCACCGACCGGTTCGCCTGACGGTCATGACTACCGTTCATCGTTTCCAACGTACACCTCGATGGCCCGGTCCACCTTCTCCAACACGTCGTCCACTTCGATCCGTTTCATCCCGTCCCGATAGTCGGGCATGATGGGGTACTCCTCCCCAGGGTACTCGGCGTATCCGTCCACGACGAGATCCCGATAGGCCCGGTACGGCCCCGAGCGCTTCGGATTCGTGTATCCGAAGAGCCCGACGACGGGCGTACCCAGGGCATGGCTGATGTGGAGGGGGCCGGTGTCCGGAGAGATGAGAAGAGCGCTCCCGTCGACGATCCACATGAGCTTGCGAAGATCGTCACCCAACGCGTCGACGACCGTCGCCGAGGTCAGCTTCTCGACCTCGGCGGCGATCCGCCGCTCCACCTCCGAGGGCCCCCCGACGATGACCGGTCGGAGGCCGTGCTTCGCCTCCACCTCCTCCAGGACGCGTGCGTACCCCTCGGCGTGCCAGTTCTTCTCGAGCTTGCTCGTTCCCACCACCACGGCGCACGCCGGCCGGCCCAACTCGTGGAAGAACGCCGACTGCTCCCGCCGCTCCGCCTCGGTGAACTCCATGCGCCACTGCACCGGCTCGGGGTCGATGCCCAGGTGATCCAGGAACTCGAAGTACTGGTCCTGGACGTGGCGCTGTCCCCTGGAGGGGATCCGGTCCGTGGTGAACAGCCATTGAGCGTCTCGTGCTCGGACACGGTCGAAGCCCAGCTTCACGCGTGCGGGGGCAAGGGCGGTGATGAGACCCGCCTTGAAGTAGACCTGGAGGCCGAGGAGCAGGTCGAAGCGCCGCCCGCGAAACGACTCCATGATCTCCTGGAAACCCCGCCAGGCCGACCAGCCGCGACGGCGGCGGAATACGATGAAGTCGTCGATGGCCGGGTGGTCCTTGACCATCAGATGAGGGACCGGCTGTATGACCCAGGTGATGCGCGAGTCGGGCCACTGCCGCTTGAGGGCATTCGCTACCGGGAGGACGTGGACGGCGTCGCCGATGGCCGAGAGCATGACGATGCAGATCTCCCGAGGCGGCTTGCCCAGAGTCAGTGCGGGCTGGCCTCCCTCGGTGGGCCGGATCATGCCTTTCCTCTCAGCGCCGCCAGTACCTCCCGATCGCCCAGCGATTCGCCGGTGGGGGTGCCCACCTTCACCACCGAGCGCGTGAGCCTGGCGAGCATCCGCTCCGCCGTATCGCTGTCGGAACGGGCCCGGATCCGGGCCCGGTCGAGGTCGATGACCCATGCCCGGGTGGCGTCGCCCTCCTCGAAGAGAATGTTGTGGGCGTTGAGGTCCACATGGAGGATGCCGGCCTCAGCGAGATCGGAAGCCAACCGGCCGGCGGCCGCCATGGCTTCCAGCCAGGCCCGGGTGCCGTCCGTGGCGTGGGCCGTATGGGCGAGCGTCTTCGCTCCGGGCACCACCTCGGTCACGAGGTCGCAGCGGTAGTAGATCCCGGCAGGGTAGACGGCCCCGGCGACCACGGCAGGCGTTCGAACCCCACGGTCACGGGCGGCAGCGGCGGCGCGGATCTCCCGTTGGGGGCGGGACCGTCCCCCCCGGAGGTACCGGTCGCCGAGGCGGGCGGCCACGGCACCGCCACGGTTGTAGTGGCGGACGGCCCACCGACTCCGGCCGTCGGGTCCCTCTACGGGTGCGTCGATGGCGTGGACCTGACCACGCCCTGGGAAGGAAGCGCCGTTGGGGTGTGCCGCCGCCCACTCGTGGAGGGTCCCCGACGTTCGAATGGCCTCCCGCGTCCACGGCTCGGCGACGGGGAGGGTCAGGACCCGGGCCGACCCGACGCGCAGGCGCCGGTAGTCGGCGGGGTCGTTCCCGGGGCTGGAGTGGAGCGTCGAGGACGCCATCGTCATCAGGCGGAAACCTGATCCTCCTGCGGCATCTCCATGAGGTAGACGCCGGGACCTTCCAGCGTCTGACCCTTCACCTTTATACGAAACGTGTACTGGCCGGCGTGGGGGAAGATCACTTCTTCGATGGGCATGATGAGCTGGCTCCTCGCCGGCGGCTGGTCCGGCGGAGACTGATGCACCTCGGTCTCACCTTCGACGGTGAGAGAAATCTGCCCCTCTTCGTCCTCCAGGTCGGCCTTGAAGAGGTAGCGACCGTGATCCTCCCGATTCCATTCGAGGACCACCACGAGGACGAGGTGCTCCTGCTTGGCCGGGAAGCCGGGTGCGGCGAGGTCGTGGTAGACGCCGTGGAGGTCGATGCGACCCGTGGGGGTTGTTCGGGCGTCGTCGCAAACTGCGGAGAATCGGAGGCGCATTCGGGTGGTCGCTGAAGACAGGTTGGAGGGGGTGGTCGCGGTCTGGAGGGTCCATGCACGGTGTCAGCGGCCCCAACCGCCGCCCCCGGGAGATCGGATGCTCACGATGTCGCCGGCCTCCACCCAGAATGTAGCCTTCCCTTTCAGGCGTTCCTCCCGGCCGTCGCGGATCAGAACGTTCTCCCCGGTTGCCCCGTCTGCGCCACCTCGCGCCCCCGACGGTCCCCGTTCGCGACGCTCGCACAGGAGGGCGACCCGGGCCGGGCCGAGGACCTGGAGGTCCCGGCGGAGTCCGTCGCCCCCTCGGTGCCGACCGGCTCCACCGGACCCCCGTCGGATCTCGTAGCGCGTGATCCGGAAGGGGTAGGCGTGCTCGAGCGCCTCGACGGGTGTGTTGAGCGAGTTGGACATGTGGACGTGCACACCACTCAGCCCGTCGGCGCCGGGGCCGGCGCCCATGCCTCCGCCGACGGTCTCGTAGTAGGCGAAGGGCTCGCCCGATCGTGGGTCGACGCCTCCGACGGTGGTGTTGTTCATGGTCCCCTGGGAGAGCGCGGGTACCAGGTCGGGGAGCGCCTCGCCGAAGGCCCGGAAGAGGGTGTCGGTGATGCGTTGGCTCGTCTCCACGTTGCCCGCGGCCACCGACGACGGGAGGGAGGCGTTGACGAGGCTGTCCGGGGGTAGTCGCAATTCGACGGCGCTCATGGAACCGCCACCGGCGGGGAGTGGCTCGCCGAGAAGGGCCTCGACGATGCAGCGGACTACGTAGCGTGTGGCCGACGAGGTGATCGCGGCTACGGCGTTCACGCCTCCGGGCACCTGGGGCGAAGTCCCCTCGAAGTCGATGACGAGTCGAGATCCGTTGAGCTCCAGCGTCGCCCGGATGGGAAGGGGGCCAGATCCGAAGCCGTCGTCTTCGATGATGTCTTCCCCGGTGAACGTGCCGTCGCCGATCTGCCCGAGGCCGGCGGCGACCAGTCGGTCTGCGTACTCGATGAGGGCGTCCATGGCGGCCAGCGTCTTGTCGGCCCCACGGCGCTCGACGATCTCCAGAAGGCGTGTGGCTCCTGTATGGAGGGCTGCGAGCTGTGCATCGAGGTCGCCGGCGCGCTCCACAGGGGTGCGCACATTGGCCAGGATCGTCCGCCAGAGGTCGTCGTTCCTGACACCCTTCCTATAGAGAAGAACCGGTGGGATCCGGAGGCCCTCCTCGAAGATCTCGCGGGCCAGGGGCATGGAGCCGGGAGTCGAGCCGCCGACGTCGCTGTGGTGGGCTCGAGAGGCCACGTAGCCGAGGAGCTCGTCTTCCGGGTCGTGGACAGCGGAAATCAGCGTGATGTCCGGGAGGTGTGTGCCCCCGCGAAAGGGGTCGTTGAGACACACCACATCGCCGGGATCGAGGGTTTCGAGCTCGGCAAGGGCGGCCTCCACGCTCATGGGCATGGCACCCAGGTGGACGGGCATGTGATCGCCCAGGGAGACGGCCGCCCCCACCGGGTTGAAAAGAGCGCAGGAGTAGTCTCGACGCTCCTTGATGTTGGGAGAGAACGAGGCGCGCTTCAGGGCGGCTCCCATCTCCTCCGCAAGCGCGGTGAACAGGTGCCGGAAGACCTCCAGCTCGACGGCATCAGGTGGGCCGTTTCGCGTCACGATCGCTCCGGTTTATCTGGTTGTGCTTCAAGGTTAGGTTATGACGGCCTGAAAATAACCGTCGGGCTACAGCGTGCTGAAGGCGCGCTTCAGAACAACAATGATTGGAGGGCGACTTGTCGCACGAGAAACTCTTGGATCGGGCGCGGGACGAGCTGTTCAGCCACGTCCACCGCTGCGGTGTACTCCAGGCTGCAGAGGATGATCAGCGCCACTGGATGGACGAGACCATCGACTACATCGGGGAGCGGTATCCCGATTTGTCTGATTCGGACCTCCGTAGCCTGCATGAGATCGGAATCCGCTTCTGCAAGCCTGCCATCGCTCACGGCACAGCGAAGGCCACGGCTGTCGAGGAAGTAGTGGAGGACGCCGCGGTCAACTGACCGCCGCCGAACGAAGTTCGAAGGGGTCGGTGCCTGCTGGGCGCCGGCCCCTTTTTCGTGCCCGAAATCTCCTCTGAACCGTGTCGTGACGTGGGATTTTCACTTCGCTGAGGCCCGGCGGTGGAACGGGTAGCGCGATTTGGCCACCTCTTCTATACTTCCGCCCACTTTTTTCCCGAAAATCGGGGGCGGGGCGCTCTGCGAGGGCTCCGGAACCGTGCGGGCACCGATCGACACAGGGGGCGGGACTTGGGTGACGGATTGCAGCTGGACAACCAGAAGCAGCTGCTGCAGCAATACTACGCGGGCCAGCAGGTAGAATCGCCGAACGGCGGCTTTCTCATGCTGCTCGGCATACGGAGTAATGAAGACGGTTCCGCGACGGGCTTCTTCGAGTGCAACGTCTCTTCGTTGCGCTACGAACTGGTCATTCCCAAGGCCACCCGGACGGAGCGCAAGAAGGTCCGGGACGTCCTCAAGGAGGATGGGGATCCCTCCTGCCCTCGACACGGTTCGGAGAGCCGCCTGGTGAGGGCGGGTAAGGACCTGGTCTGTCCAGCATGCGGGATCGCCTACGCAAAGCCCTGACAGCGTCTGGTACCGTCTGTCGTAGGGCATTACGTTTCGAACGACGACCCACTGTGTTCCGGGATTACCCGAACGGTTGCGGCCTGGCGGTCGAGGAGAGGGAAGGTTAGAAGGGTGATCGGAAACGGGAGTGGGCCGCGCGCAGGGTGCTTGCGCGTGTTCAGTCAAGGAGCGACGACGAGTCGTAGCGGTAGCTACGTCGAGGAGGAGGGACGATGAATCAACCGCGCAACCACCCTGCGCCCAACGACTGGGTCCACAACGTCTTGGCAGGTTGCGGGTTGCGGTGGCACGGCGCCAGCCGGGTCGTTGGCGCTTCTCGACGTAGCGACGGCTATGCCTTCGAAGCGCCGTCTACCGGCTGGTGCCATGGCATCCGCAACGCGGCCCACTCCCCTTTCCGATCACCCTTCTAGATGCCTGAAGGGTTCCTCAGCTCTGAGGAATACGACGAGCAGGCGCACCGGCTCTACAACGACGGTGACTACGACGCTGCCCTCGAGATGCTCAAGGAGGGGCTCGCGCTCTATCCCAATGCCGTCGAGCTCTACGTCGGCATGGGGTACGCTCGCCTCGCCCGGGAGGAGTACGCCTGGGCCCGCCATGCGTTCGAACGAGCGGCGGTCCTCGACCCGGCCCATGAAGACGCCCTGGTGGGCCTCGGCGAGACACTCCTCCGGTTCGGTGAGCGCGAGACGGCTCTGCGCCATTTCCGGCAGGTCGCGGAGATGGGCTTCGATGACGACATCGAACTCATGCTCACCATGGGCCGCGCTCTCTACCGGGCGGCCATGTACGGCGACTGCCGCGACATCTTTGCGAAGGCGGCTGCAAGTCGCCCGGACAGTGCCGAGGCGGCGGCATCGTTGGGGTACGCCCTCCACCGTCTCGGCGACGATGTGGGTGCCGGTCGCCAGATCCGTCGGGCCCTGCGGCTCGACGCCGACCTTTACGAGGCGAGGGTCTACCTGGGCCACCTCCTGTATGACCGGGGCGACTGGGAAGGGTCACTTCGCGAGTTCGAACGGGTGCCGCCTCAGGAGCATTGGGACCCCCTTGCGGTGTGGCGCCTCATGGAGCTCAAGCGGACGCTGTGGCACATGGAGTCGGGCGACCCGCGGCTGACCCCATGGGAGAGCCGCCTTCGCGACTTGGAAGAACTCGACGACCCCATCGATCGCCTCCTTGCGGATGTCGAGGCCCGAATGGGTGCCCACGACCCGGACGGTTATTTCGACCCCAGCCAGCTCGAGCTCTTCGAGGCCGCAGCCAAGGAGGACGAGGAACGTGTGATTCGGACCGCCGACGGCTATCTTCTCCGAGGCGACTGGCACGAGATCGTCCGGCAGATGAGGGATCAGGCCGGCTTCCGCCACGAGAGCGTCTCCGACTACATGCGTCGGATGGCCGAGCGTTGGCATGAGGAGTTCGGTATCGAGGTACCCTTCGTCGATCCCGAGGCGTTCCTCCGTGCGGCCGTCGAAGCAGGCTTGATTCGACTGGAAGTGGAGGAGTAAGCGGGATGTCTACGCAGATACTGGAGCGCTTTCACCGCGCGCTCATCGAAGAGATCCAGACGCAGCGGCCGGAGTATCTCACGCAGCCGTTCACCGTGGCCGAGATTTATCAGAATCTCGTGCCGTACGGGTCCCACCGAGATCGGATCGGCGTCGAGATGAACGGCGATTACGAACACGCGCTGGTACGCCTTCTGGCTGGCGAGGGAGGCTACCTCATCCTCGACTCCGAGCCGGCTCTCCGAGACCTCCGTGCCGAGTTGGACACGCCAAACCCCAACACGGGCGTCTACCGCGAATTCGCTGCGGTGGACGTACGTCTGAACCAGGCCTACCTGGATCTTTCCAACGAGGCCATGGATCAGCTCCCGGATCTGTATGAGGAGCTCGAGGCCGAAGACCCGGTGGTCATGACCGATCTCGCGCCGGCGGAAGGCAACGCCAGCGCCCAGGAGTTGGGCGTGGTGCCCCCTGGCGTCGATATCTTCGCCGATGCGAGTGGGCCCTCGGTCGTGCCCCCCGGCGTGGGTGTCCACGCCGCGGCAGAAGCGTCCAACCATGGCTCTGGTGGCAACGGCGTCGCGCCCGACGAGGGCTCCGTCGCCGAGGCGTCGGAGACCGAGAATGCCGAGGCCGACGCCTCCGAGCCCGACGTGGCCGAGGCTTTCGATGACGAGGAGGAAGCAGTGATTGAAGCGTCCCCGCCGCGAACGCCTCTCGAACCCGAGTTCGTGGAGGAGAAGGCCGAGGCAGCACCGGGACCGGTGCGCCGAGGCTCCGAACCGGGAGGCGCGTGTGTGTGGTGCCGCGCCGACTTGCCCGAGCGGGACCCGCTCAACTTCTGCCCCTACTGTGGGACAGACGCGAGCCTGGTGCCCTGTCCGGAATGTGGGGACGAGGTGGAGTCGGGCTGGCGCTTCTGCGTGTCATGCGGTACGGAGGTGGATGCCTGAATCCTCGTGCCTTCGTGGCGAGGTGGGCGGCGGCTGGGGGTACGGTAGCCCCGGTCCCGGCGATCCTGGTCGTCACGGCGGCCCTGGCGGCGTGTGAGCCGCCCGACCCGTCGCTGATTCCCGACGAGATCCTCCAGAGCGAGTTGGGCCTCACCCCCGACGATCGGGTCCATACGGTGCGGCTGACCACCGGTGTCGCCGAGCGCGCCGATCCCGACTCGCTCACTGTGCGGCCCGGCGACTATGTCCAGTTCGTAAGCGCTGATCGGCTGGTCCACGAGGTCGCGTTCGTCCTGGACAATGTTCCGGAGACCGCCCGGACCTTCCTCGTCCGCACGGGCCAGGATCGGTCCACTCCCCTCCTGGAGCTCGACGCCCGGTTCGTCGTATCGTTCGAGGGCGCGCCCCAAGGTCCCTACCCGTATGCTCTGGCCGGCAACAGGGGAAGCGGCGAAGGACGGATCTTTGTTGCGGTCCCCCCCGGCTGAGCTCGACAGACCTTTTCCCGACCCGCGCATCTGGCGAGCCTTTCAAGATCGAAGCGCTTCCTCCGACACTTTCGCACATGCCTCGCATCGCACTCATCCCCGGTGACGGAATCGGTAAGGAAGTCGTACGGGAGGCCCGACGCGTCCTCGAGGTGGTTTCCGAAGCCGAGAAGGCAGGAGTCGCTTGCGACGAGCTGGCCTATGGCGCCGAGCGGTTCCTCCGCGACGGGGTCACCATCACCGACGACGAGTTCGCCGCCATCGAGTCGGAGTACGATGCCGTGCTCCTCGGAGCGCTGGGTGATCCAAGGGTACCGAGCAATCAGCACGCCAAGGACATCCTCCTGGGCATGCGCTTCAGGCTCGACCTCTACGTGAACTTCCGCCCCTGTTCACTCCTGGCGCCCGAGCTCTCTCCCCTCTCCCGGGACCTGTCGGGTCTACGCCTCGAGATCTTCCGCGAGAACACGGAGGGCGAGTACACGGGGATGGGGGGCAGCCTGCGGAAGCACACGGCTGACGAGGTGGCCCTCGAGGAGAACATCGCCACCCGCATGGGCGTCGAGCGCATCGTCACAGCCGCCTTCGAGTACGCACGCGCGCAGCGGAGGACGCGGGTCACCCTCGTGGACAAGTCCAACGTCATGCGCCATGTGGGTGGGCTCTGGCGCCGGGTCTTCGAAGAGGTCGGTGAGACGTTTCCCGAGATCGAGCGTGACGCCATGTACGTCGATGCGATGGCCATGGACCTGGTCCGGCGCCCCGAGCGGTACCAGGTCCTGGTGGCCTCCAATCTCTTCGGCGACATCATCAGCGACCTCGCGGCCGAGATCACGGGCGGCCTCGGGCTCGCGCCGTCGGCGAACATCCATCCGGGCAAGCACGCCCTCTTCGAGCCGGTCCATGGATCAGCTCCCGACATCGCCGGTACGAGAACGGCGAATCCCCTGGGCGCCATCCGGTGCGTCGGCCTCCTGCTCGACCATCTGGGCCATCCCGAAGCAGGCGCCCGCGTGGAGGCCGCTGCCGTTGCCTCCTTCCAAGCCGGCTGTCGCACGCCGGATCTCGGCGGCGATGCTTCCACCGAGGACGTGGGCACCTGGATCGTCGAACACCTCCAATCCGACTATGCCAATGGCTGAGCGAGAGAAACGCAACATCGGCGAGATCCTGAAGGGGCTCGGCCGGATCACGCAGGAAGACATCGAGATTGCGCTGGCGCATCAGCGTGAGCACGGCGGCTTCTTCGGGGCGGCCCTGGTTACCTGCGGCATCGTCTCCGAGGAAGAGATCGAGTTCGGCCTCGCCTCACAGTTCGACCTGCCGTACCTGTTTCCCGATGCAGACGCCGTCGATCTGGAAGCGGCCTCCCTGGTGACTCCGGAGTGGGCGCTGGAGCATCTGACCCTTCCCATCGTCCGTACGGACGAAACGCTACAGGTCGTCATCGATTCACCGCTGAAGGTGGACGCACTGGAGGAGTTGCGGGAACGAACCGGCTTGGAGCTGGAACTGGGCCTGGCCTCGCCGGCGACCATCCGTGAGCTCATACGGCAGGTCCACGCCCGGGCGACCGCTCTCGACGCCGAGCCCAAGGAGCCCCTCTCTCTGGAGAACGTCCTTGACGTCGTGCGGGATGCGGGAGCCAGCCGGTGGGGGATCTCCGTCCGAGCGAGTCGCGCCCAGGCGTGGTGGAACGACCACGGAACCATCCGCCGTCGAACCCTCGCCGGCGACTGGGCCGACTCCCTCGAGGGCAGCCTCGAGCCTCAGCCGAGCCATATGGTGACGGAGACTCGCGCGGAGTGGGACGCCCTCGTGGGACGAGGTGACTCGACGACGCACGTGAGGGCCCACTGCATCGCAGACGAGTCCGGGCGGGAGTACCTCTTCGTCCCCCGAGGAACCGAGAACGAGGAGGTGGGCGGCTACGCGCCTCCTCCACCGGGCATCGTCTCCGAGATCGAGATGCTGGCTCGGGCCGGGACGGCACGCTTCGCCGTCACCGCAGATCCGCCGAAGCTCGGCCACGAGATCCTCCCGCACCTCCCCGAACTCGTCTTCGACCCGTCGTGGAGGAACATCCACCTGAATGACGGTGACCCGCCTGGTGCGGCCCGGGCGTTCAGCGTGCGGCTTCCCGGCGACCCGACGACGTGGGGCGCGGAGATCGCCGCGCTGAAGATCTTCCACTTCGACGCTGTCACAGTGGACCTGTCGGGCGGTGATGGAAGCTGGGCTCCGGCCGCAGTGGGTATCGCCTCGGTCGCGTTCCTGCACTGGCCGGAGACGTCGACCGAGGGCGCCTGGGAATCGGGAATCCGCTATCACCTGTTCATCCGTGAGGCGGACAGCGGAGCGTTGGAATGGACGCTGGAGCCTCTGGAGTCGTGAGCCTCGTAGAAGGAAGGGAGAGCCTGAATGGCGCAGATTGATCAGTTCTTGAAGGTCCTCGTGCAGCAGGGTGGGTCCGACCTGCACCTCACCGTCGGCTCGCCGCCGGTCGTCCGGGTTCACGGGCACCTCCAGCGACTGAAGTTCCGTGAGCTGTCCAACGAGGACATGGAGGCGCTGGTCTACGAGATCATGGAGGAGGACTGGCGCATCACCTTCGTCGATCGAATGGACTACGACTTCGCCTACGAGATCGAGGGTCTCGCGCGCTTCCGCGTGAACGTCTTCTGGCAGAGGAAGGGGCTCGGGGCCGTCTTCAGGACGATCCCCTCGGACATCCTCACCGCCGACGACCTGGGGTTTCCAGACGCCATCCGCCGGCTCTGCATGCTCACCAAGGGACTCGTTTTGGTGACGGGCCCGACGGGTTCGGGAAAGAGCACGACGCTGGCGGCGATGACGGACCTCATCAACCGGACACGATCCGACCATATCCTCACCATCGAGGACCCCATCGAGTTCGTCCACGAGAACCAGAAGTCGCTGGTGAACCAGCGGGAGATCCGGACGAACACCAGGAGTTTCGCCAACGCGCTGAGGGCTGCCCTGCGTGAGGACCCGGACGTCATTCTGGTGGGCGAGATGCGGGACCGGGAGACCATCGAGCTGGGCATCACCGCCGCCGAGACAGGCCACCTCGTCTTCGGCACCTTGCACACCAATTCGGCACCGAAGACGGTGGACCGGATCATCGACGTCTTCCCCGCCGACGAGCAGGCCCAGATCCGATCCATGTTGGCGGAGAGCCTCAAGGGCGTCGTGGCCCAGGTGCTCCTCCGATCCAAGGACGGCAAGAGCCGGATGGCAGCCATGGAGATCATGGTGGGCACCTCGGCCATCGCGAACCTGATCCGGGAAGGCAAGATCCATCAGATCCCGTCCATCATCCAGACCGGGAAGAAGGACGGGATGCAGCTCCTGGATCAGCACATCCTGGAGTTCCTCATGTCGGGCAGGATCACGCCCGAAGAGGCGTATATGAAGTGCAACAACAAGCAGGCGTTTCTGCAGCACCTCGACAAGCCGCCGGAGAAAGAGTTCGTGTGATACCCGAACGAGTCGACGATCTCGACGGGCTCCTGGCCGAGATCGAGAGGCAGCACCACGAGGTGGCCGACATGTTCGCTGCCGTCTCGGCGGACACGGCCCGCTGGCGCCCCGACGAGACCCGTTGGTCCATGACGGGGCACGTGGCCCATCTCGGCCTCGTCAACGAGAAGTATCTGGACGTCATGGGACGGGTCGTTTCGGAGGCCCGGGCCGAGGGAGCTACGCCCCGGCGGTCCGACGGCCCCTACCGCCACCCCTGGGTCGCGAAGTGGTTCGTCCGGACCATGGAGCCTCCGGTGAAGCGTCGCATGAAGACGTTCCGGCCGATGGTGCCCGAGCCTGACACCGACCCCGCCGAGACGCTCGCCACCTTCCAGGCTCATCAGGAGAAGCTCGGCGACCTGGTGGAGGCGTCCCGTGGTCTCGACCTGGGCAAGATCCGTTTCTCCTCGCCCTTCCTCGCCGTCATGCGGTTCTCCCTGGGCACGGGCTTCGACATGCTCCTGGCGCACAACCGGCGCCACCTCTGGCTCATCCGCGAGCTGCGGGAACGTCCGGACTTCCCTTCCGACGCGTGAACTGAGCGCCCCCCCGGGGGTAGCTGAGGGCCCGAATTCCCCGACTTTCATTCGAACGAGGTTTCATGGCTACGCAGGGCCATTCACGCGACGTCGTCGTGCTCTCCGGAAAACGCACGGGCTTTGGCACCTTCGGTGGTTCCCTGAAGGACTTCACTGCCACCCAGCTCGGCGTGATCGCCAGCAAGGCCGCCATCGAGGCGGCGGGCATCCACGCCCACCAGGTGGAGCACACCTTCATCGGCAACGCACTCCAGACGTCGTCGGACTCCATCTATCTTGCGCGTCACGTGGCGCTGCAGAGTGGCATCCCCCAGGAGAAGCCGGCGCTCACCGTGAATCGGCTTTGTGGCTCGGGTTTCGAGGCCATCGTCCAGGGCGCCAAGGAGATCGTGCTCGGGGAAGCGGACGTCTGCCTGACGGGAGGCACCGAGTCCATGAGCCAGGCGCCGCACGTGGTGCGAGGTGCCCGTTGGGGTAAGAAGCTGCGTCTCGGTCCGGCAGGCGGTCAGTTCGAGGATCTCCTCTGGGAGGCCCTCCTCGACACCAACTGTGGTCTTACCATGGCCCAGACCGCGGAAGAACTCGCGGAGCGATACGACGTGACCCGGGAGGAGGCCGACGCGGTGGCCGTTGCGTCCCAGCAGCGTGCCAAGGCTGCGTGGGACGAGGGGCGCTTCGACGCCGAGATCGCCGAGGTCGTCATCCAGGGCCGGAAGGGCGACACGACGTACGCCGCCGACGAGCACATGCGTCCAGATACCTCCATGGAGGCCCTCGGTGGACTTCGACCGTACTTCAAGAAAGACGGCCTGGTGACGGCGGGGAACGCCAGCGGCATCGGCGACGGAGCAGCCAGCGCCGTCCTCGCCAGCGCTGATTGGGCCGAGGCGAACGGGGTCCAGCCCATCGGCCGCATCGTGTCGTGGGGCTTCGTAGGTGTCGAGCCACAGGTCATGGGGATCGGGCCGGCGCCTGCCGCCCGTCTCGCTCTCGAGAAGGCCGGCATGTCTCTCGCCGAAATGGATCTGGTTGAGGTCAACGAGGCGTTCGCGCCGCAGTACAAGTCCGTGGAGAAGGAGCTGGGCCTCGACCCCGACATCACCAATGTCGACGGAGGCGCCATCGCCATCACCCACCCACTGGCCGCGTCGGGTGCCCGGATCACCATCCACCTCATCCACGAGCTCCGGCGCCGTGGCCAGAAGTATGGGCTCGGCTCGGCGTGCATCGGCGGTGGACAGGGCGGCGCCGTGGTGGTCGAGGCGTTCTGACGCGCGTGCAGCGGGTGCCCCATGGCGGGGGGTGACGGCCGGAGCCTTACGCGGCAGCAGTTCGATGCCGTCATCAGGCGTGCGGCCGAGCTCGCCGGGTCCGAAGCCGACGCGTCGGAAGGCTCGCTCACCGAGGTCGAGCTCTTCCGCATTGCGGGGGAGGTGGGCCTTTCGGAGAACCATATCCGGAGGGCCCTGGCCGAAGTGAGGGGAGGCGAAGCCGAGGGAGGCTTCCTGGATCGCACCTTCGGGCCCGCCACCATCTCGACGTCGAGGTTGGTGGAGCGCGACATCGCCGAGCTTCGGGAGGAGGTCGACGACTTCATGGTGGCGACGCAGCTCCTCCAGCCGGTACGGAGAGGCAAAGAGGTGTTACAGTATCGGCCAGCCCTGGACTGGGCCTCGCAGTTGGCCCGGGCCGCGAGCTTCACCTCCCGCAAGTACTACATCGCTTCCGCCAAGTCCGTGGAGATCCGGCTGCACGTGGTGGAGGAGGGCCGGACCCTGGTGGAGTTCACCGTCGATCCGGGCACTCGTGGCGACGATATCGCCGGCGCCGTCGTGGGAGGGGGAACGGCGGGAGGCGTCGTGGGCGCCGTGGGCGGCGCCGCGCTCGCCAGCGCAGCCCCGATCGGCCTCGCCGTGGGTATCGGGGTGGCCGCCGGCGTCGGTGTGTGGTCGGGTATCGGGTATATGGTAGGCCAGCACCACAAGAAGAAGCTGAAGGACGTACGGAGTGAGGTGGAGGGCGTCCTCGACGACCTCGAGACGGGGCGTTCCCTCCAGCCACCCCCGTCTTCGTGGCGGCGGTGGGTGAAGCGTCAGTTCCACGGAGTCGCCCGAGACATCATGCGCGACTTCGACGACTAGACGAGCACGACGGGTGAAGTAGCCCGACGACCAGAAAACACAACCAATCGCGAAGAATCAGGAGACCATGCTGTGCAGATCGAGAGAGTAGGGGTCGTGGGCTGCGGCCTCATGGGAAGTGGAATCGCCGAAGTCGCCGCAAAGAGCGGATTCGACGTTCGCGTCCGAGAGGTGAACGACGCTGCGTTGGAGGCCGGCCAGAAGCGTATCCGAAAGTCCATGGACCGAGCCGTCGACAAGGAGAAGCTCTCAGCCGAGGACCGTGACGCGGCGTGGGCGCGCCTGTCGTTCACCACGACCGTGGCCGATCTCGCCGACTGCGATCTGGTCATCGAGGCGATCGTGGAGGAGCTGGACGCCAAGAACGACCTCTTCGGCGAACTCGACGGGCTCTGCGGCGAGGGGACGATCTTCGCGTCCAACACGTCGTCGCTCACCATCACCGACATGGCCGCCGCCACCGAGAGACCCGACCGTTTTGTCGGGCTGCACTTCTTCAACCCGGTGCCGGTCATGAAGCTCGTGGAGGTGGTGAAGACCATCGCCACCAGCGACGAGACCTTCGAGCGCGCCTTCGCCTTCTCCAAGGCCCTTGGCAAGACACCCATCGCGGCCAAGGACAACTCGGGCTTCGTCGTGAATCTGCTTCTCGTGCCGTACATGCTCGACGCCATCCGGCAACTCGAGCGTGGGGTGGCCAGTATCGAGGACATCGACACGGGAATGATGTTGGGGTGCGGCTACCCCATGGGGCCCTTCACCCTCTGTGACTTCGTCGGCATCGACACCCTCTACAAGATCTCCGAGATCATGTACGACGAGTATCGCGAGGAGCGGTACGCGCCTCCGCCTCTTCTCAAGAGGATCGTCTCATTGGGCCGGTTTGGCCGGAAGACCGGCAAGGGGTTCTACGACTGGTCGGGCGAGCAGCCGACTCCTCTCGCCATCTGAGGGGAAGGGAAGCCAGGCATCTTTTCACACTTCGTTGATTGGCGTGATCGCGCTTCGGCCGCCACATTGGTGTCAGGCACCCTCGCCAGACTCCAGACCCCATGATCGTAGTTCAGGCCTCCGAGAACCGACTCCGCAGGGCCGTGCTCCGCGCGGCTCATCCGGAGGAAGATGTCGTCATGGATCCGAGGCTCGTTGCCGACGCCCTGGAGAAGGGCTTCCCTCGTCTGGTGGTCCGTGACGCCGTCAGGGACTGGCCGGTCATTCCCGACGACGTGCGCGTGCTCGAAGTCGGCCCGGCCGTCCTCGAACGTTGGGAGGCGGACAGGAAGGCGGTGGAACTGCCGCCCACGCGCCTCGATCACCTCACCGATCGGATCGCATCTTCCATCGAGCGGTCGGCCACGGACCGGACGTGGGTCGACACGGCTCTAGCCGAGCTCAGCCGGGCGGCCGGGCGGCGCTTGCCTCCGGCGCTCCGGAGTTTCGGGCGACGGGTCATGGAATTCCCGAGTCACTACACGACGCTGCGTCCCCTGGCCGACACCTGCAGCACGAGCCGGGGAGCCCTGAAGGCGCTCTTTCGGCGGCGGGACCTGTCGACGCCATCGACATACCTGCGCTGGTTCCGGCTGATGGCCGTGGGTCGGGTCCTGGCTGATCGTGAGGTGACGGTGGCCGAAACGGCCAGTCGTCTCGGCTTCACGTCCGACGGGAATCTGTGTCGGATGATGTGGGGGGTCTGCGAGATGACGCC
This sequence comes from Gemmatimonadota bacterium, assembly GCA_013002885.1. Taxonomy (GTDB): domain Bacteria; phylum Gemmatimonadota; class Gemmatimonadetes; order Longimicrobiales; family Gaopeijiaceae; genus UBA2589. The sequence continues at coordinate 570 of JABDLS010000044.1, read as the reverse complement.
CACCGAGCTCCGGTCCCTGAGGGGCTGGAATCGCCTCCTCATAACCTTCGCGTGGTCGCATCTGTCGCCAGACCATCTCGAGGCATGGTCTACTCTCGACGATCTCTTCGAGCAGCGCTCGGCTTGAACGTGGCGCGCGCAGCTTGAACGTGGGGCGCGCAGCTTGAACGTGGGGCGCGCAGCCTGAACGTGGGGCGCTCGGCCTGCAGGTGGGGCGCTCGGCCCGAAGACGGCCACGGGCGTCTCCCCGACTGTCCGCCGGCTCAAAAAAAACGGCCCTCCCATTCAGGAGGACCGTCTCGAATCTCTGTCGATCCGTATCAGGTGCGCTTGCGGCGCTGCCTCCGGCGCTCACGCCGAATGGCAGCTTCGCGCTTGCGCTTGCGTTGGGCGCTCGGCTTCTCGTAGTAGCGGCGCTTCCTCAACTCGGAGTACAGACCCGAGCGCTGAACCTTCCGCTTGAAGCGACGCAGAGCGCGATCCAAGCTCTCGTTGTCCTGAACGACGACTTCCAAGACGATCACATCCTTTGGTAAAACCAGACAGTTGAGCTTGAAAAGCTAAACAGGC
>JABDLS010000043.1 GCA_013002885.1 Gemmatimonadota bacterium | reverse complement strand
GCATGGTGACGCACGATCCGCGCTATGCGCACATGGCCGACCGGAGCGTGCACCTCTTCGACGGCCAGGTCGTCAGCGAGGACGACGCCCGCAAGGCTGCCGAGCTCAACGAGGCCGGCTTCGACGTTTCCTAGACGGCGCGTGACCAGACGAACAGACGATGGGTGGGGATGATGGGTGGGCCCGGAGCTTCGGCTTCGGGCCCTTCGTGTTTTCGGGGTGGGCGTCGGGGGCTACCTTGCCGGCCGATGCTACTTCTGTGCGACTCGCGCCCCGGCTTCTTCCGGGCGCCGGGCTCCATGCTCCGCTCTTCGACAGGTCACCATGCGACTTCCCGCGCTCCATACCGTTCCCTCTTTCGGCGTCGCCGCATCGAGCAAACGGTGTCAGAGCCTCGCGACCGCCGCCCTCCTCGCGGTGACCCTCGCTCTCGTGCCACGGCCGGCTGCGGGCCAGGCCGCGCTCAGCGACCTCCTGACCCGAGCCGAGCGAACGGATTTCGTGGAAACCAGCAGCTACGAGGACGTCCTTGAGCTTTCCCGGAGCCTCGCGGAGCTCTCTGACGAGATCCATCTGACGACCTTCGGATACACCAACGAGGGGAGGGCACTGCCCCTTCTCGTCGTCGGGGCCTCGGATGCGTCGCCGGAAGCGGTTCACGCCACAGGAAAGACCCGGGTCTATCTGCAGGGAAACATCCACGCGGGTGAGGTCTGTGGTAAGGAGGCGCTCTTGATGCTCCTCCGCGAGTACGTCAACGGCGGTTACCCGGCTTGGACGGACGATCTGGTTCTTCTGGTCGCGCCCATCTACAACGCCGACGGGAACGAGCGCGTCGACCTCGGTAACCGCCCGCGGCAGCACGGCCCAGTCGGAGGCATGGGCCAGCGTCCCAACGCTCAGGGCCTCGATCTGAATCGCGACCACATGAAACTCGATGCGCCGGAAGCGCGCTCCCTCGTGGCGATGCTGACCGCCTACGACCCCCATGTCGGCGTGGACTTGCACACGACGAACGGCACGCGCCACGCGTATCACCTGACGTACTCGCCTCCCCTGCATCCCAACACGCCGGAGGTCATCGACTCATTTCTTCGGGATCAATGGCTCCCGACGGTGACGCGTCGGATCGAGGAGAAACACGGCTGGGAATACTACTACTACGGCAACCACAATCCCCGCCGTCCCGGTTGGTACACCTTCGACCACCGCCCGCGCTTCAACAACAACTACATCGGTCTCCGCAACCGAATCGCCATCCTGAGCGAGGCGTATTCGTACGCCACCTTCGAGGATCGTGTCCTGGCGACCCTGTACTTCGTCGAGGAGATTCTCGAATTCGCGCAACAGAACGCGATGCGCATCCAGGAGGTCGTCGAGGACGCCGAGCGGGAAAGCGTCATCGGTCGGCAGTTGGCGACTCGGGCCGAGTTCGAGCAGTCGCCCGAGGAGGTCACCATCCTCCTGGGCGAGGTGGCCGAAGAGCGGCACCCCTACACGGGCGAGATCATCCTCCGGCGTCTGGATGTGGTGAACCCCACCTCCATGCACGAGTATGGGACCTTCACTCCTGCAGAAACCGAGACGGCTCCCGAGGCCTACTACATTCTGCCCGGTGCCGAGGCCGCCATCGAGCGAGCGCGGGCCCACGGGCTGCAGGTCCTGCCCATGACGCCGACCGTCGACATGGAGGTTCAGCGCTTCCGCGTCGACTCGACGCAGGTCGCGGAACGACCCTTCCAGGGGCGGACCGAGCGGACCCTGTTCGGGGAGTGGGAGACGGTGGTGGAGTCGCTTCCCGAGGGCACCGTGGTGGTACCGGTGAACCAGTCCCTGGGAAGGCTTGCGTTCACCCTCTTCGAACCCCGCTCGGACGATGGCTTGGCCAATTGGGCCCTCCTCGATGCATCCATCGAGGAGGGGCGCTACCCCATCCTGAGGGCGCCGTCGGGAGGATAGTTCCCGAGGTGGGGCTGCCAGGGACCGCCCCGCAGCCGACCTCTAGCCGCCTAGATCTCTTCCACCCGCTGGAAGACATGGACGCCCCGCTCTTCGAGGTGTCGGATGACGGCGTCGAAGCAATCGGCGTCGCGGCCGATCACCTCCGGAGGTGCCAACCCGGGCTTGTCCCAGAGGCCGCTGGCGAGGAGTCGTACCATGGCGGTGCAGGTGTAGCCTGTGGTCCGGGCCACCGACATGGTCTCCGTGTCAGGGTTGTAGTAGTCCAGGAGGTTGTACGTGTACCGTACCGCTGCACCGTCCTGTGACCCTTCGACGACGATGCGCATGACGGTGAGGTCGGGCTCGCCGTCCTCGAACGTCCAGGCGCTGAAGAGCAGCGACTCGGTGACGTCCAGTGGCCGCACGGAGCCTGATGCGGCCTGGACCTCCTGGGTGGAGAAGAAGCCGGCCTCCCGGAGAATTCGCATTCGGACGGCGTGTCCGGGATAGCGCATGGTCTTCTCGACCATGTTCGGAGTCCCGGACGTCTTGAGAAGTGACCGGAGACCGTCGGTGTTGAAGGCCTCCAACGACCCCAGACCGGAGAAGTGGACCAGCTCGACGTCGGAGAGGGCCGGGCGGGTTACGTCGTGACCGTCCTTCCGCATGCGGGCCGGGCGTACGTACCCCTGTATGACATCGACGGGGGAGAAGGGTGCTTTGTACTCCCACGGCCATTGTCGCTCGACGGGAAGACCCCCGACGAGGCAGTGGTACGACGTCGTGACGTCGAGGTGCTCCTCGAGTCGCCCGAGCACCATGTTGCTGAGGCCGGGAGCGACGCCACAGTCGAAGAGGCAGGGGACGCCGGCTTCCTCGGCGAGCTTCTCGAGCCCGAATGCGTCTTCAGGGAAGAACGAGATGTCGACGATGGGCTTTCCTTCCTGGAGCACCCGCTCCACCGTCCGGTATCCCATGAAGCCCGGAACCGCTCCCACGACCAGGTCGGCGTCCTGGACAGCCCTCGAGACGGTCTCTGCCTTGGAAAGGTCGGCGACGACACCGTCGGCGCCGAACTCGGTGAGCTCCTCACACCGGACCGGGTCCAGATCGACGACGAGTACCTCGAAGTCCTCTTCGGCGGCCAGATCCCGCACGATGGCGCTCCCGACTCGGCCCCCACCTAGCACAACGATCTTCAGGATGATCCTCCGTTCAGGCGACTCCCTCGGTAGCAAATCAGTCCAAGGTCCGAATCATGTGCAAGGGGGCCCCCGACGGACGTCATACGGGTCGAACGGGGCGGGATGGGGCATTGCTGTGTGGGGAACGGGTATCATTCGGAGCGATGAGAACGTTGTGATCGCCGGCCAGGAGCGTAGTCTCCGGAGTAGGATGATGGGATCACCATGAGCGGCATCGACTGGAACGACCTCTATCGGACGACGTTCGAGGACCTCGTCCGCTTTCTTCACCGCAAGGTGTGGGATGCGGAACGAGCCCGAGACCTCGCCCAGGAAGCCTTCGTTCGTGCCTTGCAGCATGAACCCCGTAAGCCGCGGGCCTGGCTTTTCCAGGTGGCGGCGAACCTCGCGCGGGACGAGGCGCGGACGGTCATCCGAAGGAAGAAGCACCTGGTCCTCCTGAAGTCGGAAACCGAGGTGCAGAAAGAAGGTGCGCAGGACCCCCAGTCCCGGCTCATCGAGCAAGAGCAGTGGGCCCTGGTTCGGGAGGCGTTGGACTCGCTTTCGGAAAAGGACCGGGAGGCCCTCCTGCTGTGGGATGCGGGGCAGAGCTACACGGAGATCGCAAACGAGCTAGGACTGGCGGTAGGTGCCGTCGGAACGACGCTGTCGCGAGCCAGGAAGCGGCTTGCCGAGGCATACAGAGAGAAGGAGGAGGCCGATGTCGCACGTCGATAAAGGCGCGCTGCACGCCTATCTGGATGGAGCACTGGACGAGTACCCTGCCGCTGAAGCGGAGCGGATCCGGGCCCACCTGGATGCGTGCGCAGAGTGCGCCGCCCGGCTGGAGGTGGAGCGGCGGACCCGGTCGGATGCGCATGCCATGCTGGCGCTCGCCTCCCCCGTGGTGGAGGTGCCGAGCCTCGAGGAGTTGAGGGCGTACGTCCAGCGGACGGCCCAGCAGCGCAGGGGCATCAGCCGCTTCCAACGCATGGGCTGGGCAGCTTCGGTGGTTCTTGCGTTGGGCGCCGGATGGATGCTTCGGGACGGCCAACTGCAGTCCAGAGCCCTGGACATTGGTGCCGATCTCGCGCCGAGGTCGGGTGTGAGCTCGGCGGTCGAAGCGCCCGCTGAGTCCGATGCGGTCTCGAGCGAGGCGGGTCGTGCGGCCTCCCAGGACTTCCTGGATGGAGCGGCGGCGGGCGCGGCGGCGACTCTCCAGCGATCGGACCGAGGTGCGATCGGGAACGAGTCGGTAGTTGAGACAGAGGTCCTCGGTGGCCGCGCGCGTCCGTCGTCTCCGGCGGAGGAGGCTACCGTCGATACCGACGTGGGTAGGGTCGGGGCGACCATGGCGGATGCGAGTGCCGAGGAACGCGAAGCGGAGCCCCTGCCCAAGGCCCTGGACAGGCTCGAGCAGGTTGCGGAGAGTCCGGTCGTGTCGGCCGATGGTGCGGTAGCGGCGCCGGCCGACGTGGTGGCCACGACGCCGGAGGCGTCGGCGGCCGTTGCTGGAGAAGCCTCGGGAGCAGGTGCAGGTGAGGCCGTCGCTCTGACTGGGCGTGTGGACGACCAGCGGGCTTCAGCGGCCGGCGACTCCAGTCAGCCGGCGGGCCCGGAAGCCAGGAGGAGGCAGGTCCGGGAGGCGACGAATGCGCCGCCTGCGGTCGTCGCCAACGCCGCGCTCGTGGAGCCTGCACCCGCTCGGGGCAATGCCGAGGCCGATGCGTCACGATCTCTGGTCCTGGAGGTGGAGGCGACCGACGACGAGGACGTCACCGAGCCGCTGCTCTCGGTACCGGGGCACGAGGTCATGGACGTGACGAACCTCGGCGAAGGCTCGACGGCCTGGGGCGCCCGGGTGCGTCAGCGTATGGCAGACGGACGACGTTTCGAAGTCTTTCATCTCGAGCCGGGCATCGATCCGTCGATCCTTCCTCCCATGGAGACGGGGGTGGGCGAGGTCAGCACCGAGACGCCGTTCGGATGGGTCCTGGTCCGGGGGGCCATGGACGACGCCGAGCTCGGCGACTTGCTACTCAGGCTCTTCCCGGAGTCGCCTTGACAGACCGCCGGAGATGAGGGGCCACTGGCGGTGACCGGCGCTCCGGGCGCAGCAGGCGACGTCGGAGGCATCGAGGCCCTGCTCTCCGACTGGGATGGCGTAGGGGTGGTCGTCCGTCGTGACGGCCCGACGGGAACGTGGATCTTCGTCGTTCTCGATGACGACACCCTGGGCCCTCCCACCGGTGGCTGTCGGATGAAGGTGTATCCGACGCCAGAAGATGGTTTGGCAGACGGACTTCGACTCGCCCGGGGAATGACGTACAAATGGGCGGCCATGGACTTCCCCTTCGGCGGAGGCAAGAGCGTCCTCGCCGTTCCCGGGCCGTTGGACGGAGACCAACGGCGTGGTCTGCTCCTTCGATTCGGGGCGCTACTGAACTCGCTTGGGGGCCGCTACGGAACCGGTGCCGACCTGGGCACGTCGGTGGACGACATGAAGACGATCGCCGAAGTGACGCCCTACGTGATCGGCGTCCATGGGCGGGACCACGGACCCATGGACCCGAGTCCCTTCACCGCCTTGGGGGTCTTTTCCGGGATTCAGGCCGCCGTGGCCCATCGCTTCGGAAGCGAAGATCTGGGTGGCCGGACCGTCCTGGTGGAGGGCGTCGGTGCGGTCGGCGATCCGTTGGCCCGGCGTTTGGCGCGAGCGGGAGTCGATTTGTTGCTCGCCGACGTCGATGAGGAGCGAGCCCGACGTGTGGCCGAGGCCACCGGTGGTGCCGTGGTGCGTTCCGGGGGTGTGACGGCAACACCTTGTGACGTCTACGCGCCTTGTGCTGTGGGTGCCACGCTGAGTTCGGAGACCGTATCGGGGCTCGAGTGCGCCATCGTCGCCGGCGCCGCGAACAACCAGCTCGCCCGCCCGTCGGATGCCGATCTCCTTCATGAGCGAGGGATTCTCTACGCCCCGGACTTCGTCATCAACGGCGGGGGGGCGATGGCCTTCACCCTCATCTACCGGGGTGAGGACCAGCTGGAAGAGCTGGAGTCGCGAGTGTCGGCGATTGGACCGCGGCTGGCAGAGATCTTCGAGGAAGCGACTCGAACCGGGGTCACCCCGTGGAGGGCCGCTCACGCCTTGGCGGAACGGGTGCTCGCACGGGGGCCCCAGTCGGGTCGGGTGTCCTCATTCGAGGACATGCGGAGCCCACCACCGGGTCAGTTGAGCTGACCTTCGTCTTCCGGGTAGCTATGAAAGAGGTGGTCCAACTTCAGGATCCTGAGGACCTCGGCGGTTCGCCAGGGAATGGAGCGTACCCAGACCTTATCGGTGGGTGCGGTGCCAAGGCGAGCCGTGAGGATGAGCGCCAGATCGCCGACGTTGGCCTGTTGGAGACCGGTGAAGTCGAAGACCACGTGGCCCTCGTCCCGATGCTCCTCGACCTGCGTCTGGGCGTGTTCCCGGAGCTGCAGTCTCTTGTCTTTTTCATCGTGTCTCATGGCTGCCTCCTGCGGTTCAGGGTTGTCCCCCCCTGCGAGGCTGTGCTTCCATTAGTACAAGAGTCGTGCCACACCGAAACCACCCATTCTGTCGGCATTTTCTGTCATCTTGGCACATGCTGGTGTCCCACCACGGGGCAGGCCATACTGTGACGGGACACTTTTTCCGGAGACCGCATCCCGCCTGATGACGCGCTCACTCGCCATACTCACCCTGCTCGCGATCCTGTCCGGGCCTGTCGCTGCACAGGACCGCGACATCGCGCGTCAGGACTACTTTCGGGCTGTTGCGACGTTCTTCAACCTGCCGCCCAACGAGATCGCCATCCTGAGCGACTGGCAGATGCCGGCCGACGAGATTCCCGTCGTCCTGTTCATGGCGCGAAGAGCAGGCGTCTCGCCGGAGGCGCTGGTAGCGCTCAGGGATTCAGGCCGTGGGTGGAGCGCCCTCGCCGATCGCTATACGGTCCAATCTGCCGCGTTCCACGTTCCCGTCGCCGACGATGCTCCTACGGGTCGATTGGAGGGGGCGTATCGGCTCTTCCGATCGACGCCGGTGGGTGAGTGGGGAACGATCGAGCTTTCCGACGAGGACATCGTGGGACTCGTCAACGTTCGGGTGATCTCCCAGTCTCTCAGGATGCCTGCGGAGCGCGTTCTCGCCGAGACCGCCCATACGGGGTCCTTCCTCGACCTCTACGTCCGGCTCAAGCGCTGAGGCCTTCCGTGCCACGAGCCGATTTCGTGCCCCTCGAGGGTTACCGGGAGCTGCCGGTCGAGCAGATGCGCGAAGCGGCGGAGGAGTTCCTGTCGACCATGCGTCGGCGCCGAACCGTGCGGGACTTCTCCTCACGACCGGTGCCCCGCGATGTTATCGAGCGTTGCCTTCTCGCCGCCGGCACGGCTCCGAACGGTGCGAATCGACAGCCATGGCGCTTCGTCGTCGTCGGTAGTCCGGAGGTGAAGAAGAAGATCCGCCGCGAGGCGGAGATCGAGGAGGAAGCGTTCTATTCCGGGAAGGCTCCCCAGGAATGGCTGGACGCACTCGAGCATCTCGGAACCGACGCCAACAAGCCGTTCCTGGAACGCGCGCCTTGGCTCATCGTCATCTTCGCCGAGCGCTACGAGGTGTCGGCCGACGGAAAGAAGCTCAAGAACTACTACGTGAGCGAGTCCGTGGGGATCGCCACGGGAATGCTCATTACCGCCCTCCACAAGGCAGGATTGGCGACGTTGACGCACACGCCATCGCCCATGACGTTTCTCAACGATCTTCTGGGCCGGCCCGACAACGAGAGGCCGTTCCTCATTCTCGTGGTGGGCTGTCCTGACGGAGACGCCCAGGTCCCGGACATCGGCAAGAAGTCCATCGACGAGATCGCCGTGTTCATCGAGTAGCGAAAGGGCGAGGCATCTGCCATTGTCCGCGGTCATCTTCGCTCATCGAACGTAGGAGCCTCGTGGGACAGGACATCACCGGCCAGGCCCGGACCCCGGCCGACACCCGAGCCTTCACCAAGGCCCTGCTCAGGGATATCCGAGCCCTGGAGCGCATGCTGCGCGACCGCGCCTTCGAGACGGGTGTCCGAAGGATCGGGGCCGAACAGGAGATGTTTCTCGTCAACGAGGCGTGGCGGCCGCTGAGTGCGGCCCTCGATGTTCTCGAGGAGGTCCAGGGCCCGTACACGACCGAGCTTGCCCTCTACAACCTCGAGGCCAACGTCGAGCCCAGAGTGCTCGAAGGACGATGCTTCCGGGACATGGAGGCTCGCCTGGACGAACTGGTGGCTCACGCCAGAGACGCCGCCAAGCGGATGGGGGCGGAGATCGCGCTGACCGGCATCTTGCCGACTCTGTCGAAGTCCGACGTGACGCTGGAGAACATTACCCCACGGACGCGCTACCACGCGCTCAACGAGGCCTTTGCGAAGGCCCGGGGAGGAGAGCCGTACAAGCTCAGGATCCAGGGGAGCGACGAACTCTATACCGAGCACCAATCGGTGATGCTCGAGTCGTGCAACACCAGCTTCCAGGTCCATTTGCAGGTCGAACCCGACGAGTTCGCGGCCATCTACAACATCGCCCAGCTCGTCACGGCCCCGGTGATGGCGGCCGCGGTGAACTCGCCGATCCTTTTCGGGAAGTTGCTTTGGGACGAGACGCGGATCGCTCTCTTCCAGCAGTCCATCGACACCCGGCGGGGGTCGGTCCACGTTCGTGACCTCTCGCCTCGGGTGCGCTTCGGCGAGGAGTGGGTCTCGAAGGGTCTCATGGACCTTCTCCAGGAAGACGTCACGCGATTCCGGGTACTGCTCACCCGCGACGTCACCGAGGATCCCATCGCTCTTCTCGATTCCGGGAAGATGCCGACCCTGCAGGCGCTGACGCTCCACAACGGGACCGTGTACCGGTGGAACCGGCCCTGTTGGGGCGTAAAAGACGGTGTCGCCCACATCCGGATCGAATGCCGGGTGCTCCCCTCGGGCCCGACCATCGTCGACGAAGTCGCGAACGCCGCCTTCTTGATCGGGTTCGTTCTGGGAGGCCTGGAAGAGTACGGAGATATCCGGCACAGGATTGACTTCGCCGACGCCAAGTCGAACTTCCTAGCCGCCGCTCGGAACGGTCTCAAGGCTGGCTTCCGATGGCTCGACGGCCGGAGCCGAAGCGCGCCCCACCTGATTCTCGAAGAGGCGCTTCCCATTGCGCGGTCGGGCCTGGCCGGCGCTGGGGTCGACCCTGACGACATCGAGCGTTATCTGGGGATCATCCGGGATCGGGTGCAAACCGAGGGGACGGGGGCTCGATGGATCGTTCGTTCTCTTCGGGGCATGCAAGGGCAGGGGACCAGGTCGGAGCGGCTCGCGGCCATCACCGCTGGTACGGTGAGTCGCCAAAAGGAAGGAGCGCCGTGCCATACGTGGGACGACGCGGACATTCGCGAGTCGGGAGGTTGGAAACTGACGTACGAAAGGGTCGAGCAGTTCATGACGACGACGCTCTTCACGGTGCACGAAGAGGAACTCGTGGACATGGTCGCGTTCATGATGTCGAGGAATCGAATTCGGCACGTTCTGGTCGAGGACGATGCCCACAAGCTGGTGGGGATCGTCTCGTATCGGTCCGTCCTACGGCTCATGGCCGAAGGCTTCGAAGGTTCGGTGGAAACCGCCCCCCCCGTACGGGAGGTCATGGAACGCGACCCGCTCACGGTGGCGCCGGAGACGACGACGCTCAAGGCCATCGACCTCATGCGTGAGAACAGGGTCTCGTGTCTTCCGGTGGTCAGCGAAGACAGACTCGTCGGCATCGTCAGCGAGACGGACTTCATGCCCCTGGCGTACGATCTCCTCGAAGACCGGTTGGGAAGCTGAGCCGATGTCGGAGGCGGGTGTGGCCGAGATGACGACGGGCACCGAGGTCGCGGGTCGGCGGCTCGGTGGGGCAGGTGGGCGGCGCCCAGGGCCGACGCTTCTGTGCGTCGCCGGAATCCATGGCAATGAGCCCGCTGGAGTCCATGCGGTCCGGCGTGTCGTTGCCGCGTTGAAGGACCGGAACGACGAGATCCATGGCCAGTTCGTTGCGTTGGCGGGGAATCTCGAGGCGCTCCGCCACGGCCGACGCTTCGTAGACCGGGACCTCAATCGGGCGTGGACTTCGGAGCGGATCGTTCAGCTTCGGTCTGGCGTCGCCGACGACGGCACCGCCGAAGACCGCGAGCAGAAAGAGCTTCTGCAGGCGATCTCGGACGTGCTCGCTGCTGCCGACGGGCCTGTCTACGCCCTCGACCTCCACACCACTTCGGGTCCCGGTGGCGTCTTTTCGGCCTTCACTGATTCGCTCCCCCATCGCGACTTCGCGGCCGCCTTCCCGGTCCCGATGATCTTCGGTCTCGAGGAGCTCGTGGACGGGACACTCCTGAATCTCCTGAGTGAGCACGGCATCGTGGCCGTCACCCTGGAATCAGGACAACACGACGAGCCGGCCGCGGTGGATCGAGCGGAGGCGGCTCTCTGGATTGCGGTCGTCTCTGCCGGCCTCCTCCCCGAGCACGCGGTGCCCGAGGTGGTGCAGGCTCGAAAGCGTCTCGAGATCGACGTCGAGCACCTCCCTCGGGCCCTGGAGATGCGTCAGAAACGTGATGTCCACGACGGGGACGGGTTCGTCATGGTGCCTGGCTACGCCAACTTCGATCCGGTGGAGGCCGGCGAGGTGGTCGCGCGCGACGCGAAGGGTGATGTCGTCGTCGAGGAAGACGGGCGGCTGCTCATGCCGCTGTACCAGGAACAGGGCGAGGACGGCTTCTTCCTGGTCCGTGAGTTCAGCCCCTTCTGGATGAGGGCGTCAGTGGCCATGCGTCAGCTCGGGCTGTCCCGGGTCGTAACGTGGCTGCCCGGCGTGAGTCGCCGGGGCGACAACCCGGACGAGGTGGTCGTGGACAAGCGAATCGCCCGGTTCTTCGCACGTCAGCTCTTCCACCTTCTCGGCTTCCGACAGTTGGAGGACGCGGGTGATCGGCTCGTCATGCGGCGCCGCCGCTTCGACGAAGGTCGCTACCTGCGAAGGCCGCCCCGTCCGGCACCCATCGAACCGGACCTCGACGCCGGGTCCTGACCGCCATGTGCGGCCGTTATTCGCTGTCGGCCCCCGAAGGAGCTCTGGTGGAGGCCTTCGACGTGCCGGCGCTTACCTTCGACTACCGCCCCCGGTACAACCTCGCGCCGGGACAGCCGTGCCCCGTGGTGGCGGAGGATCGCGAAGGGCGGCGCATCGGCCTCATCGATTGGGGGTTCTTGCCGGCTTGGAAGGAAGAGCCGAAGGGCGCCTACATCAACGCCAGAGCCGAGTCGGTCGCGAGCAAGGCGTCGTTCCGCGAGGCGTTCCGGAGGCGGCGTTGCCTGATCCCTGCCGACGGCTTCTACGAATGGAGAGCCGAAGGAAGCACGAAGACCCCCTACTGGCTACATCCGCGCCACGGCGGCCTCCTCTCCTTCGCCGGGGTCTGGGAGTCATGGACCCGGTCGGGATACGAGCCAAGGCACGGATTCGCGATCCTCACGACGCACGCCAGCGAAGAGGTGTCGCAGATCCACGACCGCATGCCGCTGGTGATCGCTTCCGAGGACCGGGACGTGTGGCTGAATCGAACGACCGGGGTCGAGGCGCTGCTTCGACTCATCGGGCCAGCGCCCGCCGGGACTTTCAGCCTCCACCGGGTGAGTGCGAGGGTGAATCGTCCGTCCGAGGACGACGCAGGGCTGGTGGAGCCGATCACGGACGAGTAGATCCGAAGCTCAACGTCGGTCAGGCCAACCGGAGGGCGTAATGGGGTCGGGGATGAAGCGGAGGGAGTTCTTGATGGCTCTCGGGGTCGTGGGGCTGGGTGATCCGGGGGAGTGGGGTGGTGTGTCGCCGTCGGGGGCACGCAGCGCGCATCGCGCCCATCTGCCGCCCGGGACGTTTCCGCAACACGATCCGGCGCGAGTCCAATCGGTGGTCGGCGCCTCCCATGGCAACTTCGAGCGCGTCCGCGAGCTCGTGTCGGAGCAACCCGCGCTGGCCAAGGCTTCCTGGGACTGGGGCTTCGGAGACTGGGAGACTGCTCTGGGCGCGGCCTCTCACACAGGTCGCCGCGAGATCGCTTTCTACCTCATCGAGCACGGCGCACGACCGACGATCTTCTCAGCGGCGATGCTCGGCGATCTCCCAACTGTCGAGGCTTTCCTCGCCGCCAACCCGGACCTGTATACTCTGCATGGTCCTCACGGCATCTCGCTGACGCGGCATGCTCGCGTGGGAGGGGAGCAGGCAAGACCGGTGCTGGACTTCCTCGCCGGGCGCTTCGGTCCCGATGAGATCCCCTTCGGCTTCGAGGGAGACGACGACGTGGAGGCCCGCTACGGCGGCAGCTATCACTTCGACATGGAGCCGCCCCTACGCATGGCCGTGGGTGTGCGTAACGGCTGGTTGATGGTCGGTGCGGGGGACGTGCCGTCGGCTCGGCTGATCCAGGTCGAGGACGACCTCTTCAGTCCCAGCGGAGCCCCGGCGGTGCGCTTCCGATTCCTCGTCGACGGAGTTCGGGCAGAGACGCTGGTCATCGAGGACGGGCCCGTCATCGCCACGGGAAGCCGTGGATGAGTTCCTAATTCACCTGCCCGCAGATGGCGTAGAAGGTCACTGTGATCGGTCCGAACTGTGACCGATTGTGAATGTTGACCAACCAGCGGTTGTTGTTGACCGGACGGTTGTCGAGCACGCGATAGTTCGAGGTATCGCCCGTGACATTGTACCCGCCGCCGAAGACCCGGTCGGTCGGACCGTTGCCGCAGACGTGCTGCCCCAACTGGTCGGCGTCGGGGTCGACCGTGAACGTCGCCGTACGGATGTGGTAGCCAGTCACTCCCTGGGGACCCTGTGGACCTACAGGGCCCTCGGGTCCAGCGGGCCCCTGGGGGCCTACCGGTCCGGGAAGCCCAGGTAGCCCGGGGATCCCCCGAGGGCCAGCAGGCCCTGTCGGACCCTGTGGACCGGGTCCGCCCGTCGGACCCGCCGGTCCGGTGTCACCCTGTGGCCCTCCCGGCCCTTCGGGACCCTTTGGGCCAGGCAACCCTGGAATCCCCTGCGGCCCGGCAGGGCCCGCGGGTCCGGCTGGCCCCGTGCTACCCACCGCACCCTGCGGTCCTGCAGGGCCTGGGGGTCCCTCCGGGCCAGCGGGTCCCTGTGCCCCTGTCGGTCCCGCAGGACCCTGGGGACCCTCGGGGCCGGCCGGACCCGCGGCCCCTTGGGGCCCCTCGGAGCCAGCTGGTCCCTGGGGTCCGGCGGGACCGGGCACTCCTTCACCCCCCATCTCGGACCAGGAGAACTCGATGTGTCGGTTGGCGTGGCAGGCATCCCGCAAGCCGTCCGCCTTGATGCGGTAGACGAGTCCGAGTCGGGGGATATAGCATGCGTATACCATCCCGGAATCTGCCTCCGAAGACGCCGCATCACCCTGGATCGAGGGGTTGTTCGTCAGGACGCTCAGGGCCCTGGTCATGTCGGCGTCTGCCGAGGTCTGGGCGGTCGTCGATATCGGTGCGGCGAGGCTCGCCACGAGGGTGACGAGGAAGGCTCGCGTGAAGTCGATACTGGGTCGATTGTCGTTCATGGTACTGCTCTCCGACGTAGGATCTGTTCGATCACGATCCGTTGGGTTGAGTCAGGGGACCGAGGGCGCTTCGGTCGATGCCGAACAGCGTCATCGCGGCGTGGTCCCGGTAGAGGTCGAGCATTTCGTGGACGATGGCTGCGTCGGCGGCCCCCCCGCTCGGCAGCGTAGAGCTGCTGTAGAGGGAGCCGAGGCTCAGCTCGAGGCTCAGAAACGAGGTCCCCGGATCGTCGTGGATGCCGGCCCCGAAGGCTTCGAGCGCCGTGACGAATGCGTCGTCTCCGGTTGCTGAGGATACTTCCCGCACGACGGGGTCGGCCGCGAGATGGGCCAGAGAGGCGATCTCTTCCGGGCCGGCGACGACGTCAGGACCGAGCCAGAGATGCTCGACGGTGGGCCCGGTCATCGCGATGGAGTTCTGCTCACACGCGCTGAGCGCCAGGATGGCGGCAACGAGATACAGCCAGCGGTGGGCTTGCACAGAAATCTCCCGTTTCAAGGTGAGCCTCGTCTCGGGGGACGTGGCGATGGTCGAACGGGTCTCTCAAGCCAGAAGCGTGCCGGCGCGAATGTGCGCTCCAGGCGTGGCTTTCGTCCGGGTCGGTGGCGGCCGAACCGACGACGGGTGCCGAAATCCGCAACGATTTCCCGAAGGCGGGCCAACGCCGGATGACCGGCGCAGGGGTGTCAAGAAGAATCCGCCCCGGTCCCAGCGGGCCCTGGACTGGCCCTGCCCAACAGGGGGACCGGCCTACCGGCCTTCTTCAACGAGCCTGTGGGTCCTCCTCGGAGACCGGAAGGCCACCCCGTCGTGAGGTGATGATCCGACCCGGGAGCCGGTACAGGATAGCGCCATCGCGGACGACCGCCTCACCGTTGACGAAGACGTGGTCGATGCCTTCGGCGTGCTGGTGGGGCTCGAAGAAGGTGGCCTCGTCGGCGATGGTCTCCATGTCGAATACGACCAGATCGGCCCAGTGCCCGACCCGGATCTCGCCACGATCCTGGAGCCCCATGATCCGCGCGGGAAGTGACGTCTGCGACCGGATCGCCTCTTCGACCGAAAGGGCACCGGCGGTCATGGCGTAGTGCCGGATCTTCCGAGGAAAGGTCCCGTAGAAGCGCGGGTGCACCGACCCGTCCTCCGGGATGGCGATGCCGCCATCGGACGCGGTGGCGACCCAGGGCTGGGCGGCGTAGTTCTCCACGTCGATCTCCGACATTGAGAAGCCCCGAAGGCGGCCACCACCTCGCCGGTCCGGGTCGCCCTCGAGGGCCAGGTCGATGGCCATCTGGACCGGGTCGATCCCGCGCTCATCGGCGATGTCCCGCAGGTTCTTGCCGACCCATTCTTCCCGAGGGTACTCGAAGACGACGACTCGATCCGCACCACCTCTCCGTCGGATCTCATGGGCTATGTCCCGGCGGATCATGGTGGCGCGCTCGGCGTCGGCGAGATTGCGCCGGAGCATCTCGGCGGGCCCGGGTCCGTCACCGTCCGAGCTACCGGGGGCGGCAGTTGCCCATCGAGGAATAAGGACCGTGTTCCCATCGGAGCCCGACGTCGCGTACGGGTACTGGTCGGCGAAGACGCGGACGCCCTCTGCTCTGGCGCGCTCGATGAGCTGGATGGCGCTCGTGCTGGATCCCCAGAAGTGTGCGCCCTTCGCCTTGATGTGCGATGCCACGACCCTCGCGCCCGAGTGCCGGCCGATCTCGATGGTCTCGAGGACGGCGTCCTGCAGAGTCGGCGGGCCGGGGTCGTCCTGGCTCGGCCAGAACCACATCGGGTCCGCTCCCTCGGATCGCTCGTGCGAGATGTATACCCCGTCGTAGGGCACGAGCTCTTCCGCCATCCGTGCGACTTCGTCGGTGGTGCTCCACCGCCCCGGCGTGTATTCCAGGCCGGCAGACATCCCCACTGCACCCTCCTCCAGCGCCTGGCGCACGAGCGTCCTCATCTCCTCGACTTCCGCCTCGGTGGAGGGCCGCTGGTAGTCGTCTCCCAGGACCCGGCGTCGGACGGTGCCGTGGCCCACCATGAGCATGACGTTGGGGCCGACGCCCTGGCCTTCCAGGAGATACCGCTGGTCGCGGATGGGCCACGGCGAGCGGCCGTCGTGGTTTACGACGACCGTGGTGACGCCTTGAGACACGACGTTGGGAGCCGCCTTTCGGTGGAGCGAGTCGGTGCGGATGGTGGCCCCGCCGACGCTGGCGCTTCCGTCGTCGGCATGCGAGTGGATGTCGATGAAGCCCGGCGAGACGTATCGGCCGGTGGCGTCTACGATGCGGTCAGCCGTGGCCCCGTCGAGGAGGCCGACCGAGACGATGCGGCCGTCACGTACTCCGATGTCGGCACGGAACCAAGGGTTGCCGGTTCCGTCGAGGACGCGTCCGCCTCGCACGAGGAGATCGAAGGGGCCTTGGTCCTGGGCGACGCCCGTGGTCGGGAGGACAGCTACCGTGACGAGAGCCAGGGCGAGGGCCGTAGTCGCGGCTCGGGTGGCGAAGGGGGCGGTCGGCTTGATGGTCGTTCGTCCGGTCGAGGTGGAGGTGCGCGCACAGGTGCGATCGTAGGTCCAGCGTCGGAGCCTGGCCAGGCTCCGACCGACACCGACACCGAGGCCGTGGCCTTGGCGGCACGGGGTGTGCATGAGCCGGACCATTAGCTTCGCTTTGGTTGAGTGTCCACCAGCCTATCGGCCTCAGGTCCGGCCCCGCGCCCCTCTCTCCGGCTTCTCCCGCGTGTTTCTTCTCCGCTCCTTAGGCGTGCCGGCGCTTCTGATGGTCGCGCTGGCCGTTGTCGCCCCCGCGGGCTCGGCGATCTGCTGCGAGCTGCTGAGAGCAGGGGAGCTGGAGGCTCAGGCGACTCCCGACCTCGTACGTGGTAGTCGCGTTGAATGGGCCGTGGAAAAGCTCGTCGGCTTCGGGCTGATCGACGACAGGATCGTTTCCATCCGGCCGTGGTCCAGGGGTGAAGCCCTCCGTCTACTCGAAGAGGCACGGTCGAATCTCCATCGCCTGACTCCGGATGAGCGGACGGCGGTCGAGGCGATCCTCCAGCAGCTGCGGGACGAGGATTTCGAGGGGTCGATCCGGTTGGACGCGGTCGTCGGCGCGACGGTCATGGACAGCCCTTGGCTTCCCGTACCGGAGGACACGAACACCGGAAGCATCGACGCCGAGGTCAATCATCTGGCCCGCTATCGGGCCGGTCGTGAGCTACTCGACGGGCGGACCCTGGCGGCTGAGACCGGGTTGGAGGTCGTCCTCGGTGATGGCGCAGCCGCGCAACTTCGCCCGAGGGTGTGGTGGGGTGACCCTCGCGGTGGCTCGAGTACCGACGGCTTCCAGATGGTCGAGGCCCAGGCTCGCCTCCAGTGGTCCAACCTGCGATTCGACGTCGGGCGATCGGGGTCGGTGTGGGGGGCGGGGCGCAACGGTGGAGGCCTCCTGGCCGACAATGCACGGGGCCTCGATCGCATCCGCCTCTCGTCCGATGGACCCTTCCAGTGGCCTGGTTTTCTTTCGTTTCTCGGCCCAACGCGCGCCGAGGTCTTCATCGCGCTCCTGGAGGAGGACCGGGACGTTCCCTACAGCAAAGTCGTGGGCTACAGCGTCGCGGTCCGGCCCCACCCCAGGTTCGAGGCGTGGTTCGCGACCCTCATCCAGTCTGGCGGCCAGGGAGCTCCCGACGCCTCGGTGGGGTCTCGTGTGGCCGACCACCTTCTCTTCCTGGATTGGATCTTCAACGGCGGCGAGACCTTCCTGTTCTCCAACAAGGGAACGTCCTTGGGCGTTCAGGTGCGGATGCCGTCATGGCGTCACGCTCAGCTCTTCGCCGAATTCACCCTGGAGGACAAAGGACACAACCCTCGCCGCATCTTCTGGCAAGACGGCGCGTGGCTCCTCGGTGCCTGGTTGCCTCGAGTGGACGCCTCCGGGGAGCATGACTTGAGGCTGGAGTTCTACCACAGCGGCTACCGAATGCACCGTCACAGTCAGTTTACGTCAGGACGCACGCTGGACGGCCGGCTCCTGAGCCTGGGCGACGTGAACACCGACGGAGCGTTCGTGGAGCTGGGCGTGAACCGATCGGCTCTGCGCGCTTCCATCGAAGCCGGGGTCGAGAACCGTAGCGCCGACGTCTGGGACACGCGCTTTCGGCCTGACGGGGAGCTCGATGTCCTCGAGAAGATCGACGACCGGCCCGACGAGTTCTACGTGCGCGCCCTCGTCACGCTCACGGCCTACGCCGACGATGGGCGCGAGGTGAGCTTGGGCGTCGGTCTGGCGCGGGTCACGGACAGCCGCTTCGAAGCCGGCGCGACCCGGCGCGATGGCATCCTTCAGGTGACCGGACGGATCCCGTTGTTGGAGCGGCGATAGGGCCTCACGGGCGTCGGTAGAGCCCGACGAACCCTCCTACACACCCGCCGCCGCCTCTTCGAAGGCGAGGCGGATTCGGTCGAGGCCCTCCAGCAGCTCGCTCTCCGGATTGCCGAAGCCCAGGCGCAGGTACGAGTCCATGCCGAAGTGGTCTCCGGGTACCACCAGCACCGACTTCTCTACACGAAGCTTCTCGGCAAACTCACTCGAGTTGACCGGGGCGTCGTAGCGCGTATAGCAGATGGCGCCGGCGTCTGGCGGTCGGTAGCTGAACCGGCCCTCCTGCGCGGCCATCCACTCCTCGAGGACGCCCAGATTCTTCCTGACGATGCCCCTCGTCCGTTCGCCGATCTTCTCCCGGGTCGACGGCTCCAGCGCCACGCAGGCCAGGAGGTCCGACACCGAAGCCGGGGCGATGGTCGTGTAGTCGGTACGCCCCCAGAGCTCGGGTACGATGGAATCCGGGGCTACGATCCACCCGAGGCGGAGACCGGGCAGCCCGTACGCCTTCGACAGCGAGTTGGTGACGATGACACGGTCATGCACCCCCCAGAACGACGGCGTCCGATCGCCATGGGACTCGGCGCCGGCGTAGACCTCGTCGGCCAGAATCCAGGCACCGTGGCGTTCGGTGAGTTCGGCGATGGCATCCATGGACTCCCGAGACAGGGAGGCACCGGTGGGGTTGTTGGGGTTGGTGATGAGGACGAAGGAGGCACCGGCCCCGAGCGCGTCCTCCAGAGCGTCCAGGTCCGGCTGCCACCCGGCCTCCTCGCGCAGGGGGACGGGCAGAAGCCTGGTGCCAAAGGACTCGAGGAGGCCGGGGACCTGCCCGTACGTGGGAAGGACGATGGCCGCTTTGGAGTCGCCCTCGAAGAGGTGCCAGAACGAGACGAAGTTGGCCTCGGCGCCCCCGATGGTGACCAAGATGGACGCGTCGGTGGCTCCCTGATACTGTCCGGCGATGAGCGCCCGCAGCTCGTCGGAGCCGTTGGACTGACCGTACCCGAGGAGCGTATCGTCGACGCCGACGTCCCGGCCCGAGAGTTCCACGAGCTCACCCACGGTGAGAGGGTGGACGCCGCTCTCCGAGAGGTTGATCTCGACGCGGTGCTCGTAGGTGGATTGCCACCGTTCCATGCGGAAGGGCGAGTACTTCACGATCGACTCCGGGTGCGAAGGGGCTGGGGCGGACCGGAACCTCCGCCCTCGAGCGGCGCCCCGTCAACTCCCTGAACCGACCTCGAACGCCCCGGCGGCAAGACCCGTTAGATTCTGCGGCGACTTCGTCGGCGTCGGGAACGACCTGCTCCCGGCGGCGATCCGCGGCCGCTCGGCGGCCGGACACCCAGCCTCTGACACCTCTGTACCTTCGTCCGCCATGAGAAAGGTCTTACTGGTCATCCTCGACGGTTGGGGGCACTCCGACTTCCACGGCGAACCCGACCCGGGCAACGCCATCGAGTTGGCCGACGTACCCACCTTCCGCCGCCTCTTCGCCAACCGGCCTCGGACCCGCCTGGCGTGCTCCGGGCGCGACGTGGGACTGCCGGAAGGGCAGATGGGCAACTCCGAGGTGGGGCACCTGAACCTGGGGGCCGGGAGGATCGTGAATCAGGACATCGTCCGCATCGACCGCTCCATGGAGGACGATTCGTTCGGTGAGCGGCTTGGCCTGGGCGACATCGCCCGGCGCCTGCGGGAGTCCGGGGGTACCCTCCACGTGGCGGGGCTCGTCTCCGATGGTGGCGTCCATAGCCATATCCGGCACTTCGTGGGCCTTCTGGAGCGCTGGCCGACGGACGTCCCCTTGAGGCTCCACTGCTTCACCGACGGACGTGACACATCGCCGACCAGGGGACGTGCGTACGTGGGGCGGTTGGCGGAGCTCTGTCAGGACCGCGACGCCTGGGCCATTGCCTCGGTGACCGGCCGATACTGGGCCATGGACAGGGACAAGCGGTGGGATCGGACGAGGAAGGCCTTCGACGTCATGGTCCGCGGCGAGGCCGAGAACTGGGCCGACGAGATCGGCTTCCTGGACGACAGCTACGCGGCCCGGACCACAGACGAGTTCGTGGAGCCCACCGGCATCCGTGGTGTCGGTGAAGAGGGCATGGGCCCTGCCGACACGGTGCTCCTCATGAACTTCCGTGCGGACCGCATGCGCCAGATCACGGCGGCGTTGTCCGATCCTGCCTTCGCAGCGTTCGAGCGCCCGGCCGCGATGCCTTCGGAGGTCGTCTCCATGACCGAGTACGAAGATGGTCTGCCCACGACCATCGCCTTCGAACCCGTCGACGTGAAGATGGGGTTGTCGGAGTTCCTCGCCGCCAGAGGGCTCGCCCAGCTCAAGGTCGCCGAGACGGAGAAATACGCCCACGTCACGTACTTCTTCAACGGAGGGGAGGAGACGCCGTGGGCTGGCGAGGATCGCGTGCTCGTCCCATCGCCCAAGGTGGCAACGTACGATCTCCAGCCCGAGATGAGCGCTCGCGGTGTCGCCGACGCCGTCATCGACGGCTTGAAGGGCGAGTACCACTTCATCCTGGTGAACTTCGCCAACCCCGACATGGTGGGGCACACCGGCGTGATCCCAGCCGCGGTGACGGCCGTGGAAACCGTGGATGCCTGCATGTCCGACATCCTCGAATGTGTCGAGGAGCACCCCGACTGGGTGGCACTGGTCACCGCGGATCATGGCAATTGCGAGATGATGCTCGACGCCGACGGCAACGTGCATACCGCCCACACCACCGAGCCGGTGGACTTCATCGTTTTCGATCCGGGCCAAGAGGCGGCCTCTGGAGCCGAGCGCACCGACGTGTCCTCTCGCGACGCGACCTCTGACGACCTGCTCGCCGACGCCCGCCTCGCCGACGTGGCGCTGACGGTGCTCGGTTACCTCGGCCTCGAGCCCCCCGAGGTCATGGACGGGCGCGACATCCTCGCGCGCGCGGCCGTCGGGGGCTCTCGAGATGCTTCCGGCGGTAAGGAGTAGTCGTCGTGGATCGTGACCAACTCCTCGAGCGCGTCCTGACCCTGGCTGACGAAGTCGACTGGGAAACTGCCGCCGAGCTTCTTCGCGACCACCTCGAGGACTTCGATGAGGACCCTGCGGTCCATTGTTGGCTCGGCGTCGCCGAGCGGGAGCTGGGCCTTGATGGTGTGGCGTACGAGCGCTTCAAGCGGGCGCTGGCCCTGGATCCGACGGATCCGTACGTCCTGGCCACCGCAGGAAACGGCCTGGCCCACTTCGATGACCCTGACGCCGAGACCGCGCTTCGGGCCGCGGCGGTGACGGCGCCCGACGTCGCGGTAGGACGCTTGTACTACGGGGCCTATCTGGCCCGCGAAGGGTTCATCGAGCAGGGACTGGAGGAGTTGAAGGCTGCTTGGGAGCTCGACCCCGACGACCCGCAGATCGCGTATGAGTTGGCGGTGGCCCACGCCTTCGACGGCAACCACGACCGTGCCACGGACATCCTGGCCGACGCGGTGCGCCTGGCGCCGGAGGACGGATGGACCCGGGTGGTGTTCGGTCTCGAGCTCCTGGAAGCCGACCGTATGGACGAAGCCGCCGGGGAGCTCATCACGGGCGCTCGGCTCCGGGAAGACGACGTCTACGCTCAGCTTGCGGCCGCGTTGGCCGCGGCGGCGACCGGACTCGACGAGGACGCCTGGGAAATGCTCGAGCGCGCTCGGATGAACGCCGTCGAGACCGATCTCGTCCTGGTCACCAACGTCGAGGACCGACTGGACATGGGGCACGCGGAGTCGCGGGCGCTCCTCATGGAAGACCTGGCCCCCAACATGCTGCGCCTGCGACTCAGCGAACGTCCATGAACCCGGAGCCCAAGCAGTGAGCCGACTCTCCATCGACTTCCGACGCCATCGCCTGGACAACGGGCTGAAGGTCGTGCTGGCCCCCGACCCGACGGTGCCCATCGTCGCCACCAACCTCTGGTACGGCGTCGGTTCGCGGAATGAGCCGAAGGGCAAGACGGGCTTCGCCCACCTCTTCGAGCACATGATGTTCCAGGGCTCGGCGCACGTGCCCAAGAACAAACACTTCGAACTCATCGAGGGCGTGGGCGGGACGCTCAACGCCACCACCTGGTTCGACCGGACCAACTACTTCGAGACCGTGCCCGCGGTGGACGTGGAACTGGCTCTCTGGCTGGAGTCGGATCGCATGGGGTGGATGCTCCCGGCCATGACCCAGGAGAAGCTCGACAACCAGCGCGACGTGGTGAAGAACGAAAAGCGCCAGCGCTACGACAATCAGCCCTACGGGGACTGGGACGAGCGCGTCCAGAGCCTGGTGTATCCCGAGACCCATCCGTACCACCACACCGTTATCGGGTCCATGGAAGACATCGACGGGGCCACCCTCGACGACGTGCGCTCGTTCTTCGAGACCTTCTACGTGCCCAACAACGCCGTCCTCACGCTGGCCGGGGATATCGATCCTGCCCGCGCGCTGGAGCAGGTGAAGCGGTACTTCGGGGAGATCGAGCCAGGCGACGACATCCCACCGTTGCCAGGCGATCCGGACGTCGATCCCCTCATCGGGTCCACGGTTCGCGACCACGTGATCTCGGACGTGCCGCTACCGAGGGTGATCATGGCCTTTCGGGTACCGCCGTTTTCCTCAGACGAGTTCGCCGTGGCTCGCGTTACGGGAGCGTTGCTCGGCACGGGTCGCGCGTCACGTTTCTATCGGCGTCTGGTCAGGGAGCGGCGGATCGCCAAGAGCGTCGTCACATACGTGTACCCCCTCCTCACCGGCCAATCGATGATGTTGGTTTGGGCGACGGGCTACCCTGAAACCACCCCGCAGGCGCTGGAGTCGGCCATGTCCGAGGAGATCGACGCTCTGCGGTCGGCGGAGGAGCGAGAGGTCGATCGGGCCATCGCCCTCACCGAGACGGACCTGGTTCGGACACTGGAGCGGCTCTCGGAGAGGGCGGACCTCCTCTCCATGTTCGACCTCTACTTCGACGACCCTGGGCGACTGAACCAGGAGTTGGACCGACTGCGGGCCGTCGAGCTCGGGCAGATCCGGGATTTTGTGGGAAAACGGCTCGGG
Organism: Gemmatimonadota bacterium; assembly: GCA_013002885.1. GTDB lineage: Bacteria > Gemmatimonadota > Gemmatimonadetes > Longimicrobiales > Gaopeijiaceae > UBA2589. The sequence goes on along the minus strand of JABDLS010000043.1, from coordinate 26,095 downwards.
GAGGACAACCGGGCGATCGTCATCTATGAGCCGGAGAACGGGCGATGAACGACCTGGATCGATCTCGGCCGCCTTCCCGTGGCACCTTCACGGACTTCGACTTTCCATCGGTGGATCGGCGACGTCTGCCCACCGGTCTCGACCTCCGGGTGGCCCAGCTCCACCGTCTTCCCGTAGTGAGTCTCAACCTCTTCATGCGGGCCTCGGAGGCGGCGCTCAGACCGGCCAACGCCGGGCTATCTGTGGCCACCGCCGACACGGTGGAGGGCGGCACGAAGAAGCGGAGCGGGTCGGCGCTGGCCGAGGCCCTGGAGGGCATCGGTGCCCGGATGTCGGTGTCGGCCGGATGGGAGGGTACGAGCCTTTCTCTGTCGTGCCTCGCCGACCGACTCCCGGAAGCGCTGGGCATCGTCGCCGAGGCGATCCTGCAGCCGGGGTTCCCGGACGGCGAGGTGGAGCGGGTTCGGCAACAGCAACTCGCCGCCATTCGCCAGCGTCTCATGGACCCGTCTTCCTTGGCGACGGACTCGGCCAACGCCCGCTTCTTCGCCGACGGCGTGCCATGGGCTCGCCGGATCGAAGGGGGCACCGAATCGGTGGAACGGTTCGGCCCCGGGGAGATGGCAGCGTGGGCCGAGGCGAACTACCGGCCAGAGCGTGGAGGCCTCGTGTTGGCCGGCGACGTCGATGCAGGTGAAGTCGCCACGATGGTCCTCGACCATTTCGGTGACTGGACCGGCGCCCCGACGAACGAGGCGGCCTTCGAGGTGACGCCTCGAACCCGGGAACGCCGGATCCACATCGTGCATCGACCCGGGTCGGTGCAGTCTGAGATCCGCATTGGTCACGTCGGGACGAAGCGTTCCGACCCCGACTACTACGCCCTCAGCATCGCGAACATGGTCCTCGGGGGAATGTTCACCAGTCGCCTCAACCTGAACCTCCGGGAGAAGAACGGCTTCACCTACGGCGTCCGCTCCCGCTTCCTCCTCCGGACCGCCCCGGGACCTTTCCGGGTCTCCACCGCTGTGGGCAACGACGTCACGGCTGCCGCCGTCCGGGAGATCATGAACGAGCTGGAGGCCATCGCAGGCGAGGGGCCCACCACGGCGGAGGTCACGGCCGCCCGAGACTACGCCGCCGGAATCTTCGGCCTCCAGCTCGAAACGGCGGGTCAGGTGGCGACCAGGGTGAGCCAACTCGTGGTGTACGACCTTCCCGACGACCACTTCGACGAGTACCGCGATCGGATTCGGGCCGTAGATGCCGAGTCGGCCGCTGCGGCGGCCCGGCGGCACATCCGACCGCACGAGGCGCAGATCGTCCTGGTAGGGGATGCCGACGTCATCGCGACCGACCTGGAGGGGCTGGATCTGGGGCCGGTGGAGGTCGTGCAGGGAGGGGCGTAGGGCTGCGGCGCCCGGTACGGACGGCCGCGCCGCCTGCGGGCACGCCCCGTGCAACGCTTCCGGGGGTCCACCGTATCCAAGGGGTGTGACGGCGGTCGTCGACCGGGCTTCTGCCGATCTGTCCCATTTCCCGCGTTTCGAACGTCACATGGATAGGACGGACGAAGAGACAAGGGACGGAGGTACCGGGTTCCCCGGGTTGGCACGGCATCTGCACTTAGAGCAGCCGTGATCGAGTGCATCTGCCGAATAGGCGGTTTGCCGCAACGAGGAGGTGTGGCGTGGCCAAGGCACGATTGAAAAAGGATACCGAGTTGCAGTTGCAGCCGAGCCCTGCTCGGGAACATCGACTGCGTCTCGAAGACATGAACGATTCGGAGGTCGTACAGGCCTCCCTGGACGGGGACCCTCGCGCCTTCAACGAGCTGGTTCGCCGATACGACCAACGCCTGCTCAACTTCGTCTACCGGACCATCGGAGATCGGGAGCGAAGCCAGGACCTGGTCCAGGAGACCTTCGTGCGGGTGTACAGGCACCTGCATCGATTCGACCAGACCAAGAAGTTCTCGACGTGGATCTATACCATCGCGAGCAACCTGGCGAAGAACGAGCTCCGGAACCGATCGAGGAACCCCCTCGTGCTCTTCCAAACGCTGAAGAAGAACTGGGACGCCGACCATCGTCCGCTGGAGTGGGAGGACACACAGTTCAAGCCCGACGACCTCTTCCGGAAGCGCCACCTCCGGTCAAGAGTCGAGGAGGCGGTGGAGCAGCTACCCGAGCATCATCGGATCGTCTTCGTACTCCGCGAGATGGAGGGCAAGACCTACGAGGAGATCGCCGACATCACCGGGTGCAACCTCGGCACGGTGAAGAGCCGGCTGAATCGGGCGCGGAACAACTTCGCGAACATCATCGCTCCCATGATCGACTGATCGACGAGCGATTGGCTGGGGACGTGGGGACGGGAAGAGCCCCCGCCGGATTACACCGGCGGGGGCTCGGTGCGTTCGGCTGCCCGGGAGTGGTCCTGAACCGGGGAACCCTCCTGATCGGGCACAGTATGACACGAGCACCAAACGTCGACGGGAATGTGCCGACGTACTCCACGACGAGTCTGGACCGATGAACTGCTCACAGGTCGTAACCCACTTCACCGACTACCTCGACGGCATCGCGTCCGCCGAGGCTGCGGCGGCGGTCGAGGAACACCTCGAGGGGTGTCCCACGTGCGTCCGGTACGAGAAGGTTCTCCGAAACGGTTCTGAATTGCTCCGCACCCTTCCAGATCCGGAGCTGCGTGAGGACTTCGTTCCTCGATTGCAGCACCGGCTTTTCGACGTCGACAACGAGCGTGCCATCCGGGCGACGGCAGACTCGGGCGCGCCGGCCATGACGGTGGCGGCCATCGCGGTTCTCCTTGCGGTCATCGCCTGGTCACCGGTCCTGTTCAACGGCTCACCTGTCGTCCAGCTGGAGCCCATCGTGGTAGACCGCGCGCCGGCGCGAAGCGCCGCCCGACCCACGAGCGTCACGCCTCCGGGTACGTTCAGCACCGCGACCCCGGACGGGCTGCCCGAGGGGCTCTGGGCGAACACGCTCCTGTACGACTACACGCCGCTGTCCCAGCGTTACGAGCAGCGAGCCCGTGTGCGCAGGACCTCCGAACTCGGCCGCTGACCCACGACCGGGACCCGTCTCCCGCGGCGCGGCACCGTTGTCGCCTCCCCTCCCTCGGGATTCCTGCACTGCGCGCCCTGGCGTGAACATGGCACCGGCCTGGCTTGAGCGTTTCGGGTGCCCGTTCCCCTATGGCCGGGGGTGGGTGAGATTCGTGCGGTGAGCCTCCTCGACTCGATCCCCGGCCTCGGAGACACCCTCGGCGGTGCCTTCTACCTCCACGGCGAAGACCATTTCCGGAAGGAAGCCGCCGTTCGCGCGCTGGTCGACGCCCATCTGGAAGCTGCCACCAAGGACTTCAACTTCGACCCCTTGCGGGGGACCGAGGTCGATGGCGAGACGCTGGCCTCGGTCCTCGCCACGCCGCCGATGATGGCAGAGTGGCGCGTGGTCGTCGTCAGGGAGGTGGAGGGGCTCGCGTCTACGAAGAAGGCCCGGGAAGAGCTTCTGGGCGTGAGCCAGAAGCCTCCGCCGGGACTCGCGCTCATCATGAGTTGTACGGTTCCGTCGGGGTCGAAGGCGAAGTTCTACCGGGAGCTGGCCAAACACGCACGCTCCGTGGAGTTCCGGGCGCTTAGCGAGAACGACGTTCCCGGGTGGCTCATGGACCGGGCGCACGCGGCCCATGGGTTGACCATCGAGCCCGATGCGGCCCGGGCTCTCGGCGCCGCCATCGGGACCAACCTCGGCGTCCTTTCCCAGGAGTTGGAGAAGCTGGCCCAATTCGTCGGTGATCGAGGCAGCATTGGAGTCGCGGACATCGAGGCCGCTGGAACCAAACTGCCGACTCAAGATCGTTGGCGATGGTTCGATCTTGTGGGCGAGCGCGACTTCGAGGAGGCCCGACGAACGCTGCCGGTTCTCCTGGGGCAGGGCGAGACCGGGGTCGGGCTCGTCATCGGCCTCACGACTCACCTTCTGCGCCTGGGGATCGCGACGGAGCGTGGGGCACGCGGTCTAGAACAGGCTCTACCGCGCCACCAGCAGTGGCTTGCCAAGCGGGTCGTTGGCCAGGCACGGAACTGGCATGTCGACGAGATCGACGAGGCGTTGGCGGGGCTGCTCGACGTGGACCGGCTCCTGAAGGCGAGCCCCCACACCGACGAACACTTCCTGGAATCCTGGATTCTGGGCCTGCGGGCCCGGGCGGAGGCGGCATGACGAAACGTGAAGGCAACCGGTTCCTTGTGGCCGCGGCTTTTCTGGCCGGACTCGTGGTGATGTTGGCGATCCCCGCGGCGGCCCAGTCGCCGTTGGAGCAGGTCGAGCGCCTCACCCGAATGGGTCGGACTGAGGAAGCCCGTGCTGAGCTCTCTGAATGGTGGGAGGGCGATCGAAGCCGAGCTTCGCGGCGTGACCTGCAGCGAGGCCTCTGGCTCCGTGGCCGACTCACGGTGGACCCCGTACAGGCCGAGCTGGACTTCCAGCGACTGGCGGTCTTGTACCCGAGCGGCGACTTCACCGCCGACGCCATCCTCCGGTTGGCGCAGGCCGCGTGGGCCATGGGCGACGAAGAGGCCGCCCGCCGTCACCTGGAGACACTCGAGCGTGATTACCCCCGGTCCGAGGCGCTGGAACAGGGGCGGGCATGGATGGCCGATCCTGGCCCGTTGCCGGCGGCCGAACAGCGGGCCCGACAGCCGTCCGCGGTCACACCCCGGACACCGGCGCCCACGCCGCCCGCGGAAGCGACGGAGCGGCGCGCCACGGCTCAGGGGGGGAGCTACTCGGTCCAGCTCGGCGCCTTCGCCGAGCTCGAACGCGCTCGCACCCTCTACGATTCGGTGGGCGCCGAGGGTGTGGAGGCTCGCATCGTGCAGGTGGAGGGAAGCAACTTCACCCATGTGCGCGTAGGCAGCTTCGCCCAACGCGCTTCGGCGGTCGAGCTCCTCGACGAGCTGACCCGCATGGGGATCAGTGCGGCACTGGTGAGGGACGAACGGCCCGAGCGCCCCATCGGCAACGACTAGCCGCGCCGTCGGGCGACCAGCCGGAACCGATCAAGGGTCAGAGCCCGTCGATCGCTCGTCGCATGCGCGTCATGACCTCGTTCGCCAGCTCTTCCATGTCGGCACGCCCGCTGACACCGAGTTGCAGCACGGCGTCCAGTGCGGCGACGACCGTGGTACCTGGCTCGTCGCCCTCGTACACGACGACGTTGCAGGGCAGGAGCAGGCCGATATCGGTCTCGTTGGAGAGGGCTTTGTGCGCCAAGGGTGGGTTGCATGCGCCGAGGATCTTGTAGGGCCGGAAGTCGACGTCGAGCTTGTTCTTCAAGGTCTCCTTGACGTCGATCTCCGTGAGGACCCCGAAGCCCTCGGACGCGAGGGCCTCCCGAACAGTCGCCTCGACGGCGTCGGGCGATCCCTCGACTGTGCGTTTGTATCCGTACTGCAGATCCGTGCTCATCCGATGTCTCCGATGTATTGGGCCGGAATAGGGTAGTCCGGGCTCTCACCCTGCCAGAAAACTGAAACGACGTACCACCGCTCCCCGTCGTACATGAGCTGGATGGAGTTGATCCCCCTGGTGAAGGGCGCCTCGTCGGAGGCACTCCGGTACGACTCGTAGGCGCTGAAGGCGTGGGCGATCAGCCCGTATCGCTCGGTGACCCGTCCGATCTCGGCCTCGACGAAGCCATTCTCTTCCAGGAAGGGAGCGCTCTGTTCGACGTAGGCATCGGGGGTCATGACGCGCCGCTGGACCTCTCCGCTCTGGTTGCGCCCTACGGGGCTGAGCGTGGCTTGTGCGGCGAAGAGCGACCGGAATCGGTCCCAGTCGCGGGCTTCGCCGGCCTCTCCGGAGATGACGTCGTACAGGGCGGTGATGATGGCGTCGATGGACTCGACATCCGACGGAGCGGCGTCTTGCCCCGCAGCCGGTGTCGGCGCCAGGGTCGTGGCGAGCGTTGCCAGGACGGCGAGGGCTTGGATGGCTCGCAGCATCAGGGGCCTCTTCGGGTTCGATGTACGTGACTGACGTCGGCTGACCGCCACTTCCTACGACGCGTGGCCCCCGAAGTTGCGTCGAGTGGCGGTGCTTGGGGAGGTCCGGCGCCCGGGGCCCGCGTCCTGCCGCCCCCCGTCGGCGACCCACTTGAGTGGAATCGGTGTGCCTCTAACTTGACCCATGGCCTCCAGCGACACGCCCCTCATGCAGCAGTGGCGGGAAGCGAAGTCCCGTCACCGGGACGCGCTCCTCTTCTTTCGCGTCGGTGATTTCTACGAGCTCTTCCATGGGGATGCCGAAGAAGGAGCGCGCCTGCTCGGCCTCACGCTGACCGCGAGGAACAACGGTGCGGCGGCGAAGGTGCCGCTGGCGGGGATCCCTGCCAAGGCCCTCGACGACTACCTGGCGCGCCTCGTGCGGATGGGCCGGCGTGTCGCCATCTGTGACCAGGTGGAGGACGCGTCGGAGGCCAAGGGAATCGTCCGTCGGGAGGTGACGGAGACGGTGACGCCCGGCACCGTCGTCGCCGAGTCCCTGTTGACGGAACGTCGCAACAACTTCCTGGCGGCCGTGGTGGAAGGGGGTGGGCGATACGGGCTCGCCACCCTGGACGTCTCCACGGGTGAGGTGAGCGTCCGCTCGGTGGCGACGTCGGATCTTCGTGCCGAACTCGGGCGCCTCGAGCCTTCGGAGCTGCTGCTGCCGAGGCGGCTCGCGGAAAGCGACGGTGTCTCCAGGGCCGCTCCGGGGTCCCTTCCCAGGACAGTCCGCGACGACTGGATCTTCGAAGAGGACGTGGCCACCGAGGAGATCCTCCGGGTCTACTCGGTCCAGTCCCTCGACGGCTTCGGCTTCCAGTCCGACGACGGCCTTCTCGTCCGTGCTGCAGGCGCTCTCATCCAGTACCTGGGTGAGATCCGGCCCTCGGGCGTGACTCACCTCAAGGCGGTGAGCATCCAGCGCCCGGGCCGAGTCATGCTCCTCGACGAGATGACCCGCCGGAACCTCGAGCTCATCGAGCCCTTGCGCGCGGGTGAGGAGGGCGGGACGCTGCTCGACGTCGTCGACGAGACCGTAACGGCCATGGGAGGGCGCCTGCTGCGCCGTTGGGTGCTCGAGCCGCTGGTGGTCGCCGACGAGATCTGGGCGAGGCAGGAAGGGGTGAGCGAGCTGGTGGACGCGCCGGAGTTGCGCGAAAGCCTCCGCGAGGCGCTATCCCCGATCGGCGATCTGGAGCGTCTGGCGGGGAAGTTCGGTATCCAGAGGGTCGCCCCGCGGGACCTGGGGACGCTCCGGCGGTCCCTGGGCCTCCTCCCGGCCATCCGCCACGCGGCGAACGCGGCCGCATCCGACATCGTCCGTGAGATGGGTGCCGATCTCGACGTGCTCGACGACGTCACCGAGCTCCTTGCCGACGCCATCGCCGACGATCCCCCGGCCGCACTCCAGGAGGGCGGCGTCATCCGCGACGGGTGGTCGAACGACCTGGACGAGCTCCGCTCCATTCGAGACGGAGCCCGGGACTTCATCGCCAGCCTCCAGACCCGGGAACGCGAGCGGACGGGGATCGGCTCCCTGAAAGTCGGCTTCAACAAGGTGTTCGGATACTACCTGGAGGTGACCAAGGCCAACCTGGACAAGGTGCCCGACGACTACGTACGCAAGCAGACCCTGTCCAATGGCGAACGCTACTTCACGCCCGAACTGAAGGAGTGGGAGGAGAAGGTCTTCGGGGCGGAGGACCGCATCGCCTCACTGGAGGTCGAGCTCTTCTCCGACATTCGGAGTCGGGTGGCGAAGTCCGTGGCCCGACTTCAGGACGTGGCAGCACGCATCGCCGTGCTCGACGTCGTCTCCACTTTTGCCCGCACGGCGGTCCACCGCCGGTACGTGCGGCCCGACATCCACACCGGCTTCGATCTCGATATCCGGGCCGGTCGCCATCCGGTGGTCGAGACGATGATGCCGACGGAGGACTTCATCCCCAACGATCTGGTCCTGGACGAGAGCGGATACATCGTGGTTCTCACGGGGCCGAACATGGCGGGCAAAAGCACGGTGCTCCGTCAGATCGGCCTCATCCAGCTCCTCGGCCAGGTCGGCTCATACGTTCCCGCCGACGCAGCCCGTCTGCCGGTTGCCGACCGGATCTTCACCCGGGTGGGAGCGTCGGACAATCTGGCCCGGGGGCAGTCGACCTTCATGGTGGAGATGAGCGAGACGGCGGCCATCGTCCACGGTGCGACGGACCGTAGCCTCGTACTCCTCGACGAGATCGGCCGGGGGACGTCGACGTACGACGGGGTCTCCATCGCCTGGGCGGTCACCGAGCACATCCACGAACACATCGAGGCGAAAACGGTATTCGCTACCCACTACCACGAACTGACACAGCTCGGCGACCAGCTATCTGGCGTGAAGAACATGAATGTCTCGGTCCGCGAGGTCGCCGACGAGATCGTCTTCCTGCGACGACTGGCGGAGGGCGGTGCCGACCGCTCGTACGGAATCCAGGTGGCCCGCCTCGCCGGGCTTCCGGATGCCATCGTCCTGCGGGCGCGGGAACTTCTGCACGAGTTGGAGGGAACACATACCGGTGGCGGGGAGGGGCTGGGACGACGAGGAGCCCACAGACCGCGATCGGAACCGCATCAACAGCTATCCATGTTCCAGGTCGAGCATCCGATGGTCAGTCGACTCCGTGCCATCGATCCGGATCAGATTTCGCCGAGGGAGGCGCTTCAAATCCTGTACGAGCTCGGAAGTGGGACGCGGCCCGGGGAGGACGATTGAGCGAACCGTGCATGGGCCGACGGGCGACGTTTGTCCTCGCGGCGACGCTGACCCTGGGATGCGGAGCCGAAGGGGAGATCGAGCAGCCCACCCCCCTGTTCGGCAACGTCCCCATCGAGTACCCCCTCCACATGTGGGACCAGGACATGGAGGGCGAGACGCTTCTCCGTGTTCGTGTCGGCGACACGGGCACGGTGGACAGCGTGGAGGTCGTCGAGTCGTCGGGGTACGCGTCGTTCGACTCGGCGGCGGTGGCGGGCGCCCTCGACCTTCGCTTCACTCCGGCCCGTCAGGACGGGGAGCGGATCGAGGTGTGGGCTCACGTGCCCGTGCGGTTCTCCAAGAGGCCTCGACCCGACACGTTGGGTATCTCGACGAGCCCCGGGCGATAGTCGGCATGGTCGTCCAACCCGCATTCCGGAGCTTCAATGGCTGAGCCGCGACACCTTCGTCCTTACGACAGTGTGCTCGAGCTCATCGGGTGGACACCGATGGTTCGTCTCAAGTCGGTGGTCGACGGCACCCGCACGCCGGTCTATGCGAAATGCGAGTTCTTCGGCCCCGGAGGGTCCATCAAGGATCGCATCGGCCTGGCCATGATCGAGGCGGCCGAGGCCGACGGTCGACTGAAGCCGGGCGGTACCGTTGTGGAGGCGACGGGCGGCAACACGGGCCTCGCACTGGCCATGGCGGCGTCGCTCAAGGGTTACAAGTGCATCTGCACCATGCCCGACAAGATGAGCAGCGAGAAGCGGAAGCTCCTCCGGGCCTTCGGGGCAGAGGTGGTCATCACCCCGACGGCGGTGCCCCCGGACCATCCCGACCACTATCTGCAGAAGGCAAGGAGCATTGCCGCGGAGACGCCGGGCGCCTTCATGGCCGACCAGTTCTATAACCCGGCCAATCCGGGGGCCCACTACGAGACGACGGGCAGGGAGATCTGGGAGCAGTCGGAGGGCCGTGTGACCCACTTCGTGGCGTCGGCGGGCACGGGGGGCACCATCACGGGCGTGGGGCGCTACCTCAAGGAGAAGAACCCCCACGTGAAGATTGTCGGCATCGATCCGGAAGGCTCGATGATCGCTCCGTACTTCAACACCGGGGAGAAGATCGAGGGGCATCCGTACAAGGTGGAGGGCATCGGAAACGACAAGATCCCCGACTCCCTGGACCTCGACGTGGTGGACGAGTACCGCTCCCTCTCGGACGGGCCCGCCTTTCGGATGGCGCGACGGATCTCCAGGGAGGAAGGCCTGTTCGCCGGCGGGTCGGCCGGCCTCCTCGTCCACGGAGCCGTCGAGGTGGCCAAGGAACTCGACGACCCCGACGCCTTCGTCGTCACCCTCGTGTGCGACTGGGGTGAGCGATACCTGAGCAAGACGTACGACGACGACTGGATGCGGGAGAACGGCTTTCTCGAGCGCTCCCGGGCTCGCTCGGTGCTCGAGACCATACGCTCCAAGGCGGGTCGCGCCACCGAACTCATCACGGTGGAGCCGTCCACATCGGTCCGTCAGGCGCTGTCCGCCATCACAGCCCACGACATCGGGCAGCTCCCGGTCGTCCGGGACAACGAGTGCGTCGGTTCCCTCACCGAATCGAAGCTCATGGCCCAGGTCATCGAAGACCCGGAGCTCCTCGAGCGGCCCGTGGAGTCCATCATGTCAGCTCCGTTCCCGGTGCTGGAAGGCCACGTCGCTGCCGAAGAAGTGCGGCCCCTCCTCGCCAGGGACAACGCGGCGTGCCTCGTGCGGGAGAACGGACGGCTCGTCGGTATCCTGACCCGCTACGACGTCGTGCAGGCGATTACGCGGTGACGTCGTGAAGATTGCCGTACTCATGGGTGGCACGTCGGACGAACGCGACGTGTCGCTGGCCTCGGGCGTTGAAGTAGCGCGAGCCCTCCGCGCCGCCGGCCACGAGGTCCTCGCGGTCGACACGACCCGCGGCGTCCTCTCCGGAGACGAGGAGGCGCGGCTACTCGAAGGTGGGGTCCGGGTGGCGCCGCCAGCATCGGGGGAGCTCGACACCCTCGACGAAGGCCAGACCGTCGCCCTCACCCGTGAGCCGTCGCTGGAGAGCGTGGATCTCTTCTTTCTTGCACTCCACGGTGGGAGCGGTGAAGACGGCACCATCCAGGCGCTGCTCGACGTAGCGCGGGTGGCGTATACGGGGAGCGACCGCCTCGGGTGCTCCCTGGCCATGGACAAGGAGGTCACCAAGCGACTCCTGAGGGACGGGGGAATTCCTACGCCCGATTGGATCAGCCACGATCCGGCCGACGCCCTCGCCTGGCCCGGCGTCGACGAGGTGCGCTCCGTCCTTGGTCTGCCGGTCATCGTGAAGGCGGCCGGTGGCGGCTCCTCCCTCCGCCTCGTGCTCGCCCATGACACGGAGGAGTTGGCGGCGGCTTTGGAGGAGAGTGCCGGGTGGGGGGACCTCGTGCTGTTCGAGAGGTATCACGAGGGGCGGGAGTTCACCGTGGGGGTCGTCGGCGACGATACCTTCCCGGTGGGTGAGATCGTTCCCGAGCACGAGATCTTCGACTACGAGTGCAAGTACCAGCCAGGGAAGGCCCAGGAGATCTTCCCCGCCGACATTCCCGAGGATCTGTCGGACCGCCTTCGGGCTCTGGCGCTGCGGGTGCATCGGGCGCTGAGGATGCGCGACTTCTCGAGGGTCGATTTCATCGTGGACGAAGAGGGACGGGCCTGGTGTCTCGAGGCCAACGCTCTTCCCGGGATGACAGCGAACAGCCTTTTGCCGAAGGCCGCGGCTGCCGCCGGCGTTTCCTTCCCGGAGTTATGCGACAGAATTGCCCGACTCGCGCGGGAACGAAAGGAAGCGCATTCTTGACGTGCACGCAGGAGTGAGACGATGAGCTACAGGACCGGAACCAGCTTCGATTCCTTCGGGATGGGCCTTACGCCCACCCCGATGGTGAAGCGGTTGCTCATCATCAACACGGTGGTCTTCTTCGTCGGAGTGGCTCTTCCACCGGGGTTCTTGACCCAGTGGTTCGGCTTCCACCCCAGAGAGGTGATCTTCTCACCGTGGGGTGTCGTGACCTACATGTTCGTCCACGGCGACCTGACACACCTCTTCTTCAACATGTTGATGCTCTTCTTCTTCGGGCCGCCCCTCGAAGCCAAATGGGGCGAACAGGAGTTCCTGAAGTTCTACATCATCAGCGGCTTGGGCGGGGCGGCGTTGAGCTTCGCCTTCATGCCCAATTCCATCATCGGGGCCTCGGGGGCGCTGTACGGGGTGATGCTGGCCTTCGCAATGAACTGGCCGAACGCACCGATCTACATCTTCGGCATCTTCCCGGTCATGGCGAAGTACCTTGTCGGCTTCATGGCCATCGCATCGCTCTTGAGCGCGACGGGAAGCGCCGGCAGCGGCATCGCCCACTTCGCCCACCTCGGTGGACTCATCACCGCCTTCCTGTACCTGAAGGCCGACTGGCGCGCCTCCGCGGCCATCGGCGACCTGAAGAAGAAGGCCAGGAAGAAGCGCCGACTGGCCATCGTGCCCGGCGACGACACCGATGACAAGGAGTCGGTCGCCCGGAGCCGTCGACCCCGTGAAGACACGGCTCTCTACGACAAGGTGGACGCCGTCCTCGACAAGATCTCTGCCGAGGGGATGTCGTCCCTCACCGACGACGAGCTCAAGCTTCTCGACGAGGTGTCGAAGAAGCACCGCACCAACTGACGCGCCGCAAGACCAGCCCGGCGCCTTCCCAGGATCTCCATGACGTTGAACGCCGGTTCGCGGCCGTTCGCCGCCCACTCCCTTCGGTCGTTGGCCGCCCTCCTCCTCTCTGTGTCGGTGGCGGCTTGTGCGAGTCCATCACCCGCTCCGGGGCCGCGTCTCGTTCCCACCACTACCGGGTCGCCGGCTGACGCATCGGCGTCGGCTGCGGGCTCGCAGAGCGAGGACCCGGCGGCCGCTGCCGGAAGTCCTACCCAGCCACAGCCGGTCGTCTACGGCGTCGACCTGGACACCGTGGAGGCCGGACGCTTCGATCAGGGCAAGATGTGGACGTTCGAGTTCCCGCCCATCGAGTATCTCGCCGAGACGTACGGATTCCGTCCTGATGCGGCGTGGCTGGAAAAGGCCCGTTTGGGCGCGCTGAGGATCCCCAACTGTTCGGCCTCCTTCGTCTCGCCCAACGGACTCGTGATGACGAACCATCACTGCGCCCGGGAGTTCGTCACGCAGGTCTCAGGATCCGGGGAAGGGCTCCTGGACAACGGCCTGGTGGCGACGGATCTGGCCGACGAGCGCGCGGTGGAGGACTTCGAGGCCGACAGGCTCATCGACATCGTCGACGTGACCGAGGAGGTCAACGCGGCCCTCGACGCTCTGCCCGCGGCCCAGCGGGCCGAGGCGCGAGACGGACTGCTCGAGGAGATCGAGTCTCGGATCCTCGCCGAGCACGGAGGCGAAGATTCGGGCCATGTGGTCGAGATGATCTCGCTCTACGATGGCGGACGAACCTCGGCCTACGTCTTCCGGCGCTATACCAACGCCAGGCTCGTCATGGCGCCCGAGTTGCAGATCGGCTTCTACGGAGGCGAGCCCGACAACTTCAGCTATCCTCGGTACAACCTCGATTTCGCCTTCTTCCGGATCTATGACGACGACGGGAATCCGCTGGCGAGTGATCCGTATTTCGCCTTCGATGACGATGGCCTCGAAGCCGGCGACCTGATCTTCATCGTGGGTAACCCGGGCACGACGAATCGGCTTCAGACGGTGGCGGAGCTCGAGTTCAGGCGCGACGTGAGCGACGCTCGCGTCCTCGATCTCCTCGAGTCCCGCCTCGACGTTCTCGGCGCCTTCATCGAGGCGCACCCGGAGATCGCCGAAGAGCGGGATCTGCGGAACGCGTATTTCGGGCTCTCCAACTCCCTCGAGGCGTACCTTGGTCAGGTCCGTGGGCTCCAGGATCCGGTGATCATCGCCCGCCGGCGCGATACCGAAAGCGACTTCCAGACCGCCATCGAAGCGGACCCGATGCTGAGCGAACGGTACGGGTCGCTCATCGCCGATATGGCCGCCCTCCAGAGCCGAAAGAGAGAGCAGGCCTCCGGCTTCGGTGCCTTCCTGGCCATGACCAGTCCGGAGATGGCGTCCAGCACCCTTCACCGGGCGCTCATCGCTTTCCAGATCCTCAGCGCACGGCAGGGCGGGGCACCGGCGGATCAGATCGAACCGCTGATGGAGCAGCTACGCGCCGTGCCCCACCAGCCGGTCGAACTGGATCGGGCACTGATGGAGGCTCGCTTCCGCGACTTCGTGGATTTCTACGGTGCCGATTCGCAGTTGGCGACGGCGGTCCTCCAAGGTGGGAGCGTCGAGGCTCGGGCCCAGGCGGTTGTTTCGGCCTCTCAGCTCCAGGACTCGGCCACGGCGGCCCAGGCGATGGAGTCTGGATCGCTCACCATCGCCGACGCGGCCCTTGACGTCGTCCGGGCGTATCTACCGCAGTTCATTCAGTTCCAGCAGGTCATCGGCGGCGCCTTCCCCGAAGAGGAGGCCATCGCCGCCGACCTGGGTCGGGCTCGCTTCGAGGTGTACGGCACCGACGTGCCCCCTGATGCCACCTTCTCCCTGCGACTCGCAGACGGGGTTGTGGCTGGCTACGACTACAACGGCACCGTAGCGCCGCCGTTCACGACGTTCTACGGGCTGTACGATCGTCACCACTCCCACGAAGGGGACGAGGACTGGGCGCTGCCCCAGCGCTGGCTCGACGCCGAGTCCGAGCTGGAGTTGTCGACGCCCATCAACTTCGCGTCGACCGCCGACATCATCGGGGGCAATTCGGGTTCGCCGGTCCTGGACGCCGACCTCGAGGTCGTGGGCGTCGTTTTCGACGGCAACGCCGAGAGTCTCCCGGGGGACTATATCTATCTGCCTGATCGAAACCGGTCGGTGACAGTGGACTCCCGTGCGATTCTCGAGGCCCTCGACGTGGTCTATGACATGGACCGGCTGGTGCTCGAACTCCTCACGGGCGAGCTGGTGGAGACCGAGGCGGAGGCGGATCAGCGCCGCTGATCGCGGATCGGCTGTGCTGACCCGCTTCCTCTCGGTTCAGCGGGGCAGCCGGACGCCGACTGCGAGCGCATCGCGGTCGCCCACGGAGGCGCCGAACCGCACCATGAAGCCCGAGTCGAAGCCGACGTCGAATCCCAGGTCGACAACCCCGTCGATATCGACGTCGTCGCCGGGTCCTGACGCGACGTCAAGAACGACGTGGCCACCGACGTTGGGCATGAAACTCACGCCATCGTCGGTCCCTATCCAGCCCAGAGACAGTCCGAGGGGAAACGAAGCGACGACCTCGCTCCCGAAGCTCAGGCCGGCGCCCGTCCACCAGATGACCTGAGGCTCCCCCGAGGAGCTCGGGCTGTTGAGGGCACCCGAGATGTCGAGTCCCACGAGACCCGCAGCGTCACCGCCGGGCTCCTCTGCGATTCCTCCACGGAAGCCGAGTCCGACGGGTGCGGCGGCGTTCCTCCATATGGCCAGGGCACCCAACTCGTCACCAGGGTGGGGCTCGACGAGGAACAGCGAGAGCCCAGATGGGGCCCCGGGCCGCATCAGGGACGGCACCTCCCAGGCGACCTGAGCGGAGGCGACGGCAGGGACGAGAAAAAGGCACGATGTAGCGAAGATCCAAACACGTTTCACGTTCGACCTCCTTGCTCCAATCGGTATGAATGCACCCCACCCTGTCCTGTTCGCGGCGATGGCGTCAGGCGGTGGAGACGATTTCGCTTGTCGTCACGCAGTGAATGCAAACGACGTGCCGAGACGATTTTTCTACTCCTGGGGCGAAGGAAATCACAACTTGGATCGTAGTGCTGACAACCGGGCGAGGCGCCTGGCGGCGAAGACGGTCGAACCTTTCTGTGGAGGTGTCGGATGGCCGGTGGCATCGGCAACAGCGTGGCGCTGCTCAAGGCGAGCGCCAACGTGCTCAAGCTCGACAAGGAACTGATGGTTTTCCCGGTCATGTCGGGAATCGCGAGCATCCTGGTGGTGGCGAGCTTCGCGGCACCCGTCGTCATGACGGGCGCGGGCGACGTGTTCGCCAACACCGATTCGAGCTACCTGGCGATGTCCGTGCTCTTCATGTTCTACGTCGTCCAGTACACGGTCATCTTCTTCTTCAACTCCGCCCTGGTCGGCGCGGCTCTCATCCGACTGGATGGAGGAGACCCAACCGTCTCGGATGGACTCGCCATCGCGTCGAAGCGCATGGGCGCCATCCTCGGCTATGCGGTCATCGCCGCTACGGTGGGCATGGTCCTCCGGATGATCTCTGAACGGGGCGGAATCTTCGCGAAGATCGCCGCCCTCATCGGTGGCGTGGCGTGGACGATGGCGACCTACCTGGCGGTGCCGGTCCTCGTGACGAAGAATCTCGGCCCCATCGACGCGATCAAAGAGAGCGCCCAGGTGTTCCGGCGCACGTGGGGTGAGCAGATCTCGGGCAACTTCGGTCTCAGTTGGGCCATGTTCCTGGCGTTCATCGCCTGGTTCGGGGTCTCCTTCGCCATGGGGTGGGTGGCGGTCACCGTCTTCTCGCCTGCGGCGCTGATCCCCGTCGTAGTCCTGGGCGTACTGGGGTTGATCTTTCTCAGCCTGCTCGGCTCCGCACTCAAAGGCATCTACACGGCGGCCCTCTATCGTTACGCCATGACCGGAGACACCGGCCCCTTCGACGCTCGCTTCCTGGGCGGAGCCTTCGGTACCAGGTAGCAGCACCGCTCGATCGCCATCGGCCATTGAAGAGGGCTCCCGACCACGGGTGGGGAGCCCTCTTCACTTTGCCGGCAGCCCCATGCGGTCGTACGACCTCCGTGCGAGGCCAAGGCTGCTTGCTACGGCTTCGGGGGCCTCCTACAATCGGGGTCCTTTTGATCGGATCTCGGAGGATTCTGCATGGCATCGGCCAAGGAGTACACCACGGACCGCATTCGGAACGTCGCGGTCCTGGGCCACGGCAGTTCGGGGAAGACCACGCTCATCGATGCACTCTGCTTCGTGGCCGGTACGTCGAAGCGCCTGGGTGACGTCGACGAGGGCTCGGCGCTGACCATGCACGCCCCGGAGGAGCACCAGCACGGGATCTCGCTGCAGCTCACGCCAGCGTATGCCGAGCACCTGAACACCAAGATCAATCTCCTCGACACGCCCGGCTATCTGGACTTCACCGGCGAGGCCCTGTCCGCGATCCGCGTCGCGGACGCCGCCATCATTGTGGTGAGCGCCACCTCCGGTGTGGAGGTGGGAACGAGGCGTGTCTGGCGATACTGCGAAGCCCGGGGAATTCCCCGGATTTTTTTCGTCTCGAACATGGACAAGGAGCACGCCGACTTCGACGGCGTCTTCGGTCAGATCAAGAGGCAGCTCACGCAGGCCGCTCTTCCGGTGGAGATCCCCATCGGCGAAGGCCCCGGATTTTCGGGCATCATCAATCTCTTCTCCGAGAAGGCCCACATCTACAAGGAGGGCACGAACAAGGGCGAGTACCACGAGACGGACATTCCCGACGAGCTGAAGGACAAGGAGGCCCAGTGGGAGACGGAGCTCCAGGAGACCCTCGCGACCACCGACGAGAACCTCCTCGAGTCCTATCTGGAGGGCGGCGCCATCTCCAGGGAGGAGGCCATCGAGGCCATGGCCCGGGGCATGGGGAGGGGAGAGGTCTTTCCCGTCTTCTGCGGTTCGGCCAAACAGACCTATGGAATGCGGGCCCTCCTAAAGAAGATCGTCGAGCTCTGCCCCAACCCGGCCGAGGCCAGGCCCGAGGTCGTGAACGACGTCGAGTACCCGGCTGAGGACAGTGCGCCCCTCGCCGCGCTGGTGTTCAAGACGGCGGCCGAGCCCCACGTGGGTGAGCTCTCCTACTTCCGTGTGTTCTCGGGTTCGGTCTCCAACGGAGACGAGGTCACGAACGCCTCCGACGGTCAGTCGGAGAAGCTGAATCACCTCGGTGTCCCCATGGGCAAGGAGCGCCATGAGGTGTCGACTTTGCACGCCGGCGACATCGGTGTGGTGGCCAAGCTCAAGCACACCCACACCAACGACACGCTGTGCAAGGGCAAGCGACTGCAGCTCGACAAGATCGACTTCCCCAAGGCCGACATCTCCATCGCCATCAAGGGCAGGACCCGCAACGACGAAGACAAGCTCGGCGAGGTCATTCCCAGGATCCACGAAGAGGACCCGGCGTTCAGCGCGTCGTTCGACCCGGAGCTGCACCAGACCATCGCCCGGGGGCTCGGTGAGATGCATCTCGAGGTCCAGTTCGAGAGGATGGCGCGAAAGTATGGGGTCGAGGTCGAGACCGAACAGCCTCGCATCGCGTACCGCGAGACGCTCACCAAGCAGGCAGAGGGTCAGGGCAGGCACAAGAAGCAGTCCGGTGGCCGCGGGCAGTTCGGTGACTGCTGGGTTCGCCTGAAGCCGCTACCGCGCGGCTCGGGCTACGAATTCATCAACGCCATCAAGGGTGGCGTGATCCCGGGCAAGTACGTCCCGTCGGTCGATCGGGGCATTCAGGAAGCAGCCCAGCGAGGCATCGTCGCCGGATACCCCATCGTCGATTTCGCCGCCGAGTGCTACGACGGCTCCTACCACGCCGTCGACTCCTCGGACATCGCCTTCAAGCTGGCGGGCTCGCACGCGTTCCGGTCGGTGGCCGAGAAGTGCCGGCCCATTCTGTTGGAGCCGGTCGTGGAAGTCGCCGTGCTGACGCCCGACGAGTACGTCGGGGACATCATGGGTGACCTCACGTCGCGTCGCGGGAAGGTCCAGGGCATGGAGCCGGTGGACGGCAGGACCACCGTCCGTGCCATCGTACCCGAGTCGGAGCTGTACAAGTACGCTGCGACGCTTCGGTCCATCACCCAGGGACGAGGGCACCATACGAGGGAGGCGGCAGGCTACGAGCCGGCGCCGGACCACGTCGCGGCTAAGGTGCGCCGGGATCGGGAGGCGTTGGAGGCGAGTTAGGACCATGACCAAGATCGCCGTACTCGGCGGGGGCAACCTCGGCCGCGCCCTTGCCACCGGGTGGGTGGCCGCCGGGCACGTAGACCCCGCCGACGTCCACGTCACCCGTCGTGAGACCGAAAAGCTCGACGATCTTGCCGATGTCGGCTTCGTCGTCAGCGCGGACAATGCCACGGCAGTGGACGCCTGTGACCTCGTCGTCCTCGCGGTTCAGCCCCAACAGCTGGACGCTCTTCTCAGCGAGATCGTCGACGTCATCGACGCCGGGCGGCATCGAGTCGTCTCCGTGGTGTCCGGCGCCTCTATCGCCGGCCTGCGCGAGGCGCTGGGCGACGGCGTCCCCATCGTGAGGGCCATGCCGAACACGGCCGTCTCCATCGGCGAGTCCATGACGTGTCTCTCGGCAGAAGAGGGTGCCGACGAGGCCCTGGACGAGGCGAGCCGGCTCTTCGACGCCGTGGGAGTGACGTTGGTGATTCGCGAGGAGATGATGGTGCCGGCTACCGCTCTGTGCGCGTGCGGCGTGGCGTTCTTCCTCCGCTGCATTCGAGCCGCCTCGCAGGGCGGCATCGAGATCGGATTCCACCCGGAGGAGGCCCTCCTCCTCGCCGGGCAGACGGCCCGTGGGGCTGCGGCACTCAGCCTCAAGAAGGACAGCCACCCGGAAGGAGAGATCGACAGGGTGACCACGCCTCGCGGATGCACCATCGCGGGCCTGAACGAGATGGAGCACCAGGGGCTGAGCTCGGCTCTCATCAAAGGACTCATCGTGAGCGCGCGTGCCGCCGAGGGACTGTACCAGGACTGACCCGCGCCTCTGAACGGAGCGTCGTTCAAATCCGCGGGGAGCCTTCTAGATTCAATCGGAATTCGCCGGCACTCTTCGTCGTTCGGGGGTATTCCGTCCGCCGAAGGAGTTAGCCGGCTGGTCGCTCCAAGACTCCGCAACCTCGCCTGGAAGCCATAGATGCGCCGCGTGGCCACACTCTACCGCACCACCGTCGGGAAGAAGGTCCTGATGGCGGCGTCGGGACTCGTGCTCTTCGGGTTCGTCTTCGTCCACATGTTGGGCAACCTCAAGATGCTGGCGCCGCGGGCCGAGGACGGCTCGTACGCCATGGACGTCTATGCCGAGTTCCTCCGCGATGTCGGCTACCCGCTGGTTCCCCACGAGGGCGTTCTTTGGCTCACCCGTCTCGTCCTGCTGGCGGCGGTGGCCGTCCACATCGTGTCGGCGTTCCAGCTCTGGAAGAAGAGCCGCGAGGCTCGTTCCGGTAGCTACGGGAAGGAGACGAACCTCTCCCTCTCCTACGCGTCACGGACGATGCGGTGGGGTGGCGTGATTCTCCTCCTCTTCATCGTCTACCACATTCTCCACTTCACCACCGGCGATCTCCACAGTTCCTTCGAGTACGGTGCGGTGCATCAGAATTACGTGAACGCCTTTCAGAATCCGCTTGTGTACGGCTTCTACTTTCTCGCCCAGTCGGCGTTGGCGTTCCACCTCTATCACGGCGTGTGGAGCTTTTTTCAGACCCTTGGTCTGAACCATCCGAAGTACAATCCGCTTCGTCGGCCCTTCGCGGCAGGCTTCGCTCTGGTGGTCTTCGTCGGATTCCTGACACCCGCGACGCTGGTCCTGGCCGGCGTCCTCACATAGGGGCGGCGCCGGTGAGCGTGGCCCGAAGGTCCTTCCAGACGTGCAACTGAACAGCGGGGTCCCGGCTGGGCCCATTGCGGACAAGTGGGACAACCACCGCTTCGAGATGAAGCTGGTGAACCCCGCCAACAAGCGGAAATACGACGTCATCATCGTGGGCACCGGCCTCGCCGGCGCGTCGGCGGCGGCGACCATGGGCGAGCTCGGCTACAACGTGAAGGTCTTCACGTACCACGACTCACCCCGCCGTGCCCACTCCATCGCGGCCCAGGGCGGAATCAACGCGGCGAAGAACTACCAGAACGACGGCGACTCTGTCTTCCGGCTCTTCTACGACACGGTGAAGGGAGGCGACTTCCGCTCCCGGGAGGCCAACGTCTATCGGTTGGCCCAGATCAGCCTGAACATCATCGACCAGGCCGTGGCCCAGGGCGTGCCCTTCGCCCGTGAGTACGGTGGGCTTCTGGCGAACCGCTCCTTCGGCGGCGCCCAGGTATCTCGGACCTTCTATGCTCGAGGCCAGACGGGCCAGCAGCTCTTGCTCGGGGCCTATCAAGCGCTGGAGCGTCAGATCGCGGCGGGTACGGTGGAGATCGCCACGCGCCACGAGATGATGGACGTGGTCGTCGTGGATGGCGTAGCCCGAGGCATCGTCACCCGGAACATGGTGACCGGGCAGCTCGAGTCGTACACCGGCGACGCAGTCGTGCTGGCGACCGGGGGCTATTCGAACGTCTTCTTCCTTTCGACGAACGCCAAGCACTGCAACGTCACGGCCACCTGGCGTGCCCACAGGCGCGGAGCCGGTTTCGCCAACCCGTGCTTCACCCAGATCCATCCGACCTGCATTCCGCCGTCGGGTGAATACCAGTCGAAGCTCACGCTCATGAGCGAGTCACTTCGAAACGACGGGCGCATCTGGGTGCCCGAGGACAAAGAGGAGAAGAGGGCTCCGCGGGACATCCCCGAGGGCGAGCGTGACTACTACCTGGAGCGCCTCTATCCCTCCTTCGGGAACCTCACGCCTCGGGACATCGCGTCACGACGGGCCAAAGAGATGGTGGATGCGGGACACGGGGTGGGAGAGCGGGAGAACGGCGTGTACCTGGACTTCAAGGACGCCATCGAGCGCCTCGGCCGCGACACCATCAGCGAGCGGTACGGCAACCTCTTCGAGATGTACGAGAAGATCACCGGGGAGAACCCGTACGACCGGCCCATGCGCATCTACCCGGCGCCCCACTACACCATGGGCGGCCTGTGGGTGGACTACGACCTCATGACCACCGTGCCCGGGCTCTTCGCCATCGGGGAGGCCAACTTCTCCGACCACGGTGCCAACCGGCTCGGTGCCAGCGCTCTCATGCAGGGTCTCGCCGACGGCTACTTCGTCATTCCCATGACCATCGGCAACTACCTGGCCCGGGTATCCCACCAGCCCGTGCCCACGGATCACTCGGCGGTGAAGGATGCCGAGAAGGACGTCCGGGACCGCCTCGACCGACTCATGTCGGTGAACGGCAACCGGACGGTCGACGATTTCCACATCGAGCTCGGCCGGCTCATCTGGAACGAGTGCGGGATGGAACGGAGCAAGGAAGGGCTCGAGCGGGCCCTTCGGCAGATTCCCGAACTCCGGGAGCGGTTCTGGAACGAGGTGCGTGTGCCGGGTTCGGCGGCCGACCTCAACCAGTCCCTCGAGAAGGCCGGCCGGGTGGCCGACTTCCTCGAATTCGGCGAGGTCATGTGCTACGACGCCCTGACGCGCGTCGAGTCGTGCGGTGCCCACTATCGGGTGGAACACACCACGGAGGAGGGTGAGGCCAAGCGTGACGACGAGCGCTACGCCCATGTCGCCGTATGGGAGTTCACCGGTGTGGGCGAGGCGCCGAACCGCCACGTCGAAGCATTGGAGTTCGACAATGTCCAGCTCTCGCAGAGGAGCTACAAATAGATGAAGCTGACGCTGCATGTCTGGCGCCAGAAGGGACCCGACGACTCGGGTCGGCACGAACGGTACGAGGCCGAGGACGTCACTCCGGACATGTCGTTTCTGGAGATGCTGGATCTGGTCAACAACCGCCTCACCGAGACTGGAGGTGAGCCCATCGCCTTCGAGCACGACTGTCGTGAGGGCATATGCGGCTCGTGCGGGATGATGATCAACGGAGTGCCCCACGGTCCCAAGTCCATGACCAGCGCGTGCCAGCTGCACATGCGCTCCTTCAAGGACGGCGACGAGATCTGGATCGAGCCCTGGAAGGCGTTGGCGTTCCCGGTCCTCAAGGACCTGGTGGTGGATCGTTCGAGCTTCGACCGGATCATCCAAGCCGGTGGCTACATCTCGGTCCGCACAGGGAGCGCCCCTGACGGCAACGCCATCCCCGTGCCGAAAGAGGACGCCGACGCCGCTTTTGACGCGGCGACGTGCATCGGGTGCGCCGCCTGCGTTGCCGCGTGTCCCAACGCATCGGCCATGCTCTTCACCTCGGCGAAGGTGGCCCACCTGGCTCATATGCCTCAGGGGCAGACCGAGCGTTACGACCGTGTGCTGAGCATGGTGGCTCAGCATGACGCCGAAGGATTCGGAAACTGCACGAACCACGGGGCGTGTCAGGAGGCGTGCCCCAAGGGCATCAGCATCGACTACATCGCCCAGCTCAATCGGGACCTCATCAAGGCGACGTTGCTGGACAGGCCCGAGTAGGAGGCGCGTTCCGTCGGCTCGTGGCCGGACCCGAAACCGTCGCTTTCGGCCATCTAGTAGGGGTCACAGACAGGGGGCTCTCCGCCCTCGCCGTCCATGTCGACGCCAACCCACATCATGAGCGTCGTGTCCCGAGGCTCACTCCAGCGGAAGTCGAAGTCGAGCCTGGCTTGCATGCCGAAGGTGTGGACGAAGGGAACGGGGATCCCCGGCTCGGCGTCCAGGACCACCGTCGAGTCGGCCATCTGTTCGCGGGCCTCGATGGTCCAACTTCCCGAGTGTCCGTACCAGACGTTCACGCAGCCACGTAGCGTCATCCCGGCGGTGGGCAGCCGGACCGTCGAGTAGCTACCACGTCCACCCTCGATGGGGATGCCCACCCAGCCGCCGCCTTCCCGAAGGCCCGACATGATGCTCGCAATGCCCTGAGCCGAAACCGACGGGGCGTACGCAAGGGCCAGCGCGAGGAGGAGGAGCACGCAGCGCGCGGCTGAAAAGACTCGGTTGGCGGGGCGTGTCATCATAGGGGCGACTCCACCGAGCGACGGCCGTTGAAGAATCGTGCTCGTGCGTCCTCGCGGGCGGCCGTGAGGGCTGCCGAGTATTCGGGCCGATCTCGGACGGGATCGAAGAGTGCCGAGCCCAGGAGTCGTTCATCCACGCCGGCAGGAGAGAGCTCGAAGGCGTACTCGACCCAACGTCCGGCAGCTGCGGCGTCTCCCACGTACCCGTAGTACGCCGCCAGATCCTGGGCTGTGAGCTCGGGGAGGTAGGAGGGATCATCGATGCCCGTGTCTGCGAGGCGGTCTTCGGCGGCGCTCACCAGCGCCCGGGCCTCCTCGGTGCGTCCGGCCGCGTGGAGGCAGAGGGCACGCACGAGCTCGTACACATCGAAGTCGAGACGCAAGCACTCGTCGGCACGCCCAGTCAAGGCCAGGGCCCGTCCTTCGAAGGCCTTGGCCAGGGAGAGACGTGGTTCGAGGCGATACGCCTCGCGGGCCTCTGCGATGCTCACGTCGTAGGCTCCGAGCTGGAAGCCCAAGGACGCGAGAGCCGTGCGGCGGCCGGCCTGCAACGGGTCGAGGTCCCGAGCCCGCTCGGCCTCGGCGAAGGCGTCATCCACCCGGTCCCGGCGGGCGAGGATACGAGCCGACCAGCTCGGGCCGTTCGGCGCGTTGGGAGCCAGTCCCTGGGCCCGAGCGAAGTCCGCCTCGGCCTCGTCGATCTCCACTCCCAGTAGAGCGCGGACGTAACCGCGGGCTGCGTACCCGTTGGCCTCTTCGGGGTCGAGGGCGATCGCCGAATCGGCGGCCACGAACGACCGTGCGGCAAGCTCGTAGGAGGACATGCCGACGTCGTACTTGTAGTACACGGTGAGGGCGTAGGCCGACGACAGGGCCGCCAGGGCCACGGCGGACGTAGGTTCAAGCTCGATGGCCTCGCGGAACCAACGGATAGCCTCGCGCATGGCCGCGGGAGTCCTCTGACCGAGTGCCTCCGTTCCGGCCAGGTAAGCGTCCCGCCCGGGCCCGACGACGGCCAGGTGGGGCGCGTAGCGGTCCTCCATCCCGACGTCTCTCAGGAAGGTGAGGACGACACGGTTGGCCAGGTCGACCTGGCCCGACTGGAGCCGCTCAGGCGTCAGGATGTGCTGGGTCCGCAGGGAGAGGAAGCCCTCCACGTCGGACTCGGAGACGTTGACCACCAGGGTATCTCCGCGGCTTTCGATGTAGCCGTGGATGATGTGCTCGACGTTGAGGCTGTCATGGAGGCGGGGAGTGCCCAGACTGTCCTTCATGACGGAGGCGGCAGTGTAGAGATCCAGGACCCTGATCTCGGGAACCGTGGCGAGCTGAGTGATGACACCCTCGGCCAGGGACTGGCCCAGGTAGTCGAAGCGCGGGTCGCCGGTGCGGTTCTCGAAAGGCATGATGGCCACTGATGCCTCGTAGGCGCGGTCGGCGAAGAGCCGTGCCCAGCTCAACTGAAGGGCCACGAACACGAGGGCCAGGACGAGGGCGCCCGACACGACCTTCGTGGTCCGCGATGGGGTGGGGCGTTCAGGTGACACTTGAGGCGAGAGCTCGGCGGGATGGCGGAGGGTCGGTATGAGACCTCTATCCTAACCTACAGGCAGGGGCAGGGGTCCATCGGGGAACGAGCTCTCTTGACGTTCCAAGATTAGACAATAGTTTATTATTCATGTATTAGTTCATTCTGGCATCAAGTTCATAGAGGCATATCCGATGAGTAAGACACTCTGGAAGGTCGACCCGGCGCATACGCAGATCGAGTTCAGCGTGAAGCACATGATGTTCACGACCGTCCGCGGGCAATTCTCCGACTTCAACGGCCGCATCGAGATCGACGCCGAGAACCCCGCCGAGTCGTCGGCGAAGGTCGAGATCGGGGCCGCGAGCATCGACACAGGGGTGGCCGATCGCGACAACCATCTCCGCTCGGGTGACTTCTTCGAGGTGGAGCGATTTCCCGAAATCACTTTCGTGTCGAAGCGCTTGTCCGGCTCCATCGAAGAGGGCAGTGAGTTCGAGGTGGTCGGCGATCTGACCATCCGCGGGACGACCCGTGAGGTCACGCTCGCGGCGACGTTCGATGGCACGGGCACGGACCCGTGGGGCGGAAGCCGCGCGGGCTTCACGGCGAGTACGGAGATCGATCGCCGTGACTTCGGTCTCAAGTGGAACCAGGCGCTGGAGACCGGCGGAATCCTGGTCGGCCACTCCGTCGGGATCTCTCTTCAGGTCCAGGCCGTGAAAGAGGTCGTCGAGGAGGAAGCCCGCGAGGCCGCGCTCGTCTGACGGCTACCCGCGGGGTCGCGGGGGGAGCCTCCCGCTC
>JABDLS010000040.1 GCA_013002885.1 Gemmatimonadota bacterium | reverse complement strand
TTGGAGCGCTGGCAGAATGGCTATTGCACTCGCCTCGAAAGCGAGCGTCCGAAAGGACTTGGGGGTTCGAATCCCTCGCGCTCCGCTGCAAGCCCCTCAGGCCACTGGCCTGGGGGGCTTTCTTGTGCCTGGAAGACCCCTGGCGGTATTGGTGGATGCGTCCTGAATACGTCGAGCGGAGTCCCGGTAGGGGTGCTCCGGCTAGCGCGTTTCAGCGGAAACGTGACCCCGCAGCTCCGTCCGGCCACATCGAATCTGCTGCTCACCTTGATAGACACCTAAGTGGTAGTCCGACTGGGCTTTACGAGGTTGTCACGCGTGCTGGACGATCCCGCCGGCTCACCCTGAGACGGTTTTGATGAACCACTTAAGCATCAGTCTGACTAGATCTTACACGGCTCTTACACACGACCCACAAGACAAGGGCGACCTGGTGGATTTTCGTTCTCCTGACATTCGCTTGTAGACCGGTGGCAGCGAGAGTCCCTAGGATGTGAGATGTCCCGAACGCTTCTACTGACGGTCTGATGTCGCGTTCGAAGTCCTGACAAGGCCCCGCTGACCCACACGCCGTGCTCTACTCCGTCCTCGCCGATGCCGTACTGCTCTTCCACTTCGGCTTCATCCTATTCGTCGGCGGGGGCGGCCTTGTGGTCCTCAGGTGGCCGAAGGTCGTGTGGCTTCACCTTCCCATCGCCGCCTGGGGCGTATGGATCGAACTGTCCGGCAACATCTGCCCACTCACACCTCTGGAGAACCACCTCCGGCGACTGGCCGGTGAGCAGGGGTACTCGGGCGGGTTCATCGAGCACTACCTGCTACCGATCATCTACCCGCCTGGACTCACCCGAGGCGTGCAGTTCACGTTGGCCGCCGTCGTAGTGCTGCTGAACGCCGCCATCTATGGCTACGTGATCTACCGACGGCGGGCCGCCCGGGGTTGAGGCCGTCGGTCGGCATGACGGCGGACCCGGTTCGCCTTCAACGAATGGCCCGTGGCCGGTACCTTCGGGTTGCTCAGTTCTTCTCCTGATGGTGGCCGATCGGTCGCCGACCCACGCCCTGACGTCTCCACCACGTGCACGCCCTTCTCTTCTCCCTCGCCGTCACGGTCCAGACGGCTCCCCCTGTGCAGGAGTACAGTGGGCGCCAGGGGCAGCTGGACGTGGAGCCGACGCGCATCGAAGCGCCTTCCATCTCGGTGGATGCCCGTCTCGACGAACCCGAATGGGAATCGGCCGTCCGCCTCGTCGATTTCACGCAATACACGCCCGTCGAGGGCGCACCGGCATCGCAGCAGACGGAGGCTCGCGTCTTTTACTCGCCGGACGCCATCTACTTCGGCATCCGCATGTACGACACGGAGCCCGAGAACATCCGCGTCCACCTCCTGGAGCGCGATCGCTCCCAGAGTGACGACTGGATCCGGATCATGCTCGACACGTTCAATGACGAGCGTCAGGCCTACACCTTCTTCATCAGTCCACTCGGCATCCAGTCCGACGGGATGTGGCTGGAGAGCATCGAGCCCCGCGGTGGGCCCACCGGGCCGAAGGTGGACTTCAACCAGGACTTCATCTTCGAGTCCGATGGCCGAGTCACGGACGACGGCTGGGTGGTCGAGGTCCGGATCCCCTACGTCTCACTGCGGTTCCCGGAGGCAGAGGTTCAGGACTGGGGGCTCCAGATCGCCCGCGGGGTGATGCGAAACAACTACAAGTCCTCTTGGGCACCGCTCACGGTGAACGCGTCGAGCGTCCTGGGGCAGAGCGGCCGGCTCCGCAGCCTGAGAGGACTCGAGCCGCAGCGCCTCATCGAGGTGAACCCGGTGGCCACGGGCAAGCTCGAGGGCTTCCGGGAGTCGGGAGTCTTCGATCGAGGTGACGTGGAGCCCGAGGTGGGTGTGAACGCGCGCATCGGCATCACCCAGAACCTCGTGCTGGACGCGACAGTGAACCCCGACTTCTCCCAGGTCGAGGCCGATGTTGACCAGGTCCAGGTGAACGAGCGGTTCGCGCTCTTCTTTCCGGAGAAGCGCCCCTTCTTCCTCGAGGGGATGGAGGTCTTCCGTACGGCCCAGCCTCTGGTCCACACACGCCGCATCATCGACCCCATCGCCGGCGCCAAGCTCACCGGCAAGGTCGGTGCCTTCAGCGTGGGGTACCTCGGTGCGGTCGACGAGAGCCCGACGAGCGTCTTCGGCGGAACCGGCGATGCCGTGGTGAACCTCGTCCGGGCGAGAGCAGACGTCGGTTCGGGGTCCACGGTAGGCGTCATCTACACGGACCGCACGGTGACGTCGGGGGGTGGATTCAACCGCGTCCTGTCGTCGGACGCGCGGCTCCTCTTCGGCGGTCGCTACACCGTGAACACGCAGGTCACGGGGACCTGGACCTCCGATGGGGCTCCCAGCTCAACGGCCGAACTGGCTCCGGGGTTCACGGTGGACTTCGTGAGGTCCGGGCTGAATTTCAGCTACGCCGCTCGCCTCTACGACACGAGCCCCGACTTCCAGACCCGAACGGGCTTCATCCCCCGGACGGGCGACACGGAGTGGGGCGGCCGCGTGGGCTTCGACCTCTTCGGCGAATCGGGGGCCGTCGTCGAGACGTGGGGCGTCGACGTCGTCACCAACAACTTCACCCGCCACGACGAGTTCTGGGACGGTGGCTCGCCTTACGAGTACGAGATCGAGCTCCATCCGAACGTTGCCCTGCGGGGGAACCATCGGGCCAACGGAATCCTGAAGTGGGGCGGGTTCAACTTCCGGGCCGAGGACTTCGCCGCCCACCAGATCCTCCCGGACAACGGCACGCCGGAGCCGTATCCCACGCCGCCGAATCTGACGAACATCATGGGCATCATGGTCCGGCCCAACATCCGCTTCAGCAACTCGGCGAGTGCTTCGGGGACGATCATGTTCCGGGAGATCCCCCTCTTCGCCGAGGGGTCCCTGGGGTGGGAGAACCGTCTCGGCCCTTCCCTCCAACTCCAGCCCACGGAGCAGCTTCGGGTCGAAACGAGCTACACCTGGGTTCGGCTGGAACGGGCCTCCGACGGATCGCACTTCAGCACGGCCCACATCCCACGGCTCCGCCTCCAGTACCAGTTCAGCAAGGCCCTCCTCGTCCGCGGGATCGGGCAGTACGACCTGGAGGTGAGGAGGGCGCTCCGCCACCCGGTGACGGGTGATCCGGTGCTCATCAACGGCGTCCTCCAGGAAGAGCGCGAGCGTGGCAACTTCACGGGACAGCTGCTGGTCTCCTTCGAGCCCTCGCCGGGAACGATCTTCTTCCTGGGGTACAGCCGTGTGATGGATGGGCCGTACGGCCTGCAGCTCGACCGCAAGGAGCTCCTCCAGGACGGCTTCTTCATGAAGCTCTCCTACCTCTTCCGCATGTAGGCAGCCAGGCTCGAGCTTTGTCCCGACACAGCCAACGCTCCATCCTCTTCTTCTGGGCGCCCCTTGCGGCGACCTGGGTAATGATGGCCTCGGAGGGCCCGTTCCTCGCCGCCATCATCGCGCGGCTCCCGGACCCGACGTTCAACCTGGCGGCCCACGGTGTGACGTTCGCGTTGGCCATCCTCATCGAGGCGCCGGTCATCATGTTGATGAGCGCCGCCACCGCGGTGGTGAAGGACCGGGTCAGCTTCATCAAGCTCCGCACCTTCTCGCGGGCACTCTGCCTGGGAACAACGGGCGTGCTCCTCATCGTCCTCATCCCCGGGGTATACGAGGTACTGATCGACGACCTCATGGGAGTGCCCGACCAGGTCGCCGATCTCACCTATGGCGCCCTCTGGTTCATGCTCCCATGGCCGGCGGCCATCGGGTACAGGCGCTTCCTGCAGGGCGTTCTCATCCGCTCCGGTAAAACGGGCCTGGTGGCGTACGGCACCATCATCCGGCTCGTGGCAATGGTGATCGCGGCGCTGGTGGGGTTCTTCGTCCTCGGCATCCCGGGAGCCTGGGTCGGCGCCCTGTCGCTGGCGACGGGCGTTACCGTGGAAGCCATCGCCGCGAGGATCATGGCCGCGGAAACGGTCCGCTCCATCCTCGCCGGAGAAATCGACGGGCCCGAGCCTCGTGACATCAGCTACATGGAGATCGCGAAGTTCTACTACCCGCTGGCGCTCACGTCCCTCATCGGCCTGACCGTCCAGCCCCTCCTGACCTTCTTCATGGGTCGCAGCGTGGCTCCGGTGGAGTCCCTCGCGGTCTTCCCCGTCGTCCACTCCCTGTCGTTCTTCTTCCGGTCCTTCGGGCTGGCTTATCAGGACACGGCCATCGCCCTCATGGGCCAGCGCTTCAAGCACTTCCCGGAGCTCAAGACCTTCGGTATCACCCTTGGTGGCGTGACCACGGCGGGCCTGGCGCTCGTCGCCTTCACGCCCCTTTCCGACGTCTACCTCATGGGGATCTCGGGCCTCTCCCGTGAACTCGCCGACGTGGCCCTGACCCCGGTGCGTGTCATCGTGCTCCTTCCGGCGATGTCCGTACTCCTGTCCATGCAGCGTGCCATCATGGTGGAGCGCCGAACCACCGAGCACATCACCGTGGCGAGCGCCGTCGAGGTCCTCACCGTGGCGGCGACCTTCACCATCTTCGGCTTCGGCCTCGACCTGGTGGGCGCCACGGCGGCTTTCACCTCGTTCTTCGCCGGGCGGGCCGCCAGCAACCTCTACCTGTCCTTCGCCTGTCGGGGCATAGGGGCAGCTGCGGAAGAAGGCCGGGCCGCCGACTGACGGTTCGCCCGGTTACTCCGTGCGAAGCGCCGTCATGGGATCGGCGCGCACGGCGCGCAGTGCCGGCACGAGGGCCGCGAGTCCGGCGACCGTCATCACCGCCAGCACCAGACCCAGGAGTACGACGGGGTCGGTGGCCTGGACGCCGTGGAGCATCCCTTGGATGAAGCGGGTCAGCGGATAGGCCAGAACAAGACCCAAAACCAGCCCGAGGGCCGCGAGGCGGGTTCCCTCGATCAGCACCATCCGGAGGATCGAGCCCGCGCCTCCCCCGAGGGCCCGCCGGATCCCCATCTCCGCCACACGTTCCTCCACTGAGAAGCTGATGAGCCCGTAGATGCCGATCCCCGAGAGCAAGAGAGCGATGACGGCGAGGGAAGCCATGAGGAGCAGGTTGAACGTCCGCTCCGTGAGCCAATCGTCGAGGAGGCCTTCCAGCGTCGCCGTGCCCCAGATCGACTGGGCCGGGTTGGCATCCCAGATCGCGTCCATGGCCGGCGCCACCAGCGTGGCGGCATCCACATCCGACGCCAGCACGAAGGTCAGCGACGCCGTCCCGAACTGATTCATTGGGAAGTAGACCTCCGGCCGGGGTTCGGACTCGTACCCCTGGGGGCGGACGTCGGCTACGACGCCCACGACCTCACGTGGGATGGGTCGGAAGCCGATGACGAGCGTCTCTCCGAGGGGTGACGCGTCGCCGAAGTACCGACGGGCGAGGGTCTCGTTGACGATGATCACGGGAGCCCCGTCGGGGCCATCACCATCGTCGAACGCGCGGCCCTCGACGATGGGCATGTCGAGAACTTCGAAGAGGCCAGGCGAAACCTGTGAGATCGCCGCGATGGGTTCCTGCCCAGGCGGAGGCGCCGCACGATCGCCGATGGTGAACCTCAAGTCGATATCGATGGACGCCAGCCGACCGTCGGTGGCCGACGGCACGCTCGACGTCAGGGCAACGCCCGAAACGCCGGGGAGGGACTCCAGGTTCTCGATGGCCTGGCGTACGAACGCCGACCGGGCCTCCGCGGTCTCGTACCCGTCGTAGGCAAACACCTGCACCGCGAGGCGCCCCTCCGGATCGAACCCGAGTTCTTCGTCGAGGAGCGTGGTGAAGCTCCGCGTGAGGAGCCCGGCGCCCACCAGGAGGACGACAGCGGCGGCGACCTCGACGACGACGAGTCGGTTCCTGCCTCTCAAGCTGGCCGGCCCGCGTGTGGATCCGCGGGACCCATCGCCCAGAGCCATCGCCAACTGGGGTCGCGAAAGCCTGATGGAGGGCGTGATGCCAGAAAGTACCGCGCTGATGGCGGAAACACCGACGGCGAAGAGGAGGACCGCGCCATCGATGGCCACCTCGTCGATGCGTGGGAGGTGGTCGGGCCCGAGACGGCCGATGACGTTCACACCGAGGTAGGTGATCCCGATGCCCAACACGCAGCCGAATGCGGCGAGGATCAAGCTCTCGATGGTGATTTGACGGATCAGACGGGTGGTGCTCGCACCCAGGGCTCCCTTGAGGGCGTACTCACGCTGCCGTCGAGCGCCGCGAGCCAGCATGAGTCCGGCGACGTTCCCGCAGGCGATCAGCAACACCAGACCCACGGCGGACAGTAGAACCATCAAGGGAGTACGGACGTCTCCGAAGAGGTGCTCTCTGAGGGGCACGGCGCGGAACGAGGTGCTACCCATGTCCTCTGGATACACCTCCGCCAACGACCCTCCGATGCGGGTGAGCTCCGTCTGTGCCTGCTCCACCGAGACCCCGGGTTCGAGGCGGGCCACACCCAGCATGTAGTCAGCCGGCCGCTCCACCGCGTCGCTCTCCCGAGGGATCCTGGGGACCCAGAGTTCTGCCTCGTCCGGCAGCTTGAAGTCCGGTCCGAGGATTCCGGCCACCGTTACGCTCCCGTCCTGGAACGTCAACGTCTCACCCACGAGCCCCGGATCCCCCCCGAACCGGTTCAGCCAGCTCCGGTGGCCGACCAGCACCACCGGGTTGTCGGTTCCGGAATGGTCGGTCTCGGCGAAGCCGCGCCCGAGGACAGGCTCCACACCGAGCGCTTCGAAGAAGCCCTCGGAGACGGCCCAAGCACGCACAGCCTGAGCGCGCCCGTCGATCTCGAGATCGAGGCTCCATGGCTCAGCCACCGCGATGGCCGAGATGAGCTCGGCGTTCTCGTCGATGTCGCGGGCGTTCGCCGGGGAGAGGCCGAATCCGCGCTCGCCCGTCATCGTGTTCTCGTGGAAGACCACGACGATCTGCTCGGGATCGTCGTAGGGGAGTTCGCGGAAGAGCACGGCATGAACCGCGCTGAAGATCGCCGTGGATGCCCCGATGCCGAGGCCGAGGGTGAGCACGGTGATAGCCGCGAAACCAGGTCGCTTCCAGAGTCCGCGCACCGTCTGCCGTAGATCGTGGGTCAGCCCGTCCATCCCCCCTCCTCCGTCCGTTCGTCGACTTCCTTGAAGTCTCCTGCGACGGCGTCGCTCATCGACGCGCGTCGTAACCGCGGCTCGAACCAGGGCCCAGAGCTGCCGTCTCCAGAACCGCACGGTTCTGGGCCGGGTGCTTCGTCGCTCCTCCGCCCACTGTGCACGCACCACCTCCTCCATCTCCCTTCCGTACTCCCGTCGAGCGTCCGGCGGGAGGAGGGCGAGCAAGCGGCGATAGAGCGTGAACACGGCGTCTCCCGGTCGTCGTCAGGCGCTGGGGAGGACGCGCGCGTCGCGCGCCAAACGGACCATGAGTTCCAATCGCTCGGACTCGGCCCGGAGGACCCGATCCCCTTTCGGGGTCAGGCGGTAATAGCGTCTACGGGCGTCCGCATCGGGTGGACTGTCCGTCTCGTCGATGAGCTCGTCGTCGCGGAGCCGCTTGATGGCCGCGTAGAGCGTTCCTGCTTCCAACTCCAAACGTCCATCCGTCCGTTCGGCGACGTCCTTGATGATCCCGTAGCCGTGTCGGGCCCGATCGGACAACGAGAGCAGGACGTAGTAGACGACGTGGGTGAGAGGGAGCAGATCGTCGATCGTCTCGGTGGCTTCAGTCACGTGTATCACCATCTATGGAATGACACTATATAGCGTCACCCTATATCGTGGCCGTCGAATCCGCAAGGCCGCACCTACGTTGGAATCAGATGCGACGAAGGCCGTCGAAGTCCGGGCGTACCGCGAAACCGACGCATTCGGGGTCGCCGCTCCCGGCATCGAACACCGCATGCATGGCGTCGGCCACGGCCTGGGCGTCTTCCGGTGGGCAGAGGCCGATGAGCCCCGACCCTGCCCCCGAAATGGTGACGGCCCAGGCGCCGGCATCCATTCCCGCAGAGATCGCACCCATGACCCCGGGAATCAGCGGAAGGCGGTGAGGAAGATGAAGCTCGTCTTTCACGCCGATGCTGATGAGCTCGGGGTTGCCCTCCGCCAACCCACGGGTAAGTGCAACGACCCGGCCAAGGGAGGCAGCCGCGACCTTGTGTGGTACCGTCGGGGGAAGGATGCGCCGGGCTTCGTCGGTGGATACCCGGGCCGCAGGAGCAGCGTAGGCGAAGCCCACCTCGTCACTCAGACTCAGCCCGATAATGA
>JABDLS010000028.1 GCA_013002885.1 Gemmatimonadota bacterium | reverse complement strand
GATCTCCATTCCGCACACTTCGTCGTGGAGCTTCATGGCGTCTCCGGTGCTGGGGTGTACATCGTCGGGGTCGTGCGGTGGATCATGACCCCTCCTCCCAAAAGCCGGGTGAAGATCCGATGAAGCGTGGTTCACGCACTCCGACGTGCCGCCGTCCGAGCCCCGCACGGAGGATCGATCCATGACACCGAACGGTTTCCGTCGCGGCCACCGCGATTGGCTCCGGATCACGGTGCGCGCCTGGCCGACCTCGTGGGCGTGGTGGGGCGAAGGACGGGAACGGTGAATTCCGTAGCAATGGTCTCGACGGCGCTCGGCGTCCTCTTCCTGACCTTCTTGGTCATGGACGTCCTTCTCACCGTCTTTCCGCCCCTCGGGCACGGAGGGCCGGTGCACCGACGCCAGAACCAACTGGCATGGAAGCTGTTCCGCCTGGTCGGGCGGCGGCGGGACGGATCGCCGCGACCGAAGGTGCTGGGGCTGGCCGGTCCCGTCATCGCCATGATGAGCGTCGCGGTCTGGGGCGTCTGGCTCGTGCTGGGCTTCGCCCTGATCTACGCGCCGTATTCCTCGACCTTTTCCACGACCGCCGCCTCCGGCGGCTGGGCCGAGACCCTCTACTACAGCGGGTACGTGGCGACGACGCTGGGGCTGGGCGACGTCGTGACCACGACGCCCGCACTCCGCTTGCTCACGGTGCTGGAAGCCATGGGCGGCTTCGCGCTCTTCGCCGTGGCGACCAGCTACGTGTTCTCCATCACCCGGGAGCTGGCCACGGCCGGAACCCTGGCGTTGGAGCTGGCGAGCTTCCGCGCTTGTGGGGACGGGCGGACCGAGGGGTGGACCCTGGCTGCGGACGGAGGTGACGAGGCGGTGGCCCGGTGGACCGAGGCGTGGGCCCGCTCCCTCTTTCGGATGGCGCACGCCCACGGCCAGTACCCGCTGCTCCAGTTCTTCCGGGCGGCGGATGCCGACCGAGCCCTCCCGGTACAGCTTGGCCGGGTGCTGGAGTTGGTGGAGGCCGAGACGGATCGGAGTAGCGGGGCGGGCACGGGAGAGCCGGAGCTGCCGAGGCCGGATTCCCCGGCCGTCTCCCCGCTTCTGCGGCACGCGCTGCTCCGCTACCTGGTCGAGGTGAACCGGGCGTGCATCCCGGCGGGATTCGATCCCCTTCCGGCGCCCCCGAGCGAGCTGCCGGCCGAGCGGCTGCACGCGCGCCTTCTGCGGTACACGTGCCACGATCCCCGAGCGGCGGGATGAGCGTCCCGCCCGAAGGACGTTTCCCATGAAGCAGGTCTACGAGAAGGACAGCCTCTCCCTGTTCGGCGCCGTGTCCATGGGCACCGGCGTCATGATCGGGGCCGCCGTCTTCGCCCTCACCGGGCAGGTGGCGGAGTTCGCCGGTGCGCTCCTCCCGTTGGCGTTCCTGCTCGCCGCGGTGGTCAGCGGGTTCAGCGCGTACGCCTACGTGAAGATGTCCGATGCGTATCCCTCGGCCGGGGGGATCGCCATGTACCTGCGGAAGGCGTACGGGCCGGGCACCGTGACCGGTGCGTCGTCGCTTCTCATGGCGTTCTCCATGATCATCAACGAGAGCCTCGTGGCCCGCACCTTCGGGGCCTACACGCTCCGGCTCTTCGACGTGGAGGCCGGGAGCGCCTGGATCTCCGTGCTCGCGGTGGGGCTCATCGTCTTCGCTTTCCTCGTCAACGTCGCCGGGAACCGCGTGGTGGGCGGGCTGCAGCAGGTGACCGCCCTCCTCAAGATCGGCGGCATCGTGGTCTTCGCGGTTGCCGCGCTCTGGGCTTCGGGGCTCTCCTTCAGGGCGGCGGCGGACGGGATCGCGAGCACGACCTCTCCCGACGGCTTCCTGGCCGGCGTGGCTCTCGCGATCCTGGCGTACAAGGGCTTCACGACGATCACCAACAGCGGCGCGGAGGTGGTCGACCCTCACAAGAACGTGGGGCGGGCCATCGTCATCTCGCTGGGCATCTGCCTGGTCGTGTATCTGCTGGTGGCCTTGGCGGTGGGAGCCAACCTCTCGGTGCCGGAGATCATCCGGGCCCGGGACTACTCGTTGGCGGAGGCCGCCCGTCCGGCGCTCGGATCGTACGGCGTCTGGTTCACCGTCGCGATCGCCATCCTCGCCACCGCCTCGGGCCTGATCGCGAGCGTCTTTGCGGTGTCCCGGATGATCGCCATGCTCACCGACATGGACATCATCCCCCACCGGCACTTCGGGATGTCCGGGACCGTCCAGCGGCACACGCTCGTCTACACCGTCGTCGCCGCGGCGCTGCTCGCAGTCCTCTTCGACCTGAGCCGGATCGCTTCGCTGGGGGCCATCTTCTATCTCGTCATGGACATGGTCGTCCAGTGGGGTGTATTCCGCCGCCTCCGGACCGAGATCGGGGCGAGCGGGGCGGTCATCCTCACCGCCATCGGGCTGGACTCCGTCGCCCTCGGGGCCTTCCTTTTCATCAAGTTCGCCGCCGACCCCCTGATCGTCTGGGTGGCGCTGGGCGGGATCATCCTGGTCTTCGGCCTCGAGCGGCTCTTCCTGGGAACGCGTCGGCGGTCCACCGGGTGAAGCGTCTTCATCGCGGTTCATCCGCGCTTCATCGCTTCGGAGTGAGATTCCGATGGATCGGTTGTTGCCGGCCTCTCCGCTTGCCCCTGTGACTCCGGCATTGGAGCGCTCCATCTCCACTCCCGACGACTTCCGGGACCCCCGGTCATGTCGTCCTGTCCAACCGGCGGCTCCACGCCGCTCCCAGGAGACGTTGGGATCCCGGAATCGCCTCGTTGACCATCGAGGGGATCGGGTGTCGCCACTGCGCCACCCGAATCCGCGACGCGCTCCTCGAGAACAAGGCGGTTCTGGGCGCCGAGGCCGACAACGAGGAAGGGGTGGTCGACGTGCTGTTCGAGCAGACGCGGCTCACGCTGGACGATCTGGCGGACGTCATCGCCTCGGCCGCGGATCACCCGGGCCGCTCCTACCGGGTCACCTGGTAGCCGAGGGCTCGTCTCCTCGTCCCGGGCACGGACCCGTCCGCCCATCCCCTTCGCTCCGCAACGGACACGATCCGCAGCGCGGCAGGTCCCAGCGCGAGCGTCCCCCACAGGGCCGGGAGCGCTCCGCGACCCGAGAGACGGCGAAGAGCGCGAAGAGCAGCGCGAACCCGACGACGGCGAGAATGACGTCCATGGATCACCCGCTGAGCAGGCCCGCGAACCCCATGACGGCCATGGAGAGGAACCCTGCGATGAGGAAGATGAGGGCCGAGGCCCGCGCCACGTCGGGGATGTCCGAGAGGTCCACCTGCTCCCGGATGGAGGTCATGAGAATCAGCGCCAGCGTGAGCCCGCCCCGGCGCCGAGGGCGAAGGAGGTCCCCTCCATGAAGTCGTAGCCCCGATTGGTCTGGAAGATGGCCAGATAGAGGATGGCGCAGTTGGTGGTGATGAGGGGGAGAGGCTGACCCAGTTCTCGGAAGAGGCGCGAGTTGAGCGCGAGGAGGATGAAGCCGATGGTGAAGAAGCCGCCGGCCGGGAACGCCATGACGAGCCGCGGCTACAACCCGGCCCCGAAGAGGTCTCCCGAGGAAGGAGCCGGAGCCCAGCACCTCGCGCACGGCGCCCATGAGGTCCAGCGCCGAGGTGAAGCCGGCGCTCGTGCCCAGCGCGTCCAGTAGGGCCCGCCCGACCGGTTGGCGCGAGGCGAAGGACTCGTGGCGGCCCAGGATCATGCAGTTCACCACGATGAGGTAGACGAAGGCGCCCAGGG
>JABDLS010000020.1 GCA_013002885.1 Gemmatimonadota bacterium | reverse complement strand
AGCGGGAACCTATTCCGTCGAACTCACCGTCACCGACAAGGACGACGGCGAGGGGACGGACGACCTTGTCCTGACCGTGCCACACGCGACGGTCGGCATCAACATCAAGCCGCTCGAAGATCCGAATCCCGTCAGCCTTCGGGGCAATGGAACGATGCCGGTGGCGATCCTCGGTTCGATCGACCTCGACGTCAACGATATCAATCCTGCCACACTCAGCCTCGGCGACGGGTCCGGGGCCGACACGCCCATCGAGCAGAAGAGGTCGGGGGACTTCCCAGCGTACGTCGAGGACGTCGACGGCGACGGGTTCATGGATCTCGTAACCATGTTCTCGGTCAGGAACATGGTGGACAATGGAGACCTGAGTGCCCTATCGATCGAGTTGGTGCTCCGTGGCTTCTTGATGGACGGATGCACGAACATCCAGGGCACCGACACGGTTCGCCCTGTAGGCAGAGACAGCTGAAGAAGGCGAGAGCGCGGCCGGGGACAAAGGCTGTCCCGGCCGCCTCTCCGGCCAATCAGGTGAAAGACATGATTCGATTCTTGATGGCGTTTGCAGCAAGCGCCGTGGTGCTATCAGCGTGTGGGGCTTCGGGCCCGACGACTGTGTATGGCCAAACGGTGACGATGATTCTCGAGGTCCACGAAACGTGGGTTCCGTGCGTCGGAGAGATGGCCGGCGTGTGCCCGCAGGTGAGGGAGCTGGGCGAGGAGACCTGGCTCACGTTCTACGACACCATCCAGGGATTCGAGCCGGAAGAGGGAACGCGCTATACCATCGAGGTCGAGCGGCGGGAGGTGCTGAACCCGCCGGCAGATGGGTCGGCGTTCGAGTATACGCTCCTCCGAATCATCGAGCAGGAGACGCCGGCAGGCTGACGACGGCGGCACTCACGGATCGGTGGTGAGTTCCAACCCCTACCGCCCAGCCGTGCCACAGAAGTCCTGGACCTCGCGAAGGTGGTTGCGGCAATACGAGTCGCCGTTGAGACCTCGTGCTTCACACTCCCGTACGACCCAGGCAGCGCTCGCCATGATCTCGTCTGGTTCCGGTACGCCGGAGCAGAAGCCCACGGTCGGCGTGCTTCTCTCCAAGCAGGCGCCGACGAAGACACGCGCCAACGCTCGTTCCGTTATTCCCTCTTCGCTACCGGCAAGCCTCAGCCCCTCCGCAACGCACCCCTCTTGATCGGTAGACGCCCCGAAGTCGTATCCTTCTTCGGTCACCACGCGCCCCCGTTCTCGGAGTTCTTCACCACTTCGGTCGAGCCACAGCTGAAAGCCTCCCCCTGCGATCAGACCAATGACGACACACCCGGCGACGATGCTGGCAAACGTCTTCATGTAGGTTGGATCCCTCTGGCTCTTTCTGTGAGGCGCACGGCACGAGCGACCTACAGCGGCTTGTCCGGGTTGGCAATAGTGCGCCACATGTGAGCCGTCGGACTGTTGTCGTAGCCGAGTCCTTCGGGAGGCTGCTTGAAGTTGCGTTCGATGATCTCGACGAACGGATCGATGGTGAGTTCCACGCCCTCCTCGAATGCGTACAGGTCGCAGACCGTGATGAGTCGAGCCTCCATATACCATGGATGGTCCCGCGCGTGTTCGTACGCCTCGCGAATGTAGTCCGGCGGTACGTAGTCCTCGCCGTAGATGCGCACATAGAGATCGGGGTATTCGTACCCCACCTCTTCATCGGCGTAGAATCGAAGCGCTCCGTGGTACCGGATGCCCCACGTGACGCGTTCCTCGACGTACGGCTCGTACAGCTGGGCGCCCCACCATCCGTGATCGGCTCGGATGAGGCCCTGGACCCCGTCGTGCAGCAAGCACGCCATCACGGTTCGCTCGGGATAACCGCTCTTCAGGGCATGGGTCGCGCTCTGCAGGCAGTGGGACTTCGCGGCCAACCGAAGATTGAAGAAGTCGAGCCAGGTCGGCTTGTCGGGCATCGGCTCGAGCGGTGTGTCCGACGCTCGCAGCAGAGGCCCCGCGCCCCTCGGCCCGGACGTCTGCTTCTGTGCCGCCGCAGCTCGCTCGGCTTCATCCATCTGGTCGAGCATGTAGTGCTCGAGAGCTTCCGCCTTCTCCTCGGGATCCATCAGCTCCAGCGCGCCGACGCCCAAGCTGGCCAGGAAAGCCTTTCGATCGACCTCGATCATACGTCCTCCGTGCCTTCGGACGGCTTCCCTGTGGATCCGTCGATCAGACACCGGGCTCCGTCACACCTTAGACGCATAGTTGGGGTCGGCACGGGGTCAGGCAAGCGCACGCACTCTCACTCCACCCGCCCCGCGTGGTGCTCAGTGCGAGTGCCGCGTGCCGTTGGCTCTCAACCGTGCCTCGACGGCGCGACGATCGGGGCGGTCGTCCTCGCCGTACACGTCTCCCACACCGAAGGCCTCGAGAATCTTCATGGCCCGGGTCACCTGTTCCGACGAGACGCCCTCGCGCCACGCGTCCACCTTGGGCGCCCCCTTCAGGATCTCGCTGTGGTCACCCGTGAGACGTGATGGCCGGTGCACTGCCTCACGCGCAGGCTCATTGAAGGGCATGCCGAGGTGTGCGTAGAGGGCCGCGAAGCTTTTGTGCGGTTCGTCGCACAACTCCTCGTAGAACATCAGGTGGACGTCGCCCTCGCGAAGCTGTGAGAAGAGCACGGCGTGTTGGATGCACCATCGTACGACGCGACGCTCGAAGGGGTCGATGGTCGTGCGAATCATTTTCTCGTAAGGAGCGAGGTGGTCCTCGACGAGGGCAGGCTGATCGAGGAACTGGCTTAGCGGGTGCCCGCCGTAGCCCAGCTTCAGCATCGAGCTCGCGGCTGCACACGGGTGCCGGATCAGCAGCACCATCGGCATCTCCGGGTATCGGCGCCGAATGTAGCCGAGGCAAAGGTTGGCCCGGATTGACTTGATCAACCGCCGACGACACAGGACAGTGCGGTTGTGCTGGTCCGTCCACCACGAGCGATATCGCCCCTGGATGACGCGATCCATGACCTCGGCGGCATACGGGTCGTCATCGTCGGGGCGGAGGTAGTGCTGGCGATGGAAGCCGGACAGGAAGCGCAACCGGTGGGCCGCCAAGGGCTCGAAGACGACTCTATGGTCCCTCTCCGCGTTGATGGCCTCCATGACCCACGTGGTGCCGCTGCGTCCGCCCCCGGCCAAGAAGACGCAGTTCTCCGAACCTCCGGCCACGTCGAGGTAGAAGACCCTGGCCGCAAGGTCGAAGATCAGGGGCCGACCGTCGGCGTGGCGTCTCACGCCAGGGCCTCGTCGAGCATCATCGTCGTGCGGCCTCCATCAGCCCGCGCCGAAAGCCGACGGCCCAGGCCAACATGCCCAGCAGCATCAGGGGGAGTACGAGAAGGAATCGGCCCGCGGATGTCCGACCGTATCCGAGCCCGCTCTTCATGATGTAGTTGATGCGCTTCAGCGCCACCGCCGGAATCAGCAGGGCCAGACGTCCCCACTTCTGCTGCATCTCGGTGAGATGAAGCCGGAGGGCTCCCCGCGTATACCCGAAGCCGTGATGATGGCGGAGCATGACCCCCAGCGTGCGCCTACCGAGGTGTCGAACACGCATGTCGGGCACGAAGATCAGTCCCTCCGGCCACCGTCGGTTGAGTGCGGACGTCAGTAGCACGTCCTCGCCACTCTGTTGATCGCGATGCTCGAAGCCGCCAAGAGAAAGGAAGTCCTCACGCCTCATCGCCATGTTGCACGAGGGCACGTGGGGGACCGGTCCCGCAGCCCTTCTCGGACCGACGTCCGCAAACTGAAGGAGGTTGTCGACCGAAGCGATGGTGTACCAGGGAAGACGGTCCAGGACCGGACCGCCGATCATCACGCCTCGGCGCTTTAGTCCGGCCGCTACGGCGTCGATCCAGCCCGGTTCGGCGACGCAGTCGCAATCGATGAACGCCACGATCTCGCCCCTCGCCAGATCCACTCCGAGGTTGCGGGCGTCTCCCGGGAGGAGGCGTCCAGGCCCACGCCGGCACCGGACCCCATGGCGGTCGGCGACGGCCGCCACGCGGTCGTCCAGGCCGCTGTCGATGACGATGACCTCGAAGCGCACTCCCTCAGCCTCGCCGTCCCGCTTCGGTAGGCTCTGGAGCAGGTCGTCCAGGAGGTCCGGGTCACGGTAGCACGGGACGACCACCGAGATGTCGAGATCGGACTGACCCATCAGGCGTCCTCGCGTGCGAAGTCGCTTGGACGAAGGCCTGGATATCGGTCTCGACTCGCGAGCTGGTTGAATGCCATGGGGTGACGGGCCGACAGGGAAACCACTGCCCGGACGAGCGGCAGCTGCACGGGCGGAGGGGTCGCGACCCCGCCCATTTCTCGGTCGTAGTCGAGCGACGCCATCCACGGGGCCGTCAGGACCTCCAGTCGGGCGGCTGCCTCCGGTTCGAGCTCGTGTCTCCAGCGGCCCACGGACCGATCATCGATTCCCGCGGGGGACCCGTCGAGTCCCGAGCCGAACGACGTGTTGCTCCCTTCGACATGGACCATGTTCGGCTCGTAGGGCTCGCCCAGGAACTCACAGATGCTTCGCGCCGCCCCACACGGATCCGCGACGACGTCCTCGTATCGCATCTGCAGCACGCGAGACGGCCCGAAGGTCTCCTCCAGCGTACTCGCGACCCGGACGCTGCTCGCCCAACGGACCGCGAAACGGAACCAGGTGAATCGGCGACCGGGTGCGGCGATCGACTGATGCTTGCGCCACTCCGAGCAACCTGCTGCTCGGGGATCCCGATGCATGACGATGGCCTGAGCCCCAGGCATCGATCGCAGCAGCGGAGGCAGGTAGTAGATATGGCTGGGGGTCTTCTCGCCGGCCCGGTCCACCTGTCCCGTCAGTCGCCAGTGGGCGAGCCACTCGGAGAACAGAGCCGGAGCGTCCGCGAGTCCCGCGTCGCCGCTTCCCAGCGCGTCGTCGCGGAAGGACTGGCTCACCGCTTCGAGCCTGGACTCGAGGTCCTTCTCGAGCCATACCGGGTTCACCCTCGGCAAGACGGCCTTCAACCAGGACGCAACCCCGACACGTCCGAGGCGAGACAATGCGCCTCGCTGACCCCAGGCGAGGGGCATGAGATGGGTCTCGGGCATGACACCCATGTGTGGATGGCGGTTGCACATCCTCCGAACCAGTGTGGTGCCGGAACGCTGGCACCCGACGATCAGCACGGGCCTGCCTGCGGACCTCATGTGGCCACCACCTCACCGGCCTCGGAGACGGCCCGCCGCACGAGAGTCGTTCGTACCAGGATAACGAGCCAGAGACTCAGTGCGGTCTGCGTCGCGAGCGTGGTCCACGCTGCTCCGGCGGCGCCCAGAGACGGAACCAACAGCGCGTTCATCCCCAGGTTGATCACCAGACTCAGCCCTTGCCCGAGGGCGGCCGGCTTCTCCCGGCCGAGTGCCGCTGCGAGGAACGAGGCGACCAGCCCGATCCACAACACGGGCACGCTGAGGTAGAGAATCCGCAGCACCGGTCCGCTGTCGGCGTACTCCGGTCCCCAAATCGTCGGCATCACCCAAGGTGCAGCCAAGGCGACACCGATCGCGACCACCGATCCGGCCGCTGCGGTCCGGACCAGCAAGGTGCGCGATGTCTTGGCGAGCTTCGTCCAGGCCGCCCCCGCGGCGAGCGCCGCGCACAGCGGGAAGAAGACCGCAGCCACCGGTCTCACCAGCAACCGCGAGACCTCGAGGAGCTTGAAAGCGGTCTCGTACGAGGCGGCTTCTGCCGGCGAGGACAGAGCATAGACCATGACCGTATCGAGACGGAAGTTCGCAGCCCGCAGTCCCGTCACCACCAGGAAGGGCCACGAGGCGAGCGCATAGACCCATGCTCCCCGGTGGCGCCAATCGATGGGGATCGGCCCCCACCGACGATGAACGACCATCGCGGTGACCGCGAGCATTGCGGCGTTCGACGCCGCCAGGACGAACAGGATCTCTTCGAACGACCAGCCCATCGCGGCAGCGGCCGGAATGAACGCGATCTGGATGACGGGTGCCACGAGCTCCGTGGCCGTCCGGAGTCGGACCTTTTGGGCGCCCAGCAGAACCGCCGAATAGGTGAACCAGAGGTTTCCGAGAATGGCGTATGCGGAGGCCAGCGCCATGACCGTCTG
This sequence comes from Gemmatimonadota bacterium, assembly GCA_013002885.1. Classification (GTDB taxonomy): domain Bacteria; phylum Gemmatimonadota; class Gemmatimonadetes; order Longimicrobiales; family Gaopeijiaceae; genus UBA2589. Next base: position 13,060 of record JABDLS010000020.1, on the reverse strand, counting down.
CAGGTCAGGAGACGCGACCGCCGTAACCGCGTTGATGAGCAGGTACGCGACGAGCGCCAGCGGCAGCCGAACGGACAACACCTTGCCCAGAAAGCCCGCGACCTGCCCCGGCTCCTGGGCGACGCTGCGGTTGAGCATCGTCGTCGTGCCCACGGCCGATACCATGCCGACGAGCGACGCGACGGATACCGCGAAGAAGTACTCGCCGAGTCGCTCGGGCGGAACGTATCGGGTGAGGACCATCATCACGACGAGGCCGGCCACCTTGGACGCGACCTCTCCGCCCAACGCGAACCCCACGTCCACCCTCGGTTTCGTGAACGAGATCATGGCGCGGCCGTCACACCAGGTCCTGGTCCCGAAGCCATTCCACCGTGCGCGCCATGCTTTGGGGCATCGCGAAGCGAGGCCGGAAACCCAGCTCGCGCTCCGCCTTGGCCCAGTCCACTGGCCTGGCAACCGAGAGGAACTCGGCCGTGAAATGGTGCGGCAGCGAGAGCCGGGTCAGATCGAAGGCCACATTGCCCAGTCGCACGTAGGCCCGAAGAAGAGCACCGGGAACGATCCGCGGCGCGAAGGGCACGCCAAGGCACTCGGCCAACGTGCCGAGGACCTCGAAGAGGCTGACCTCTGACGGCCCCCCCAGAACGAACAGCTCCCCCGCGATGCCCGGTCGCGACGCGCACAGCATCATCCCGTCGATGAGGTCGGCCACATCGGCCGGTTGAATCGTGCCCCCGTCCGGCACGACACGGTACCACCCTGCCGCGAGGCGACGAGCGACCCGCGCCCAGGCATATGCACCGGGCCCCATGATCTGCTGGGGCAGGCGGACCGTCACGACGTCCAGACCGCGCCCTCCGAACTCCCGAAAGATCTGCTCGTCCTGGAGCCGAGAGGCGCAATAGGCCGAATTGGGCCTGACCGAGGTCGACTCGGTGTGTGGCTCCGATCGGCGCCACCCCGCGACCGATACCGTGCTCGTGAAAACCACCCTCTCGACTCCGGCCTGGAGAGCCCCTTCCCCCACGGCCTCGGAGATGCGTCGATTCTCCTTCATGAAGGCTCGATAGTCGAGCTTGTGGCGGCCGCGCGCTGCAGCGAGATGGTAGACGATTCGACAGCCGTCGGAGGCCTTCGCGACCACCTCCCGGTCCCCTGCATCGCCCCGGCTGATCTCCACGCCGGCGGCCTCGAGCTCCGGGACCACGTGCGTCGGTCGTACCAAGGCTCGGACCTGCGTACCCCGCTCGCGAAGCCGTAGCGCCAGGCGCCCGCCGACAAAGCCGGCGGCCCCCGTGACGAGGGCCGGGCCGGGCGACGTCGACGCCGTCGCATCGCTGGGTACGACCGACGCCACCACTATTCGAAGCTCTTCTCGCCATCCGCCGTTACGCCACCCGCCACCCGGATGCCTTCGCCCGCCACCCGGAGGAGGTGGTCGGCCAGTCGAATCGCAAGGGCCACGATGGTCAGCGTCGGGTTGGCTACGCCGCCCGTCGGGAAGACCGAGCTCCCCGCGACGTACAGGTTGGCCATGTCGTGCACCCGGCACTCCGCGTCCACCACCCCCCGCCGCGGGTCGTCGTGCATGCGGGTCGTGCCCATGTGGTGCATTCCACTCGTCATCGACACCGGCCATCCGTCGTCGTCGACTTCCCGGTTCTCGACCAATCGGCCGATCCCGGTTCGAGCACACTCGGCGCGAATGATCTCGTACAGCCGTCGCATGCCCCGCTGGTCATCACGGTTCACGCGCCAGTCGAGGCGCACCTGGGGCACGCCGAATCGGTCCCGTCGTGCGCTGAGCGTCACCCGGCTGTCAGGGTTGGGCGTTGCCTCGAGCGCGGTGCGGAGTGCGAGCCGTCGTCGCGGACGGACGGACTCTACGAGTCGCCGGGCGAAGACCCGCGAAACGTCGGGAAGTCCGCGCGCGACGGTGCGCACCTCTTCCCATGCGCTTCCGTTGGGCAGATCCTGGCGGCGGACCGTATCGGCGAGCTGCGCGAGCGACCGCATCCCCGACCGGAAATAGGCCGGCTGGATCTTGTAGCTCGGCCTGCGAACGAAGTAGACCGCACAGTCGTTGAGCTGTTCTCGCCGGATCGTCTCTTCGGGAAGCGCCAGGGCGACGTGCGCCCGCTGTTGGGAGCCGACCCGGGCGTAGTCCTCGATGACATGAAGCGTACGGTCGAATGCCGCGTGGGCTGGGTCGAAGTAGCCGCCGTAGTGGAACGGATGGTCCGTGTAGAAGCGCCCCACGAGGTCATGGCCGTTTCCGAGACCGTCGCTCGCCACACGATTCGAAGCGAGGAGGATCCGTGGATTCTCGAGTCCCCCGCACGCGAGCACATAGTGCTTGGCCACGAACTGCAGGCGCTGTCCATTCAGCGTCGCGACCTGGAGGCTCGAGACCTTTCGGGCGTCGGGCTCCACCTCGATGTCCACGACGTTGGCGTGGAGGTAGACGTCCACGTTGCGCGATGCAGCCAGCTCGTCCCTGTAGACCTTACCGAAGTCGACCGGATGGCTGAACTGATACGCCCGCACGTCGAGGGTGTCTCGGTCCACGGGCAGGACCCCGCAGCCGTCGCTGGCCCAGTAGTCGGGGTCGTAGTCGTAAGGGCCGAGCTGCGACACGCGTTGGGCCCGCCGGTAATACGGCTGGAGCTCTTCCTTCGAGAGCGGCCACCCGCTGTGGGGCACCCAATCTCGGCGTTCGAAGTCCAGGCGCTCGAGCGGGCGACATTGGCCCGCCCACGCTGTCGTCGACCCCCCATACATGCGGACCCGCGACCGGTACGGCGAAAAGGCCGGCCTACCCACGCTCTCACCGGCGTACAGCTTCTGCGCTTCCCGATGGAAGTCCAAGCCTCCGCTGGTGAGCACTGCGACCCTGAGGGGCCGCCCCTGGAGCTCGTGCGCGATCGCGATTCCGGCCGCGCCAGCCCCGACGACGCAGACATCGGCCTCGACGCGTCCACCGTCGCCGAGTTCACGTGTATCGTGAAACAACGCTCAGGAGCGTGTTAGGGACTGGACGGGTCGGCCCAACATGCCCTCGGGCTGGGGTACCCCCATCAGGCGGTGAATCGTGGCGTTGAAGTCATACGCGCTGACCGCCCCGAGGTCGCTCCCCTCGTCGATGTGATCCCCGACGGCGATCAACCACCCCTGAGGTCCGTGGTGACCGCTCCGGCCGTCCAGGGGACGCCCCGGACAGGGCCAATCGATGGTTCCGAAGCGATCGGAGGTGACGTGACGAACGTTCAGCGCCGCGGTTTCCGGCCAGCGCACGACGAGGTCGGGGATGCCCACGTCCCAACGAGCATCGGGGTAGAGGTCCGGGCCACGGCCGACGTCCGCGATCGCTCGCTCACCCGTATCGGCGTCCCGGAAGGTGAGGAGACCCTCCGCGATCCGATCGCACAACGCGTCGTACTCGTCTCCCGGCTCGACGATACCCTCCTTCTCCCGGCCACGTAGGTTGATCTGCACCAGAGCCTGAAGATCCCCCATCAAGGGGAAGGCCAGCGTCTTCGACCAATCCTTGTCGTCGACACCGCGCCAGAACCTCGAGAGTCGATCCTGCCACGACGGAGGCAGCCGCTGTTTGACCCCGCTCCGCCACTCCAGCGGCACGGCGGAGCGGACGCCCCCCAGCAGGGTCCGAGCGGAGGACCTGCCTTCTTGCGGCTCACCCCCGGCGAGGACGCGCTCCAACATCTCCGGGACCAGGTCGAAGCGGCTTCGGTTGGTTTCCATACCGTGAAGGGCGAAACACAGCACCGTAGTGTCAGGGCCGGCCGCCTCCACGATTCGGCCGACGGCATCGTCACAGGCAACGTAGACGTCGCGCAGCGCCCGGTCGTACTCAGGCCCCTCGTCCTCGGTCAACTCTTCCACACTCGACCGATCCCAAAGCTTGTGCCCCGCCCGATGGGCGGCGCCCAGCGCGACTATCATGAAGTCCCAGACTTCGCGGGCCATGAGCTTCTCACACGCGGCGGCCTGGCGCTTGGCCGACTCGATCAAGTCGTCCCGTAGCTTCATGAGGGACCCGAAGCCCTGGAGCCCTCCCTGCTCGAGCGTGATGGGTTCGGACCCGATCTCCTTCGCGATCCAGTCCAACTCTTCCGGCGGATAGGACATCGGGGCGGTGATCTTGTCGTGCGTACTCCAGGAAGTCAGCTCGACGCCGTTCAGCTCTTCGGCGCCGTACGAGATGGGCACGTCGATGGCGAGGACGCGCTTGCCGAACTCTCCGAAGCGTCGGTAGAAGGGCGTCATCGGCAGCCAGTCATGGCTCGGGCGCTCGTGTCGCATCGTGGCTGGCCGCCACTGCAAGTGGAACAGGAAGCCGTGGTCCGGCGGGTAGCTCCCCGTGTAGAAGCTCGGCCATGGCGAGCCGGCGAGCCAATCGACGGTCGAGATCACGCGCCCGCGCGCGCCCCGTTCGTGGAGCCGCTTCATGTTGGGCATGGTGCCGTCGCGGGCCCACCGCTCGATGAGCGCCCAATCGGCCGCATCGAGGGCAAGCGCGAGTACGCGATCGGAAGTGTCCGACTTCATGGGTTCCCACCAGGATGGATAGGGGTCGGGACGATCTCCTCGATGACCTCTCCGGTCATGTACGAGAAGGGCTCCTTACCGAGGAGCGCGAGAATCGTGGGTGGCAGATCGAGGATGTGCCTGTCGTCGGCCAGGGTCGAGTCGGCCTCGATGCCCGGGCCCGACGCCAACACGAACCCTTCGGCGGTGTGATTGCCGCTTCTGCCGTTGGGGTTCTTGCCCGGGGTCGGCCAGGGGATGCTGCCGAAGCGTGGTGAGGTGACACTGCGGGTGGGTGCACAGGGGGTGCTCGCCCAGCGGACGATCAGGTCCGGCAGTGCATCGAGGCGAGCCCCCGACCCGAAGAGCACGTCGGAACGCGCCACTTCATCCACGACCGGCTCTCCCGTGGCCGCGTCCCTGAAATCGAGCAGGCCCTCGGCGATCTCGGCGCACAGCCGATCGTACTCCGCGCCCGGCTCGACCACGCCCTCTGCCTCCCGTCCGCGCAGGTTGATGCGCACGTAGCCGTGCACGTCGGCCGTGAGACTGAACGCGCGCGTTCGCGCCCATTCGATCCGCCCCGCTCTCCAGAACGTGCTCAGGCGATCTTGTACCGCCAGAGGCAACGCCGCCTTGATCGCGTGGCGCCACCTGAGGGGTACCGCCCCGCGGAGGCGCTTGATTAGCCCCAGCTTGTCGTGATCCGCGGCGGCTTCCGAGTCGCCCGAGAGAATCCGTGCCAGCATGGTCGGAAGCAGATCGGTTCTCGACGTGTTCGGACCCATGCCGATGAGAGAGAAGACGAGAACGGTGACGTTGTCGTCTACCGCCTCGAACACCCTGCCCACGGCTTGATCCACGGCCACGTACACGTCCCGAAGCGCCTCCTGCATACGATCATCGGTTTGCCCGGTCACTTCGCCCCTGACACTCGATCCGCTCCAGAGCATGTGTCCGGCACGGTGGACCGAACCGAAGACGGTCACGAACAGGTCCCACGGTGCCCGGTCCATCACGTCCAGGGAAAGGCGGGATGCGCGGTCGGCGATGTCCACCAACTGTTCCCGAATGCGCAGGAGGTCATCCATCGGGCGGGGCGCGTATTGCTCGAACGCCAACCCCTGGCCTGCTCTCCTCAGCGACCCGCCGTACGCTTCCGCTGCCATGCGCTCGAGCCACGGCGGATCGGCGTACGGCGGAAAGGTGAGCTCGTTGGTGGCCCACCCCGACATCTCCACCGTGCCGTGGGGGACTCTCGGTCCGTGCGTATAGGGAACGTCCATGGTCACGACCCGGAGTCCGGTCGCTGCGGCCTCGCGCCAGAACGGCTCGCGGATCATCCAGGCGGGCTCGTTTCGCTCCAAGGCCATGGAGTCGGGGCGCCACTGCAGGAAGTGGTAACAACCGTGCTCGTTCGGGGGCACGCCGAGCGAGAAGCTGGACCAATGAGAGCTCACGAGCCAATCGGAGGTGGACTGAAGACGTCCATACGCGCCTCGCTCACGAAGGCGTGTCATGTTGGGCAGCCACCCTTCGTCCATGCCTCGTTCCAGGATCTCGGGTGTGGCCGAGTCGAACCCGATGAGGACGACCCTACTCGGGTCGGACGGAGCCTCGAAGGCTCGACCTCCTCCTGCCGCAGCGATCATCAGATCAGCCGGCGAGCGATCCGCCAGTACCCGTTGAGGAGCCCCGACAGCGCCGCGACCCCCACCCTCGTCGCGGGAGCCTCGATCACGCCCGGCGCCAACGGAAGCGGGCCGCCGACCAGCAGGTCGCGATCGCTGACGACTCTCGCGGCCTGAGCCGAGCGCCGACGCTGAGCGACCAGCCGCAGGTTGCGGAAGTGCCATCCCCAGGACTTCAGCCACGGGATGGTCCACCCACGAGACACCGCGAAAGCGGCGACAGCGAGTTCGTACGTCGCGAGGGCCGGTGCCAGGACCAAGAGCGTGCGAAGCCGATAGTGAATCAGGATCGTCAGCAAGCGGTGTCGCATCGACAAGTACGCCCGCTTGAGCGGGTATTGGCCGGTGCCGCGAAACGACAGGCCCGCGGTACCCTCTCCGCGGTCGTGGAAAGCAACGGCTGCCGGCTCGCAGACAAAGCCCTCGCCGCGCGCAGACAGGCGAAGCATGAACTCGAGGTCCTCGAAGTAGAAGAAGTACGTCTCGTCGAAGCCACCCGCTTCGATGACGGTCCTTCGGTCGACGAGATAGCAGGCCCCGATGCACCCCCCGACCGCGCGCCGCTCCGTCGGGACCTGCTCCACATCGGTGTAGGCGTGGAGCAGGACCATCGTGCCGACGAAGTGCGCGGCAGCTCCGTCGGCCTGGACCACGTCGCGCTCGGGAATCAGTCGAATCCGGGGGCACACGACCGCGACGCCGGTTTCCTCGTGAGCCGAGACGAGATGCGCGAGAGCGTCGGGCTCGAGGTAGATGTCGCTATCGGACAGGAGCACCAACTCGGTGTCCAGGGCGCCGAGTCCAACGTTGCGTGCTGCGGGAAGGCCGCGATTCTCGCCGAGCTCCAGGACTTCCACCTCGGGGAACCGCTCGCGAATGGCGTCGGGGCTACCGTCCTCGGAACCGTTGTCTACGACGACGATCCGGCTCAGGCCAACACTCTGTCGGCGCAGGGCGGCGAGGCAGTCCAGGGTCCGGGCGCCCCCGTTGTAGTTGATTACGACGGCGCCTACGTCGGGGCCACCCCCGGTTCCCTCTTCGGACGTCATACCACCCGGTGGTACAGCGCCTCGACCCGGGCTGCGGTAGCCTCCCACGAAAGCTCGTTTCGGACCATGGTCCGCCCCGCGGTACCCAGGCCATGGGCCCACGCGCTGTCGCTCAAGAGGTCATCGATGGCTCGCGCGAATCCTTCGACGTCCCGGTCTTCCACCACCGTCCCGTGCCTGCCGTCGGTCAGGTGCTTCGCCGATCCGGCAAACGACACCACTGGACGACCGGCTGCCATGTAGTTGAGCAGTTTCTGTGGAAGTCCGTCGCAGTCCACGCGGGGATTCAAAGCGATCTCGGCCTCTCCCAGGAGCTCGGGCACGCGACTGAAGTCGACTTCGTGGACGTCGATGAAGGACCGAATGCCCATATCGATCGCAGTCTGCTCATACGGCGTGAACGAGTCTTCCGTGGCGATGGTCAGCCGCACGTCGTCGCGCTGTTGCCTCAGGACCCTGAAGGCGTCGAGCATGAAGTCGATGCCCTGGTAGGGGGCCAGATTCCCCGTGAAGATCAGACGGCGTGGCTGTCCATTCCGGAGGCGCGGGGGACGAGGCGCCGCGAAGACATCGGACTCGACCCCATTGGGAATCACGCTGACCGATTCAGCTGCGGCGGCCCCCGACTCGATGAGTCGAGACCGGATGTCGTCGGTCACCGCGATCACGTGCTCCGCTCGGCCCGGGAACCACCGGTCCAGGCGACGGCCCAGGGCTCGCTTGACGCCGCGCGGAAGTCCAAGCCCATAGTACGGCAGCTCCGACTCCAGGAGCGTATGCGCGTCGAACACGATCGGGGGCGCTCTCTTCGACCGAGCAAGGTCGGCAACGAGGAGTCCCTCGAAATGGTGCGCGTGAATCACATCGAAGCGGTGGACCCGAAGGAGGCGCCGCAACTCGAACGCGAGGAGCGGGTCCAGCACCGCGAGCTTCTGGTAGCTGGGCCCCGCGGACGTCTTGGAGTAGGTGGGGATGCGGGCGATCCGGTGGATCTCGAAGGTGGCGTCGGGCGGGTCCTCTCCGAGGTGGTAGGTCACGACGTGAACGTCATGGCCGCGCCGGGAGAGTCCCTCCGCCATCCGGTAGATTCGAATCGGCGTACCACGAGGAACGGGAAACGGACAGGCCGCGACCATGGCGATTCTGAGACGTCGAGGCCTCGCGACCTTCATTGATTTCCGTCCCCGTCAGGAAGCATGACAACTCCGGTCGGCCATCCAATCGCAGTGCACGTTCCCCTCCCCCCTGCTCCTCGTTAGCAAACATATGTTCCCGCTGCAAGGTTCATCGAAGGGCGCGGAATGAGCCGGGCATACCGGTTCTTCAGGCGCGGTCGATCTGCCTTACCCCTGCTCCTCACCGGGAGACGGCCCCGAAGCCCGGGCAATCGACAGCTCAGATCCGATCCACTCAGGGCGAGCAGGAAGTCCAAGCATGGAATAGACCGTGGGAGCCAGATCCACGACGCGTGCTCCATTCAACGGCGCACCCGAGGGCACGCTCGGGCCACCCGCAAGCAGGAAGCCCTCTCCTCGGTGGTTGCCACTCCTTCCGTCGGGGTGCCCACCCGGCGAGGGCCAATCGATGGCGCCGTGCTCCGGCGAAACGATGCGTCGATGCGAGCTTGCCGGCGTGTTCGCCCATTTCACGATCAGGTCCGGAAGATCGGCCACCCTCGTCCCCTCGGGATACAGTCGATGGCTGCGAACCACCTCAGCCACGATCGACTCGCCGGAGTCCGCATCGACGAACGTGGCCAAGCTCGACGCCAGCTCCTCGCACAACCGATCGTACTCCGGGCCGGGCTCGATGATGCCCTCCGGCTCTCGCCCGGCAACGTTGATCCGGATGTAGCCCTGGAGGTCGGCGACCAGAGGGAACGCGCGGAGCGCACCGAGGTCCTTCCCGCCCAAGCGCCAGTACACGGTGAGCTGGTCTTGAACCTTCGTAGGCAGCAATCCCTTGACCGCGGCCCGCCATTCGTTGGGGAGCGTGGCCCGCAATCGGTGAAGGAGCCCAGGGGATGCTCCGGATTCGCTCCGACCCGCGAGAACCCGATCGAGCATCTCGGATAGTATTGGCACCCGTGAGACGTTTGGCCCCATGCCGTGGAGAGAGAAGACCAGCACCGCGTCCGGGTCGGCGCTGTCGAAAAGCCGACCCACGACCCTATCGCACGCCGTGTACACGTCCAGCAGGGCATGTCCCAGCTCCCGCCTGGCCTCGCTCGAGACCTCACCCCGGACCGCGGTCGTGTCCCAAAGCTTGTGCCCTCCCCGATGGGGCGCCGTCAGGTTGACGAGACAAAGGTCCCAGTCCTCGGCGTCCATGAGGTCGCGTGCGAGTTCGCCCGTCCGGTCGGTCCACTGGATCAGATCGTCACGAAGGCGCAGCAGCGCCTCGGGGCGCTCCATCGAATACCGCTCGTCGGGCATCTTCGATGACCCGTAGCGCCGGCGAGCCTGTGCGAACACCTCCGGGGGGTAGGAGGCTGGCTCCGCCAGGAGGTCGGTGTTACACCACCCGTATACCTCGATGCCGTCGAACGCCTGTGGGCCGTAAGCCGAGGGCACGTCGATCGCGAGCACTCGCCGCCCCGACCGGCCCGCTTCGCGCCAGAATGTGGGCATCGGCAGCCATTCGGGGGAAGGACGCACGATGTTCAGGTCTTCCTTCCGCCACTGCACGAAGTGGTAGTGGGCGTGCTCCCCTGGGTCAGTTCCCGTGTGGAACGTCGGCCACGGCGAGCCGGCCATCCACTCCGCGCTCGACGAGAGCCTTCCATAGCTCCCCCGCTCCCGGATTCGCGCCAGGTTCGGAAGCCGACCCTCGGCCATCCACCGTTCGACCAGCGACGGCTCGGCGGCGTCGAGGGCGATCATGAGAACGCGCGTCCGCGGAGTGTGGTTCACGTGCTAGCGGCGAATACAGCCGTGGCGAGCCCAGCGGGTCCGGCGCCAGCAGGGCGATCAATGGGCCGGGACGCGCGAGACGCGACTCCCAGAGGAAGCCTCCAGCGGGGCCACCGATGCTCAGAGCAGACTGAAATCGCCACAATCCCACCTGAAAGAGTTGCCCTCTCCACATCGCCGCCATCTCGGGCCTCCGGGCTCGTCCTTGCCGGGGCCTCCGAACTCCGTCCGCCCAACCGCTACTCAAAAGTCGATGTTCGATCGTACAACAACCAGCCCGGAGTGGACACGTGTCGCTGCCGCCGATGCCCGGAAGGCACGTGGGTCGCAGCGCCACATTGCTCGTGAGCGATTGGTCGACGCTTCGAACTGACCCTCGACTGACAAGGCAACTACGCCGTGTATCTGCGGGCCAGTCGAGAAGAAGTCCAAGCCGAGCCCACTACCGTGAACCATTCATCAACGTGAAACGTGCATGGGGACCGCTCACCTCCGGGTGAACGATGCCGACGTGTCGAGCGAGATCAGAACCGGGCCCGGGCAGGGCTGTGGGTCGTCGAATCTGCCCTCCCAATAGGTCCCCTCGAGGGATGCGGCGACCAGAGAGGCCGAACCGTCGAACCAGCCAAGTACCTCGATCGAGTTGACTCCAGGGTTGAGCAGCTCGTAGCACGATGGGTCGGGTGCCCGGAGGCTCAAGGTGACCGAGCACGCCATGAAGGAGGCCGGACATCGGCCTCCAGAGTCCCGTGCAGTTTCGTCTGCGGCTGGAGTCCAGAACCCATCAACGAAACCGCTCAGGCCGGCCCACTCCCATGTGCCCAGCAGCTCTGCCAAGCCACCTCCGCAGGCCGCGCAATACGAGGTGTCAGCGATGGAGATGACCATCGTCTCGGTGACCTGTGACCCCTCGAGGCTGCCCGCGACGTCCGCCTCCCAGCTGCCTGTCGGGTCGAACGGCATTGTGGGCAAGGGCGGACCCGTGGCATCGCCGCAGCCAGACAGCACAACGATCGACACGGTGGCGAGAAGACCCGGGAGTGCGTCGACGAGGAACTTCATGCGTGCGCCTCCAAGTCAGAATCGCCGTCCGAGGTCCCGGCGATCAGCTGCGCGGTCCGCCCGGCCCCTGCCGCTCTTGTTTCCTGCGGCGGAGTCTACGGAGTGCTACGTATGGGGCGCCAGGTCGCACGGGGCCACCCTTTGCGGACCCAGTTCCCGAACGAACGGAGGTTCTCCATGAAAGGCGCTCCACCCTTAGCCATCGCTTTGGCGCTTTCGACCTGGGCGTGCGGAAACGACGACCCCACGGGCGTCGTGACCCCGTGCGCTGACGACGTGGGCCGCGTATCGGTCACCGTAGGCGCGGGATTGCAGCCCGTGATCGACTGGGAGCCCGACTGCGCCGTCGCCCTCGTACTGATCGAAGAGGACGCGTCGGATGTCTGGATGGTCGGGACGGACTCTCCTGGCGCATCCGACATCGGCGATCCCGATCTCGTGAACCTGATCTTGCCGCCCGTCACCTTCGGTGTCGTGCCCGACGGGGTCGATGAGTTCCAGGCGCCCGAGCCACTTCAGGCAGGTCACACGTACGAGGTGGTCCTGTGGCGATCGCCCCCGGGCAGTACTGCCGACTGCATGTCCATCGCGTTCGGCGGGTGCCTCATGGCGGTCCACGAGTTCTCCAGATGAGGCCTCACCGGGCCTAGCTGCGGACGCGTGTCTCGTGCCCGGGAGGAGGGTCAGGCACTCGGCAACCGGTCGGCTCTCACCGGCCCTCGATGCCGAAGTGAAGCTGACGGTGGTACTCCGCCTCGTCGAAGCTGCCCAGCGAGCGAGCGACCAGGCCCGCTTCACTCAGTGTCCACTCCTCATATCCGCTGAATTTGACGCGGTTGCCTGATCCACCGGGACCTGTGTTGGTTCCTTCGAACGTCCAGTGGTATTCGGCTCCCGCCTCCGTCAAACGCACGGAGTCCATCGTGAGGACCATGTCTGGAAACGCGGTCATGAACCCTTCGGCGACTTGTGCGACCGCTTCTCGGCCGACCGCGGGCTCCGCTTCGTTCACCTTCAATGAGCCGGACGGCTCGAAGAACGCGGCCACGGCGCCCGGTTCACCGCTGTTCCAGGCGGCCGTGTACGCGGTACCAAAGGCCTGTATCTCTTCGAGGTTCATCCCGTCTCCTTTGCGCGCATCCTGCCATGAATAAAGCACTCCTTTCCTGCAGGCCGTCCCTTTCCGTCAGTTCCCACCGAGGAGCTCCTCGAGTTCCGTGAACCAATTGCGGACGAGCACGAGCCGCTGGTCGCCGCCCTCGTCCCCACGCTGACCGATCATCACCATCAGAAGCCGCTGCCCGTCCCTGCTCACGTCGTAAGACTGCCCGCTCTCCTGCAGTCTCACGTTCCCCATCGCAAAGAGCGCTCTCCGACTGACCACCCTGAAGCGGTCGTCCGTGGCGTACTTGGCGACCATCATTCGAGGGGTGCCGTCGGGCAAGAACCCCACGTAGAACAGCTCGTTCGTACCTCGCGACCAAATCGGCTGGTTCGCCCGATCCGAGGCCGAAACCTGCACGAGCCCCGCTTCAAGATCCGGGAACGGACGCACGTATACCTGATCTCCTCCCGATTCGTTGGAGGCATACGCCAGGAATCGGCCATCGGGTGAGAGGTCGGGGTGACGCTCGCGCGCGCCTGATCCGAGCACGGACTGCACGACCACGCCGGTGGACACGTCGAGCGTTCCAATGCGGGCGCCTTCAAGTCCGTCACCGAAATCGAAGTGTACGAAGGCGGCGAACATGCCGTCAGGCGTCACCTCCATCTCGAACGTCGCCTGGTTCTCGAG
>JABDLS010000137.1 GCA_013002885.1 Gemmatimonadota bacterium | reverse complement strand
CCACGTTGCAGCTTTCCGTGAGCAACCTCTTCGGGACCCAGTATCAGACGTTCCCGGGCGTTCCGGAGATCGGGCGGTATACCATGCTCAGTGTCCGCTACGAGCTCTTCTGATTGGCGGGGGCTGTCCGCTTGAATGGGGAACCCCGCACAGTCGGTCGGGATACCCACGGCGAGCGCCCACGCGGACTGGAGGAGACCGGAAATGAGCAGTGAGGAGGGTGGGGTGACCGATGTGGGAAATCCGACGTCGGTCACCCTGCGGTGCAGCTTCTGCGGCACCTTGAACAAGGTGGACCTTCGCCGAGCTGCCGACCGTCCCAAGTGCGGCGACTGTACGAAGCCCATGCTCCTGGATCGACCCGTGAAGGTCGGTCAGGATGACTTCGATCGCACCGTGCTCGAGTCCGACGCGCCCGTCCTGGTCGACTTCTACGCCGATTGGTGCGCGCCCTGCAAGATGGTGGCGCCTCTCATCGACGAGATCGCCCACGACCAGATCGGGAAGATGCTGGTGGCAAAGGTGGACACCGACGCGGCCCCCGACGTGGCCATGCGCTATAGTATTCGAAGCATCCCGACACTCATCGTCTTCGACGGCGGTGAGGAGCTGGAGCGGAGCATGGGGTTCGAGCCAGAACGAGTCAGAGCCCTAGTGGACAAGGTCGTGGCTTGAGCAAACGGGACCGGCACGGGCAGATCCTCGACATCATCCGGACAAGCCGGGTCACGAGCCAGGAGGGCCTCCGCGAACTTCTGGTGGAGAAGGGTACCGACGTCACCCAGGCGACGCTCTCCCGGGACATCCGCGAACTCCGCCTCGTGAAGGTGCCCGGAGCCGACGGCGTGGGTTACTACTCCGTTCCCGAAGAGTGGGACAGCACCCCGCCCCTCGAGTCTCTGCTCCCTACGCTCTTCCACCATGCCGACGGCGTCGACAATCTCCTCGTCGTCCGGACCATGAAGGGTGGTGCGCAGACGGTGGCTGCCGGCATCGATTGGGAAGAGTGGCCCGAGGTCCTCGGTACCCTGGCCGGAGACGACACCATCCTCATCATCCTGCGTGAGACGGAGCAGCGGGCGGTGGTGCAGAGGCGGATCGAGGAGATCGCCTCCCGACGGTAGTGTTGACTTATGCACGGTTTGTGCATATCTATCCATCGTCCGTCGCATGTCGGACGCCCGGACTCGAAACATGAGGGACCCGGGGGTAGGAGCTAGGGGGCACACGGCCCCACGGCGCTTCGGCGGGAAGCGACCGGTCTCCTTACCCCCGGGCCTCTTTCTTTATCGGTGCCCTGCCATTCCATTCTCCACCATGACCACCACGTCGAGGAAAACCCGGTGAGCGCCGGCGAGGACGAGGCCAAGGGCCTCTGGGGTGGGCGCTTCGACGGGGGGATGGCTCCTGCCATGGTACCACTCAACCTCAGTCTCGACGTGGACGCTCGCCTTTGGCGGGAGGACGTGGTCGCGAGCATGGCGTGGGCTCGAGCGATTGGAGGGGCGGGCGTGCTCACGGAGGCCGAGGCGGAGGCCATCGTCGTCGGCTTGAGGAGGGTGGCTGAGCGCATCGAGTCCGATGGTGTGAACGACGCTCCCGACGAGGACATCCACTCCGTCGTCGAACGCATGCTCGGTGAGGAGGCGGGGGAGGTCGCTGGAAAACTCCACACCGGGCGTTCCCGGAATGACCAGTCCTCCACCGGCGTCCGCTTGTACGGCATGGCGTCCCTGGACGCCGTCTCCCGCGCTGTGCTCGACCTCTGCGACGCTCTCGTCGGGCTTGCAGAGCGGGGTCGGGAGGTCATCATGCCAGGCTACACCCACCTCCAGCAGGCACAGCCCATCCGGGCGGGGCAGTGGGCGTTGAGTCATCTCTTTCCGCTGCTTCGTGACGTCCAGCGTCTGCGGGCCGCGCGGGCGGCGGCCTCCGTGCTTCCCCTGGGCTCCGGTGCCATCGCGGGGTGCCCTTTCCCCGTCGACCGGGAGGCGTTGGCCGAAGAACTCGGCTTCGATCGCATCAGCGAGAACTCCGTCGACGCGGTGTCCGACCGGGACTGGATCGTCGACACCACGTACGCGGGAGCGATGATCGGGGTCCATCTGTCGCGACTGTCCGAGGACCTGGTCCTCTTTTCCAGCCTCGAGTTCGGCTTCATTCGCCTGTCAGACGGGTTCAGCACCGGGTCGAGCCTCATGCCTCAGAAGCGAAATCCCGATGTGGCGGAGCTGACTCGTGGCAAGGCCGGTCGCCTCACCGGGGGGCTCGTGACCATGCTCACCCTGCTCAAGGGTCTTCCGACGAGCTACAATCGGGACCTCCAAGAGGACAAGGAGCCACTGTTCGACGCGGTCGATACGCTCCTCATGACCTTGCCGGCCATCACCGGCGCCGTCTCCACCGCGGAGCTGAGGCCAGATCGAATGCGCGCCGCCATGGACGCCCAACTCCTGGCCACGGATCTGGCGGACTATCTGGTCCTTCGAGGGGTGCCCTTTCGTGCGAGTCATGAAATCGTCGGACGGCTTGTCCGTCGATCCGAAGAGAAGGGGGTCGCCCTCTCGGAGCTGGACGTCGCCGACTATCAGGCTGAGAGCTCGGTGTTCGGCGCCGACGTATTCGACGTGTTCGACTGGGAGGCCTCGGTGGAGGCGCGCGGAGCGGCCGGCGGGACCTCCCTTCACTCGGTGGAGCGCCAGATCGCGACGGCGAGGACGCGCATCGGTGAGGCGCGCCAACAGGTTGCCCAGGGGCGAGCCGGGGCGTAGGGCGTCGTCTTCCCGGCTAGGCCATCGTCCGCCCTGCCGCCTCGACGAAGGGCCGAAGCGAAGCCATGAGCTCATTGAACTCGGGAAAGTCCAGCGACTGCTCGCCATCGGACGTCGCTGTCTCGGGGTCGGGGTGCACCTCGACGAGGAGACCGTCGGCTCCAGCCGCTACGGCCGCCAGAGAAAGAGGCGTCACCAGGCTACGGCTGCCGCCGGCATGGGACGGGTCGGCCACTACGGGCAGGTGCGTCTCACGCTTCAGCACCGGGATGGCCGCCAGATCGAACGTGTTCCGCGTCGCCGTGCCGAACGTGCGGATTCCGCGCTCGCAGAGGACCACGTTCGGGTTGCCCTGGCTCATGACGTACTCGGCGGCCAGAAGAAGGTCCTCGACGGTGGCCGACATTCCCCGCTTCAGAAGGACGGGGCGCTGAACGCGCCCCACCTCGGTCAGGAGGGAGAAGTTCTGCATGTTCCGGGCGCCGATCTGGAGCATGTCGGCATAGGACGCCACGAGCTCGACCTGACGCGTGTCCATGACTTCGGTGACCACGGGCAGTCCCGTCTGTTCTCTCACTTCTGCGAGGATCTGGAGCCCCTCTTCACCCAGACCCTGGAAGGAGTAAGGGGAGCTTCGAGGTTTGAAGGCACCCCCACGCAGGCCCCGGGCTCCATGGGCGTGGACCGCCTCGGCCGTGACCTTGAGCATGTCCCGTCCCTCCACGGAACAGGGGCCCGCTATGGTCACGACCTCCTGGCCCCCGAGGACGGTGTTGCCGAGACTGATCGTGGTGGATTCGGCGGCGAAGTCGCGGGAAGCCAGCTTGTACGGCTTGAGCACCCGGTGCACGGCTTCGACGCCGGGAATGGAGAGGAGGGGGACGGTCTGGAGGCGCTCCTCGTCTCCGATGCAACCCACGATGGTCCTGTGCTCGCCTTGGGAGACGTGGGTACGCAGGCCTTCGGCCTCGATGCGCTCGCGGATGTGGTCGAGCTCGTCGGGCGTGACGCCCTTGCGGGTGACGATGATCATGTGGGGTGCCTTTGACGGTCAGGGGCACGAAAAAAGGCCTCCGACGTGAAGTCGGAAGCCTTCCGGGCCGTTGGGGTCGAGCGTTCGGTCAGTCGAACGGCGCACCTCGGCGAGGAACACTCCCGTGGGGAGGGAGCCAATAATATCGCCGGTTGCTGTGCGAATCGTTCATCGGCGAAGGATGGTCGGGGAGGGGTGGGGTGTCAACCGAGCGGACCCGCCTTCGGGTCCGGTCCCGATGTTGGCCGCTTCCCAAGGCTTGGATAGATTCACGGTCGTGGTAGGCCCTTCCGATCCCCGAGGCCCCGTTTGACTCGAGACGATCTCAAGCTCGCCGCCGCGCGTTCGGCTCTCACCGTCGTGGAGAGTGGCACCGCCATCGGTTTGGGCACGGGGAGCACGGTGCGCCACCTCGTCGAGCTTCTAGGGGACGCCCTCGAGGATGGCACCCTCTCCGACATCGTCGCCGTCCCGACTTCGGTGCAGACCGAGCGGCAGGCGCGAAGTCGCGGAATCACGCTCGGGGAACTCGGAGATACCCCTCCGCTGGCCGTGACCATCGACGGAGCCGACGAGGTGTCGCCCGGGCTCGATCTCATCAAGGGTCTGGGAGCCGCACTACTTCGGGAGAAGATGGTGGCCCAGGCTTCGAGTCGCCTCGTCATCATCTGTGACGAAACGAAGCTGGTGGAGCGCCTGGGGACCAAAGTACCCCTTCCCGTCGAGGTGGTCGATTGGGCAATCGGACACCAGGCCCGCTTCCTCGAGACCCTCGGCGCGGCACCGGCCCTGCGCATGAATGGGGACGGAGCTCCGGTGAGGAGCGACAACGGGAACGTCTTTCTGGACTGCACGTTTCCCGAGGGCATCGAAGACCCTGCTGCGGTGGAGAAGACGCTTCTCTACCGGGCCGGCATCGTCGACACCGGCCTGTTCCTGGGCATGGCCGACGAGGTCGTCGTCGCGTCGGCCGATGGGACGAAGACACTGAGGAGAGACGAATGAAGCTTGCACCTTCCATTCTCTCCGCCGACTTCGGCCGTCTCGCCGAGGACATCGCCATCGTCGAAGAGGCGGGCGCCGACTGGATCCACGTGGACGTGATGGACGGCCACTTCGTGCCGAACATCACCATCGGCCCGCTCATCGTGGAAGCGGCTCGGCGAGCAACAGGGTTGCCGCTCGACGTGCACCTCATGATCGAGTCGCCCGACCGGTACCTCGAGGCCTTCGCCGACGCGGGGGCGGATCTGATCACGGTCCACCAGGAGGCATGCACCCACCTTCACCGCACGGTACAGCGAATTCAGGAGCTGGATGTCCGGGCCGGAGTCGCGGTCAATCCGGCGACTTCCCTCGAAGGGGTCGGAGAAGTACTCCCGTACGTCGATCTACTTCTGGTGATGTCGGTGAATCCGGGTTTCGGAGGCCAATCCTATATTCCCCGGAGCACCGCCAAGGTCCGCCGCGCCCGTGCGCTGCTCGACGAGATCGGTTCCGATGCGGAGATCGAGGTGGATGGAGGGGTGGATTCGAAAAACGCATCGAGTATCGCGGAGGCTGGGGCATCCGTCGCCGTTGCGGGCTCGGCGGTGTACGGACACCCGGAAGGTGCGGCCCGGGGGGTCCGGGGCATCCTCGCCGCGGTAGGGCGATGACATCATGGTATTCCTGAAGTCTCGCGTTTAGACTCCATATCGGCGGCGCTCCCCCGAGAAAACATCGAATCCATGACCGAACCCGAAGTCATCGATCCGCAGGCCATCGAACGCCTCAAGGAGTGGGGCGGGGACAAGCTCGCGGGTCAGATGGTACGGCTCTTCCTGAAGAACTCCGGTACTCGAATGGACCAGATCCGCAACGGTATCGCCGAGGCCGACGTGGAGGAAGCCGAGCGAGGTGCTCACTCCTTGAAGTCGAGTGCCGCGAACATTGGCGGTGAGCACCTTCGTAGTTTGGCAACGAAGATCGAAGCCGCGGCTCTTGCCGAAGACGTCGAAGAGATGCGCCGAATCGGGCCGGAGCTCGAGGCGGCATACGCGTCGGTGATGGATGCCCTGGGAACCCTGGAGAAAGAGATGCCCGATGAGCCATAAAGTTGCCGTAGTCGAAGACAACCCCGACAACCGGATGCTCGTCCAGGCGCTTCTCGAGGACCGGTACGACCTTTCGGAGTACGAAACCGGTGTCGAGGCAGTGGAGGGCTTGCCGGACGACGTTCCGGACCTCGTCCTGCTCGACATCTCGCTCCCCGAGATGGACGGTACGGAAGTGCTGCAGTGGCTGCGCACGCAGGACGCCCTGAAGGACATACCTGTGATCGCGCTCACGGCCCACGCCATGGCCGGGGATCGTGAGAAATACCTCTCCATTGGCTTCAACGACTACGTCACGAAGCCCATCGTCGACGAGGATGTGCTCATCGATGCGATCGAGCGGTGCCTGAATCAGGCGAGCTGAGCTCCGGTTCGGACACTCTCGACGGTAGGACCGCCAACGAATTCATCGAGCTGGCCGGCGGCTCAACCGTAGACGAGCTCGAAGGCCCCGACCGGGGTCGCGAGCACTCTGCGCTCTACGCGGTAGTATTCCTGGCCCTCGTGGGCGGCGCCATGCTGCTCGCGAACGACCTGATGTGGGACACCGGGCCCGCGTTTCACACCACGATGGAGACGGTAGGCACCCTCCTGGCATTTCTCGTGGGTGCTCTGGCGCTGGTGCGCTATTACAGCCGGAAGCAGGTCACCTTCCTCCTCATCGGTTGCGGCTTCATCGGGGCTGCGATCCTCGACCTCAACCACGTGGTTTCGACGATCCCGGCGCTCCTCGAGGCCTCGCTCGTCGCGGATGGAGTCGAGCCCGAGTCGATGTACGCGTGGACGTGGTGGACCGGCAGGGTCTACCTGTCGCTCTTCCTCTTCTGGAGCTTCCTTCGAAGTCAGGAGATGACGGGCGCGCGCGCCGAGACCATCCCGGAAGTGTCGATCTATGGGGTGGCACTCCTGCTCACGCTGGTCAACCTGTTGTTCTTCCAGTTCGGGCTAACCGCCCTGACGTTCTTCTTTCCGTCGGTAACCGTCCAATGGCCGAGCTGGGCGGCGACGCGACCCGCTGAGTTCTTCCCGGCGATCTTCTTCGCCCTCACGTTCGCCGGTTATTACTGGAAGGGGAGTTGGCGACGAAACCAGTTCGAGCACTGGATGCTGGTCTCCTTGCTCATCGGCGCCCTCGCCGACGGCGTCTTCATGGCGTTTTCGGAGCAGCGTTGGGACGCCATGTTCGACGCGGCCCACCTCCTCAAGATCCTGAGCTATGCGGCCATCCTGACCGGGCTGCTATACAGTGTCTACGAGACGTTCACTCGTGAGGCGGAGGTTCTGGAAGCCCTCACCCGCTCGAACGACGCACTCGCTCGTGAGGTCGACTTCAGGTCCAAGACCGAGCTGGCAGTCAAGGAGAGCAGCGAGCGGCTGCAGCGATTCCTCGACAACGCCAACGACCTGATCCAGAGTGTGGGACCGGAGGGTCGCTTCCTCTACGTGAACACGTCCTGGAAGCGGGTTCTGGGCTACACGGACGATCAACTCGACGCCATGAGGGTCTTCGACATCGTTCGCCCGGAGCACAGGGCTCGGTTCGAGGCGGAGCTCAATCGAGTGCTGGAAGGCGGTGAGCCGAGACGCTACAACGTCGAATACCTTGCCGCCGACGGGAGGGCAGTGATTCTGTCGGGGAGCACTCAGGCCCAGTTCGCGGGGGACAAGGCCGCGGCGACGCAGAGCATTCTCCGTGATGTCACGGAGCAGCGTCTGGCCGAGCGGCGCCTCGACGAGTCGCAGCGCAATCTCGAGGCCCTCGTGGAGAACACCGGTGACTCCATCTGGTCCGTGGATCGCCAGCATCGCCTCATCACCCTGAATTCGGCGTTCTCCCTCGCCATGGAAGCCCGGACCGGGCACGAACCCCAGGCCGGCATGCTTCCCGAAGACGTCTTCCCGACGCAGGACGTCGAGTGGTATCGGGAGCTCTACGACCGGGCCCTTTCGGGTGAACGGGAAGTGGCGGTTCGTAGCGACGAGGTCGATGGCCAGACCCGGTACTTCGAGCTGTATGCCAACCCCATCCAGTCTGTCGACGGTGTGTCGGGGGCGGTTTTCTTCGGCAAGGACGTGACCCAGCGTGAGCGGGCGGAGGAAGCACTCCGGATTGCCAAGGAGGAGGCCGAGGCGGCCAACAAGGCGAAGAGCGACTTCCTCGCCAACATGAGCCACGAGCTCCGGACGCCGCTCAACTCGGTCATCGGCTTCACCAACATCCTGCTCAAGAACAAGGACGAGCGCCTCAACAAGAAAGACATCGGCTTCCTGGAACGGGTCCTCTCCAACGGCAAACACCTGCTCGCCCTGATCAACGAGGTCCTGGATTTGGCGAAAGTCGAAGCCGGAAGGATGGAGCTCATCATCGAGGAGATCGACCTCGCTCATCTCTGCGTCGAGACGGTTCAGCAGCTCGAGGGGCAAGCGAAAGCCAAGGAGGGCGCCATCGCGCTGGTAGCCGACGTGCCGGACTCCGTGGAACTGGTGGAGACCGATTCGGCCAAGCTCAAGCAGGTCATAATCAACCTGGTGGGCAACGCCCTCAAGTTCACGTCCGCGGGGTCGGTGACGGTGCGCCTGGAGGTGGCAGCCGACGGCCGGACGCCGGTGTCCATCGCAGTGCGGGATACGGGGATCGGGATTCCCGAAGATCGTCTGGAGGCCATCTTCGAGGCCTTCCAACAGGCCGAGGCAGGCACGTCTCGAAAGTACGGCGGGACCGGGCTGGGACTCGCACTGTCCCGCTCCATCTGCCTTCTCATGGGCTACGACCTCATCGTGGAGTCGGAGCTGGGCAAGGGTTCCACTTTCAAGATCGTCATGGGTGAGCGTGCTTCCCGGCCGGTACGGGCGGAGGAAGTGGAAGGGTCTCCCGCCCGGCTGGCAGCTGGCGTTGGGCCCGAGGGTCGTCTGGAAGAGTCGGTTGCAACACGCAGGGGCGGTGAGGTCGTGACAGCTTTGCCCGCCGAGGCGGCCGAGACGGTCGGCACCACCGGGAAGAGTGTCGTCGACGGCGACCAGGCGGTGGACGGAAAAGGAGGGATTGCCGCGGTCTCACCGGCCGCAGCGGGGGATTCCGACGGGAAGTCGAAGCAAGGAGGATGGAGCGACTTCAAGGTTCTCGTCGTCGACGACGAGAAGGACTCCCGCGTCCTCATCCGCCACTATCTCGAGGACTTCGGCTGCCGGGTCTTCACCGCCTCCAACGGCGAGGACGGGTTGGAGTTGGCCAGGCGTCACTCCCCGGACCTCATAACCCTCGACCTCATCATGCCCGGGCTCTCGGGTTGGGAGGTGCTGAAGCGGCTCAAGAGCGACGCCGGCCTACGAGCCATTCCCGTCGTCGTCGTGAGCGTCGTCGCCAATGAGGGGCGGGGCAAGTTGTTGGGAGCGGTGGACCTGGTGACCAAACCCTTCGAACGCGAGGACTTGCTCCGGGTTCTCTGGCGCAACCTCGGTAGAAGGCGGGGCGGGCGGGTACTCCTGGTCACCGGCGACCGGGAGCGGGCGGACTCACTGTCGAGGGTGGTGCGGGCCCGTGGCTTCGACACGACGACGAGGCGGGGAGGAGACATGGTTCAGATCCTCGGTCATGAAGCCCCTGATGCCGTGGTCCTGGACATGGAGCGGTCGTCGACCCATGGCGTCGCCTCCCTCCTCGAGCTACGGGAAGATCGCCTGCATACGGGGCTTCCCGTGTTGGTGCTCACCCACGGCGGGCTGAACGACAAGGAACGTGAGATCATCGGCGAACTCGCGACGGTCCACGCTTCGACGACGAAGGCCGCCGAGGCGCTGGCCTATATGCTCGATGTCTCGTTCCCCGTCGGCCTCCAGGACACAGAGGGGTGACGGCCGGCCCCTCCCGCCGGATCCTCGTCATCGAGGACGATCCGGAGATCCAGTACCTCCTGTCCGTGGTGCTCGCCGCGGCAGACCGGGAGATCGTCGCCGTCGGTGACGGGGAGGCGGCGCAGCACGCGTTGGCCGAGGGGTTTTTCGACCTCGTCCTCCTGGACCTCATCCTGCCGGACCTGGATGGGCGAACGCTCCTCACCCGGATTCGGGAGGACCCTGCGACGGCGACGACCCCTGTCGTAGTCATCTCGGCCCGGTCCGACGCCGACATTCGGGAGGACTGCTACGGTCTGGGCGCAGACGCCTACATCGAGAAGCCCTTCGACCCGGAAGGCGTCGAACACGAGGTCTCGCTGCGACTTGCGAAGAGCGCGGGACGGGGCCGAGGTGGGCTGTCCGACCCCCTCACGGGATTGCTCAATCGAGCTGGGCTGGCCGCTCGCTGCAGCGAGGCGACCAAGGACTACGGCCTTGCTCTGGTGCAGGTCGATGGATTCGGGGCGCTTTCCGAAGTGTGGGGCTGGGGTGCGGCGGAGGGTGTGGTCCGCCAGGTGGGCGACGCGATCCGGTCGGCGGTGGCCGATGACGCCGTGGTGGGTCGACTCGGAGGGGCTGAGTTCGCGGTGTACACGCCGGACCCTACGGAGGACGACTCGACCGCGGTGGCCGAACGCATTCTCGAACGGGTGCGTACCTCCGAGCTCGTCGGACCCGACGGCGAGCCCGTCAACCCAACCGCATCCATCGGGGTTGTCGAGGTGGCGTCTGACACGGCGCTGGATGAAGCCGTGTTGAGGGCCCGTCAACGTCTTTTCCGGGCCCGTGAGGCCGGACGCAATCAGGTGGTGGACTCCGATGTACGCTCCGAGGCGACGACTGCCCGGGTACTGGTTGCCGAAGATGACGAGATCTCCGCGACGATCCTCTTGCACCGGCTGGAGAAGGAGGGGCTCGATGTCGTGCGATACGCTAATGGCCGGGAGGCATACGAAGCCGCTTTGGAGGAAGTACCCGATCTGGTGATCCTCGACATCAA
>JABDLS010000123.1 GCA_013002885.1 Gemmatimonadota bacterium | reverse complement strand
GGCATCCGGGCCATGGACTGCATTTCCGGAGAGGCACAGCTGTTTCGAGCCAGGCGCGTCGTCAACTGCGCGGGCCCATGGTGTCGCGAAGTGGCTGAAGACCTGGACCGCGAGGTAGCCGAGCTGTTCCGACCCTCCCTGGCCTTCAACGTGCTCTTCGACCGCCCACCCCTCGGCCCCTCTGCCGTGGCAGTGGAGTCCCCTGTCGCGGGTGCGAGGACGTACTTCATCGTGCCCTGGAACGGCAAGATGATGGCGGGCACGTGGCACCAGCCCTGGGACGGCGACCCCGCAGCGACCCGTCCGCCAAGCTCGGCGGTGGAGGCTTTCATCGACGAGTTGAACCTCGCGGTCCCGGGCCTCGAGCTCACGTTGGGAGACGTGCGCCGTGTATACGCCGGCCAGCTCCCCGCCGCGCGGGCCGGCACCGCCGAGGCGTCGACTACGCCCGTCCTCCACGACCACGGGCGGCACGGCGGGCCGCGTGGCCTCGTCAGCGTCTCGGGGGTCAAGTGGACCACGGCCCGCGACGTGGTCCGCCAGGCACTCCTCATGACGCATGGGAACCTCCCTGACGCCCGCGACGATGCCCCGCCTCGGCCACTGGAGCCGGAGCGGCTCTCGGACATGGGGTGGGCGCCCGACCGTCCCGATGAGCTCCTGGCGTTGTGCAAGCGCCTGGTAGAAGAGGAGTCCGTAGTCTGGCTGGACGACCTGTTGCTCCGCAGGATGGAGGGCCTCGATAGTGACGCGGCCCTCACCGCCGCAGTCGACGCCGGACTTCGGGTGATGCAGGGACGTGGCATTCCGGCGGAAAAGCACCTCGCCCGCCTCGTCGGGTCGCTGGAATCACGGTACGACAAGTCAGCGGGCGCACTGGGGTCCGGACCGTTGACGGATCCGACGGCCGACCCGGGCGAAAGCTCGTGGTAAACCCGACTGAGTGATGTAGCTTGGACCGTCCCTGAAGATCACGAAATGAGGTTGGCTGATGTTGAGACCGGTCAAGAAGCGGATCGAGCACATGCTGAAGCCGTTCCCGACCCTCTACCGATGGGCGTCGAGGCTCTACGGAACCGTCAACCGCTCGACCGCACCACTCAGCCCCGGGGCTCCGGGGGCGCTACGCGAAGCCCTGGCGTTGGCGAAGGAGTGGGCATCGGGAGACGTCGGCGACTACTACGAGTTCGGCATCTACCGAGGTGGGGCCTTCGCCGCCGCGCAGCGCGCATGCCGTGAACTCGGCATCGAGTCGGTCCACTTCTACGGCTTCGATTCCTTCCAGGGCCTCCCGCCCGTCGAGGGCATCGACGAAACGGACGGGATCTTCTACGAAGGTCAGTTCGCGGCCCCGAAGGATGCAGTCGTCCGCAATCTCACGGAGGAAGGCGTCGATTGGGATCGCACGACGTTGATCGAGGGTTTCTTCTCCGACTCCCTGACCGAGGAGGCCAAGGAGGCCTACCCTTTCCGGAGTGTCGCGGTGGCCCTGCTCGACTGTGACCTCTATTCGTCCACGCAGGAAGTCCTGAGCTGGCTGGAAAGCTACCTGGTCGATGGGTCGATTCTGCTCTTCGACGACTGGGAGAGCTTCGGGGACGACGGCGACCTCGGTCAGAAGAGGGCTTTCTCGGAATTCCTCACGAAGCACCCGGGCCTCCAGGCCGAGTCGCTCCTCTCGTTCCCGCCGCACGGACAGGGATTCGTCGTTCGTCGCGGCCAGTGAGCCGCGAACGCTACTGAGCGGGCGACTCCGCAGAAGGTCATTCCTCGCCGTCGAGGACGTCCCCAGGACCCGAGCCCTGCACGAGGATCGGCTCGACCCGGCGGACCGCATAGACCAGGCCGCCCACCACGCCCAGGATGAGTCCCCCCAGATATACCAGCCAGGCGTAGGCGATGGCATCGCTACTGCCGATGGCGTAGGCGCCGAGAAACAGAGCAAAGAGGTTCTCCCGAAGCCCGATGCCGTTGACGGTTATCGGCACCATCATGATGTACATCGCCAGTGGCACGATCAGAAAGAAGTGAAGGGTCGGGACGTCGAAGCCGAGCGCGCGAGCCACGACGATGTAGTACACGACGACGTTCGCCTGCAGGAGGACGGACCAACCGAAGGCCTTCGCCAGCGCGGAGCGCTGCCCGGCGTACGCCCTGAATGCACCGAGCACCTTGTCGATTGGTCTGGCGATGCCCTCCGGCAGCCGCGCCAGAACCCCGGGAACGAACCCGCCTGAGGGGGACAGGAAGATGGCCCACGCGAGTCCCGCCAGGACGGCCGCACCCAGGGCGACCCAGACAGGCAGCAGGGGCACGCTCCCGGTGAGTTGGGGAGCGAATGGCACGCTGGCGAGGGCAAAAAGCGACAGCACCAGCAGGCCGAGCAGTCGATCCACGACCACGGATGACATCGTGCCCCTACGCTGGGAGAACCGGAACGAATCGTAGGCGCGCATGGCGTCGCCTCCGACCGTGGACGGTAAGAAGTTGTTGAAGAAGGCCCCGACCATTACGGACCTGACCAGGACCGGAAGAGGAACCTGCACGCCGTGGGTGTGGAGTAGGCCGCGCCAGCGGGAGGCGTTGATCACGACACCCACGAAGTTGAGCGAGTACGCTACGAGCAGGAGCGGCACGTGAGCGTCGGCCGCAGCCGCAAGCACCTCCTCCAGATTCGAACCTCGCAGAATCCAGATCAGCAGGGCGATCGAGACGACCACCTTCACTGCGATGAGCCAACTACGCCTCACGGGATCTCCCGGTTCGAGCTGAGGGTCTGGAAGCCATGGAGTCTGAAGTCGCCCCACGAGCATGGATCGCCCTATTCAACTCGTTGCGCCAGCTTCTCGTGGTGTTGCTTCGCCACGCTGCAAACGTTGCAGGCGTGCAACACTCTGGGCGCTCCTGCGATACTCCGACGCGTACGATGGGCGCCAATCCTGGCGTTGGCCAGGCGGCATGAGCCTTGCCAAGACATATGTTTACGCCAGCGTATGTCAGCCTGTCTCCCAAAGCAGTGGGGGCACACTGGAGCTACCCGGAATGGGGATGAGCATCGGTCCATCGAGGTTCAGGCCGCGACAAGCGAAAGAGACGCCGATCCGCCGTTCGGGGGCCCCCTCGATGACGACGTCTGCTACGCCGCGTGGGTACGCCACCGATCGCGCTGACGCTGGCACACGCTCCCATGGGCGCCCTCGAAGACGCTTGAAGATCCTCGTTCTTGCCCCGCACGCGTTCTACATCGATCGGGGCACCCCCATCGACGTCGACCTGCTGCTACGGGCCCTGAGCCTGCGCGGCGACGAGGTCGATGTCGCCGTCTACCCCGAGGGTGAGGACCGGAGCTACCCCAACGTCACGGTCCACCGGGTCGGCGGTCGCGAGCCAGACCAGCTCATCAGGCCAGGGTTCTCGCTGCGCAAGCTGTTCTACGACCTGCGGCTCTTCTTCATGGCGTGGAAGCTCGTGCGGTCTCGGGGCTACGACGTCGTGCACGCCGGCGAAGAGACCGTCTTCATGGCCATGCTCTTCCGCTTGCTCCACGGGGTCCCCTACGTCTACGACATGGA
>JABDLS010000108.1 GCA_013002885.1 Gemmatimonadota bacterium | reverse complement strand
TTCTTCGCCTGCGTCAACGTGATCGCCGCCGTCAACGTCGTCTTACCATGATCGACGTGTCCGATCGTTCCCACGTTCACATGCGGCTTCGTCCGCTCGAACTTCTCCTTGCCCATCGCTGTCCTCTTCTGAGTCGGTCGCTGAGGTTGTCGTTACGTGCTTCGGGTCAGTCCGCCCCGCCGTTGGCCGCCATGATCTCTTCGGCCTTCGACTTGGGGACCTCTTCGTACTGCGCGAACTGCATGGTGTAGACGGCCCGTCCCTGGCTCAGGGAGCGAAGCGTCGTCGAGTATCCGAACATCTCGCCGAGGGGCACCGACGCGCCGATGACCCGGGCGCCTGCACGCTCGGTCATGCCGCCCACCTTCCCGCGGCGGGACGAGAGGTCGCCGATGATGTCACCCATGTACTCGGCGGGCGTCACCACCTCGACATCCATGATGGGCTCGAGTAGAACCGCCTTGGCCTTCCGGATGCCCTCCTTGAGGGCCATGGAGCCGGCGATCTTGAACGCCATCTCGCTCGAGTCGACGTCGTGGTACGAACCGTCTATCAGTTCGACCTTCACGTCGATGACCGGATAGCCAGCCAGGACGCCCGTATCGAGGGCCTCTTTGATACCCTGCTCCACCGACCCGATGTACTCCCGGGGAATGGAGCCACCCACGATCTTGTCTTCGAACACGAAGCCGGCGCCGGATTCGGCGGGCTCGATGTTGATCACCACGTGGCCGTACTGTCCGCGACCACCGGTCTGACGGACGAACTTCGCCTCCACCTTCTCGGCGCGGTTTCGAATCGTCTCACGGTAGGCCACCTGCGGACGCCCGATGTTCGCCTCGACGCCGAACTCGCGCTTGAGACGGTCGACGATGATCTCGAGGTGAAGCTCACCCATGCCCGAGATGATGACCTGGTTGGTCTCTTCATCGGTGTGGACACGGAAGGTGGGGTCCTCGTCGGCCAGCTTGACCAGGCCGCTGGTCAGCTTGTCCTGGTCGGCCTTCGTCTTGGGCTCGATGGCGACGGCGATCACCGGCTCGGGGAACTTCATCGCCTCGAGGATGATCGGGTCGGTCTCGATGCAGAGTGTGTCCCCTGTCTTCACGTCCTTGAGCCCGATGGCCGCAGCGATGTCGCCCGCGAACACCTCGTCCCGCTCTTCACGCTTGTTGGCGTGCATCTGCAGGATCCGACCCACCCGTTCCCTCTTGTCCTTCGTCGCGTTGTAGACGTAGGAACCTGAAGGCAGGGAGCCCGAATAGACCCGGAAGAACGTCAGCTTACCGACATATGGGTCCGTCGCGATCTTGAACGCCAGCGCCGCGAAGGGGGCATCGTCGCTCGCCTCGCGGGTCTCGTGGGTCTCGTCGTGCTGCGGCAGGTGCCCCTGGATCGCAGGTACGTCTACCGGGGACGGCAGGTAATCGATCACACCGTCCAGAAGCGCCTGGACGCCCTTGTTCTTGAAGGCAGAGCCGCAGAACACCGGGAAGATCACGCCTTTTATGGTGGCCGCACGGATGGCATGACGAAGCTCGTCGTCGGTGAGCTCTTCGCCAGCCAGATACTTCTCGATGAGCTCGTCATCGTGCTCGACGGCGGCCTCGAGCAGCTGCTCGCGAAGCTCTTCGATGGTGTCCTTGAGGCCGTCGGGCACCGGGCCCTCGGTGATCTTGGCACCCATCTCGTCTTCGAAGATGAGGGCCTTACGCTCGACGATATCCACCATGCCCGTAAAGAGCTCGCCTTCGCCCAGGGGGTACTGGATGGCGTGGGCGTTGGCGCCGAGGCGCTCCCGCATCATCTCGACGACGTTCATGAAGTCGGCGCCGACCCGGTCCATCTTGTTGACGAACGCGATGCGCGGGACGTTGTAGCGATCCGCCTGCCGCCAGACCGTCTCGGACTGGGGCTCGACGCCACCGACCGCGCAGAACACCGCCACCGCCCCGTCCAGAACACGGAGGGAGCGCTCCACCTCGGCCGTGAAGTCCACGTGGCCTGGGGTGTCGATGATGTTGATGCGGTACTCGGTCTCGAACCGATTCCAATGGGCGGTCGTCGCAGCCGAGGTGATGGTGATACCTCGCTCCTGCTCCTGCTCCATCCAGTCCATGGTCGCAGCACCATCATGCACCTCGCCCACACGATGAACACGGCCCGTGTAGAACAGGATCCGCTCGGTGGTCGTGGTCTTGCCGGCATCGATATGCGCCATGATGCCGATGTTTCTCAGGCGTGGCAGTGGTGTGACTCTAGGCATCTATCTGGTCCTTCGTCCGTTGCTTCGTTCGTCCAAGCCTCGAAAGGCATGAAAAAAGGAGCGTGGTGTGTCTGCCGCCGTCATGTTCGGACAGGCGGCCATCCGCGCTCCCTTGTTTCGGAGAGGGCCCTTCGGCTCATCCGGGGGCCATCGCGTCTCTGTTGTCCGCGGCCCCAACCCATCCGGGGCTTCGGTCTTGCTCAACTCACTCGTGCTTGCAGCTCCGACCTTACCAGCGGTAGTGGGCGAAGGCCTTGTTTGCTTCCGCCATCCGGTGGGTGTCGTCCTTCTTCTTCACGGTGCTGCCTTCCCCGCGGCTCGCCGAGAGGAGCTCTCCCGCCAGGCGCTCGGCCATGCTCTTCTCCGCGCGACCCCGAGCGAAACCGATGAGCCAACGCGTGGCCAGCGCGGTACGTCGCTCGGGTCGCACTTCGATCGGAACCTGGTACGTCGCACCACCGACCCGGCGGCTCTTAACCTCGAGGGCCGGTTTGGCGTTGTTGATGGCCTGCTCGAAGACCGTGACGCCGGGCTGGCCCGACCGTTCCTCGAGGATGTCCATCGCGTCGTAGAAGATTCGCTCGGCCACCGACTTCTTACCGTCGTACATCAACTTGTTGATGAACATCGTGACGGTACGGGATCCGAACTTCGGATCAGGCGGAGTCTCTCGCTTGTCAGCGCGGGAACGACGGCTCATCTACTGGTTCTCTTGTTACTTGGGCTTTTTGGCGCCGTATTTCGAACGGCCCTGTCGGCGCTCATCGACCCCGGAGGTGTCGAGCGTTCCACGAATGATGTGGTAGCGGACACCTGGGAGATCCTTCACACGACCACCACGGATGAGCACGATGCTGTGCTCCTGGAGGTTGTGCCCCTCGCCGCCGATGTAGGCGGTGACTTCGAACCCGTTCGTGAGGCGTACCCGAGCGACTTTGCGAAGCGCCGAGTTCGGCTTCTTCGGAGTGGTCGTGTACACACGCGTGCAAACCCCTCGCTTCTGGGGGTTCCGCTGCAAGGCAGGCGCTTTGTTCTTCTTCTGCTGCGCCTTGCGGCCTTTACGCACGAGCTGGCTGATGGTGGGCATTGCACCTCTTACCGTGATAAAAAACGCGCCTGCTTCAGGCGCGT